>NZ_AP026764.1:1570190-1884228 GCF_026000435.1 Vibrio sp. STUT-A11 | reverse complement strand
TGTAGTGATGTGATGGACGCCTCAGCACTCAAGTTTCGCGGTATCTGCCAAACTTGATGCTGATAGTAAACCTAAAGGGCTGCCATTATGGATATAAAAGTTGTTGGAATTGATTTAGCCAAAAATGTATTTCAGGTCTGTGTTTGTCTTGTAGATCATTCAATTAAGAGTAATCAAAAAGTTAGACGCAATAAGCTACTCGATAAAGTAAGGCAATTTCCTCAAGGAACTTTAATTGCAATGGAAGCATGTGGGACCTCTCACTATTGGGGGAGGAAGTTCAAAGAGTTAGGCTTCGATGTTCAGCTAATTCCAGCCCAACATGTTAAGCCATTTGTCTCAAGCCAAAAGAACGATGCGAATGATGCTCTTGCTATATGTGAAGCAGCTTTTCGACCTAATATCCATAAAGTGCCAATAAAAACGGTAGATCAACAAGATATTAAATCATTACGCTGTGTTCGGGCCCGCTTAGTCCAAAACAGAACGGCGACAGTAAACCAAATTCGCAGTTTAGCAGGTGAATCTGGCGTTATTTTTAGTGCCGGAAGAATAAAACTTCAAGCGTCCCTGATAGATGCTTTAGAAGATGGAAGCAACGATCTTTCGTATACTCTCCGTAGCCTTCTTAAATCTCTATATGATGATTTATGCGCTTTAAATTATCGAATAGAGCAAATCGAGCGTGATATTAAAGCTCTTTGTCAAAATCAACCTCGCTACGAAGCACTGCTTTCAATTCCTGGATTTGGGCCATTAGTAACAGCGAGCTTTATTAGTGAGATAGGTTCAGGTCTACAATTCAAAAATGGCAGGCAGTTATCTGCATGGTGCGGACTGGTACCAACTCAATCTAGTTCTGGTAGTAAAATCCGCTTAGGGAGCATCACAAAAAATGGCAGCGCCGATCTGCGTGTGTTACTTATTCATGGCGCGAGAGCTGTAGGGCGTTTTGCCAACAAACGGCAAGATAAACTTGGGCAATGGTTCAACGCTTTAGCTGTCAGACAAGGTAAACATAAAGCTGTGGTCGCACTTGCGAATAAACTAGCTCGTATAGCATGGAAAATATTAACAGGAAGCCATGACTTTGACGTAAACAAAGCCTTTGCATAATAACCTCAAGAAAGTTTACATACACTGATGAACAAACGGTTAACCGTACCTATTGTAACCTGAGTTGACCAAGGCATTAAATGCCGATGTAGTGATTAGGCAATAGGTTTCGGATTTACATCAAGGCGCAGGCGAAAGAGTCTATAACGACGCCGAATATATGGTAGTGAACCAATCATTCAAAAGTGTTGTAAAAGCTGAGGCGTCCATATATGGTCAAGTAAAACTGGCCACAGGTTTAGAACTTTTCCATACTTTTGGTAATCTCAAGTGCTTTCATTAGTGCAAAAGTCCTAACACGAAAATGTCCATTTCTGCGTTACGATGTAGATTTTCACTGCAATAACTGAAACTCCTGTAGGAATTTGTTTTTTATGGCTCGATAAAAAAGGCTGGCCAAACGGCGAGCTGGGAGATTTACTCACGCTTAGTCTAGCCTTGAAAATCGAAGGATTAGATTCTGTAGTGAAACCACTCAAGCGAATGTAGTTGTTCCACTAGACTAAGAGCACTCTCGATAATTGTTCTTGGCTAAGCAAAGGCTGATTTCATTCGACGCCATAGACGACCGTCAATGGCGGACAGCCCGAATGCTATTAACGCCATTCCCAAAATGAATCATTTCCAGAGATTCATTCAGGAATAATGAGCCTAGCAGAACTGCAGAGACTGGTACAAGTAGTGTGACCAGCAGTACGTTTGTTGCTCCAGCCAGTTCAAGAATTCTGAAATAGAGAACATAAGCTATCGCTGTGGAAGCAACAGCAAGTCCTATTATCGCTATCCCCCACAGCGTAAACGCGGCGATTCCAACTCGAAGCGTTACTATGGTTAATGGAGGAAGGTTATTGACCGCTACACCCACAAAAAAGAAAGATCCGCCCCATAAAATGGAGAGCAAAATGAGCATAGCCCATACTTTTGTGTTCATAGAGTAATTAATGGTTGGTGTCATAGTCGAGTTAATCCGTGTTATTCATCTTTAAGTTCATACTAGTGACAGCGATAAACTTAAAACATCTGAAAATTGCGCCATATTCAAAGTAGGGCACTAATAAAATTAATCAGCAAGAATCGGATGGTTTCTTCAAGCTTGGTGTGATGAGATAGCAATTAAACCCGCTAAACAGTATGTGTAGCTATGTCAAAGTTAACTGAAAATGAAATGAGAAATGCTGTCGTGGAGAAAGATGGCTCTTTCGACGGACGGTTTTATTATGGTGTTATCACTACGGGGGTGTTTTGTTTACCTTCCTGTTCAACGAAAGCCGCAAATCCAGAAAACCTGAGATTTTTCTTTGATATCGAATCGGCAATGCAAGCAGGTTTTCGTCCTTGCAAGCGTTGTAATCCAGCAGGGCAGGATGAGCGTACCCATAAGCTCATCTATGTGGCTCGTTATATAGAAACTCATGCTGAAGACAAAATGACGCTAAGCCAGTTAGGCAATATTGCTGGGCTTTCACCTTCACGATTACAACGCACATTTAAAGAAATGTTTGGTGTGTCACCTAAGCATTATCAGGATGCAGCGCGCCTACGAAAGTTTAAGCGTTCGTTAAAAGAAGGAGAAGGTGTCACTGATGCTATTTATTCATCAGGTTATGGCTCAATAAGTCGGATATATGGTGAGGCAAACCGAAATATAGGTATGACACCTAAAGCGTACAGGGCTGGAGGTAAAGGTGAAATAATCCATTATGCGTGTCGAGAGACGCCTCTGGGGTACATGATAATGGCTGCCACAGACAAAGGGGTATGTTCAGTACAATTTGGTGATGACCAAAGCACTTTGTTAACTTTGCTAGCTGATGAATTTCCTCATGCTCAACTTGTGCTTTCTGCGGCACAAAACGCACCAGAGTTGGATAACTGGATGGTGGCTCTAGCTAAGCATATTCGTCAGGGCTCTCCTAGACCTGATGTGCCACTTGATATCAGAGGAACGGCATTCCAAATCAAGGTGTGGCAGTTTCTTCTAAGTATCAAAGAAGGTGACGTGATGAGTTATGGGGAAGTTGCAGAGTGTATCGGTAGCCCCAAAGCAGTTCGCGCTGTAGGAACCGCGTGTGGAAAAAACCCAATAGGGATTCTGATCCCCTGCCACCGCGTATTGCGAAGTGATGGTTCTTTGGGCGGGTATCGTTGGGGCCTTGAGCGCAAAAGGACCTTGTTAGATATAGAAAAGGCAAGGCGTTAAGTAGGATGCTTCAACAGGTTGGCGATTCACATTACTAACCATCGTTTGACATATTTTTTCTTATGCCAGTGTTTTCTAAAATTCATTTGTAAAGTTATATAGCATTTCCTGCTTACTAAAATAAGCACAATCAAAAAGTGTACTGTGTTCTTTAAGCCATTAATTACAGGTTCGTGCGGATTGAATTCTTAGCTTAACAACGAAAACCATCCCCATCGCTTAGCCCTCGTTCCGCTCGCCTTTAATACAACACTTGTGTAATAATGAAAAGCATTCTCATTATTATGGGAAAGGGCTGATTGCAGTGTGTATTTGTAGACAAGTGGGTGGTCCGGATACGTCTGCACGTTGGTTGCGGTTACAAAAAATAGGCGGTAAGAATATGCAAGGCAATGACTTAAATAAGGTGAAAATTCGTTGGACGGAGAATGATGTCCCCCATATTGAGGCCCAAGATTATGAATCGTTAGGGTTCGGATATGGCTATGTACATGCGCGTGATCGTTTAGCGGAAATATCTGCGCAAGCCATTGTATTACGGGGTGAAAGGTCAAAGTACTACGGTGCAGAGCAGTTCTCTACTATTGGTTTTCTAAAAACAACGAACCTGAACTCAGATTTAATGTTTCGTTTGCGTATGCCTAGCGAATGGGTAAATGAAGAATTGGCGCATCTAAATGACGATACGCGAGATTATATTTGTGGGTATGTGAACGGTCTTAACTACTTTGTTCAATCTTTGACTGAAGCAGAATGGCGTGAACGAAATAACGTCGAACCTTTGATAACCTTTGAGCCAGAAGATGTGGTACGTTCAGCAATGCGCTTTGGTATTATGAAGGAACTGATAGAAATTGGTCCACATCTCGTTGACTCTTCTGGCGTGTGGAAATCAGACCTCACGCTTGCTGATGAATCTTGTCATAGGCAAGAGGTTGTTGTCGAAGGTGGCTTTGGTAGTAATGCATGGGCCTTTGGTGGTGACGTTATTGAGGGAGAAGGCGCGATGTTGCTTGGAAACCCTCATTCAGCTTGGAGTAGAACACCACACCAACAGCGTATTTACATGCATCAATACCATCTCACTATTCCTGGCGAACTCGATGTGGCAGGTACATCGTTTCTGGGTTTCCCGCTTCCTATGACAGGCTACAACGCTGATGTGTCTTGGTCTATTTTGGATGCCGCAACGGTCACTTCTTACGTTTTACAATTGATGAAGGTTGAAGAGTCGGAGCACAACCCCACTTATTTAATGGATGGGCAACAAAAATCTCTCGCTGTTAAAGCTGTCGATATTGAAGTACTTGAAGATAATGGTGAGATTGAAACTCGTCGTTATCAATTTCTGAATTCTGAACTGGGGATTTTATTCAAATTGCCTGAAAAGCCGGGGAAACCGGAAGGTTGGTATGCGATTACGAATCCGGGTGAACGCAATGCTCGTGGCTTAAATCAGTTTTTAGCAGCGGCGAAAACGACCTCTACTCGAGAGTTTGTACATGCTATTGAGTCTAATCGCGGAGTTTTGTGCCAGTTAGTCGTTGCGGACAAACATGGCGATGCGGCCTATGCTATGGCTGGTAACATTCCTCCGGTTACCGATGAGCAAATGGCACAGTGCCACATCGGTGATGAAAAGGTCGCGTTTAATGTCCTTGATGGTACCCGTAGTGCTTGTTCATTCAGAGACGAAAATCATCGCCCGCTAACAGCACCTGCATCGTTTTATCCAAATATCATCTCTCGTGGCATTATTCAAAACACGAACAACAGTTATAAATATACCGAGTATGGCGTCTGCCAGCCTGATTTTCCTTCTGTATTCGGTCAGCACAAGCCTGAGCATCAAGCCTCTAAACTTATCGCTGCGCGGCTAAGGTATGACCCAAGGTTAGTGATGTCTGCAACCCGCATGAGAGAGCTGTGTGAAGAGCCTGCTATTACACCAGAGAATGCGCTGCAAGTAATGTTTGATAATCGTAATTACGCGGCTGAAACCTTCCTGCCTGACATTGTGGCGCAGTTGCAAACTTCTTCATCAGCATCGGTTCAGGATGCATTAAATGTTTTAACCCAGTGGGACAGAAAGAATAACTCTGAAAGCCAGGGCGCGCTGCTGTTTCATATTTTCTGGAGTAAAGTGGTCGAACTTGGTGTACTGAATGTACCAATTTGTGGTAATCCAGAACTTGGCACTCAACTCGATCTTACTGCCACTAGTGTAGAGAAAATTCATCAGGTGCTGGAAGAATCAGTCTATGAATTGCAGCAACTTGGATTTGAACTTAACCAAGCTTGGGGAAGTGTTCTCAGTCAAACGGTGAACGGAATGAAAATCCCTCTGCATGGCGGATCTTATTTAGAGGGGATTCTAAATGGTGAAATGCCAGCACCACTTGAAAAGGGAGGCTTTCCCCATATTCTGTTCGGGACGGCTTATGTTCAGCTGACTCAATGGGTGAATGGTGAGCTAGTTGTGAAAGGCTTGCTCAGTCACGGGCAGCGAGATGGCGTTGATTCAGAAGGTCGAGTGAATCAATTGAAAATGTTTTCAAATAAGATGCTGAGTGTGATTCCTTTCTCACCTGAGCAACTTAACAACGAAAAAATATCGGACTCTTTGACGCTAGTTACGAACGTATAGTGAAGGCTAAAGCAGCCGCTTTAAGTGGCTGCTTTGAGCTATCCCCTTATCCACAAATTTTTTGTCGGCACCCTAAGGCTTGAGGCTGAGGCTGAGGCTAGGGACATTTGGTTTTAATCGGTCTCATTAAACAACCAAATGAGACCTTTAATTAACCCTTCTCGCCAGATCAACCGATCGTGTCCGCCATCATATAACTGCATGGTTACCTTGTGATTAGCTGCCAACAGTTTGTCGCAAACATGTTCTGCCAGTGGAATCATCATTTGCTCCCGCTGTCCAACTTCCATATACACATTCAGCTTGTGCATTTCACTGAGTGAGTCTATGTCACGGTCGATATGGAGCGTTTCCGGCAGCGATTGGGTAATACCTTCTTCATGGGAGTTATGTATTAACGCATGTTTTGGCCACCAAAACGATCCAGACTGGGATATCGCATTGCCGAATCTATTTGGCCAATTGAGTACGGCATAAAGTGCCGATAATCCGCCGTAACTTTGTCCGGCCACGACGGTTTTACTGCTATCGGTTGTGATGCAGTATTGCTCATTAACTTGAGGAATGATCTCTTCTACCACGGCTTGCCAGAAAGTCGGGTTGCAGGTGAGGTCCTCCGCTCTTTGTCGGAAGGAAATAGCATCAATCATCACATAGATGGCTGGTGGGAGGAGATTTTTCTGGGTGCAATACTCGAGAGGACGCATTATCGGCATTGACTCGACCCAGAATTCACCATCTAGAACGATGACCAATGGCAGCGCCTGAGTAGATTGGTTCGCGGTAGAATAGGTCCAGAATCGTCGATTTTGCTTAAGAAGCTCGCTCTCATAATTATGCACTTGACATTCAGGCATCTCATCCAGTGCAAAGTGACTTTGGTCGTAGTCTTCCCAGCTGGGGTGGATAACGCTAGAGTCAAGGTAAATACGTGAATGCATTTTACCCCATTTTGTTAGGGGCAGGTTTTGTTTATTGAGAGGGTCCGCGATGTGGTTGGCGCGCCTTTTCATGATCCAGTTTCTGTGTTGGGTGATCTGTTGTTGTTTGTCTCCGTGATAAGTGGGTTGCACTGCCTCTTGTGGGACTGGGATCAATGCGTAGGTACCATTCCAGCTATTTTCCACATTGCAGACATAGTAATAAACATCAGTATCTTGATAACGGTTTAACTCAGCGGCATTAAAATCGTGATGATTAATTACACCGTTAATATCCAGATAGATTGCTTGGTGTTTGGGCTTACTTTCTTCTTCTCGCCACAGAAAAATAAGCTGCGTTTGATCAGTGCTAAGTGGCACTTGAATCGGGGTACCCATCGACGTAACTTCATTCCACCATTGAACGCTACCGATCGAAAATTGATCGAGTTTAGTTTGTTTAATCAACGTATTCAGTTTCACTCACACCTCTCAGAATTGCCACTTTCAGATAATACCGAGTGTTTATCTCCAGAAAATTTGTGGTAGGATACTTGAAATTTTTGCTAATGGTAATCTTTATGAGACGTATTATCATTTTTTTAATGATGTCTGTATTTTCAATATCAACGTCACTTGCAGCAGCGGTAAGTGAAAGTCAGTGGCCAAGAACCTTTATTAATGCGGATGGCAGTACCACGCAAATTCCCCGCAAACCACAAAAAATCCTCTCTACGACCACAACAGTGACAGGGACTCTAGTCGCCATTGATGCACCTGTTGTTGCGAGTTCAACGGCTGGTGATGGGAAATTTTTTGCTCAGTGGGCAGATATTGCCAAACAAAGAAATATTGAGCAGCTTTGGGCGGTCGGCAGTGTCGATACCGAAATGGCCTATGCAGTAATGCCAGATTTGATTGTCGTTGCAGCAACGGGTGGTGACTCGGTAATGGATCTAGTCCCAGAATTAAAACTCATTGCTCCAGTGATTATCGTCGATTACGGCGCGCAGACTTGGCAGGAATTGGCGGTTAAATTGGGTTTTGCGACTGGCAGAGAAGATTTTGTTGAGCAAAAAATTGCGCAATTTAATGACTATTTAAAAAATGTAAAACTGAATTTGCCAGATACCCGTGCAAACATCATTGCCTACAATGGTCCGGGTATTGCCAATGTCATTGCTAAGGAGACAGGCCCACACAGCGAGTTGTTACATTCTCTTGGGTTTGAGATTGAGGGCGCTAAAAGTGAATGGGAAACATTTAGTGATAAGCGCAGTGACTTTGTACGTGCTCACTATGAAACGCTTACCATGTTAAAAGCACCTATGACGTTTGTGATTGTTGCTGACGATAGTAAGGCTCAGACAGTGATGAACGACCCTGTACTGGTGAATTTGCCATCGGTGCAGAAAAAACAAGTTTATCCGCTTGGGCTGAATTCGTTCCGTATTGATTATTACAGCAGTATGGAAATTGTCGAATTGATGAAACGGCACTTTGGTATGGCTAAATAAATTCAATGGCGGTGTTAAATAATCACAAAGCGTCGACCTATTACTTAGGGTTGTTTTTGTTGTTTGCAGTTGCTCTATCGTGTGCATTTATTGGAATATTTTTTGGCTCCAGAGAAATCGCACCAGAGGTAACCTGGCAAGCATTAACAAACTATTCTTCTGCTGATAGTGAACACTTAATCGTGCATCACCTACGACTACCTCGAGCGATGTTAGCGATTGTTGTTGGCTTAGCTATTGGTGCTGCTGGTGTGTTGATGCAAACGCTTACTCGTAACCCTTTGGCTGAACCCGGCTTGCTCGGTGTTAATTCTGGCGCGACATTTGCGGTCGTCACTGCGATCGCAGTGTTTGGGCTAACCGAAATTCATCACTACATGTGGTTCAGCATTGTGGGTGCCGCGATTGCTGGTGCGGTTATCTATTCTCTTGCTGGTCTGAGCCGAGGAGTCAATCCGGTTAAGGTCGTACTCTCTGGTATTGCACTCTCTGTGATACTGCTTTCGCTCACCCAAATTATTACCGTTAATAGTCAAGAAGAAGCATTTAATCAGTTTCGCCATTGGGCGGTAGGCTCTTTGCAAGGTCGTGGCTTTGGTGTGCTGTATCCTATTTCAGCGGTGGTATTCATTGGTCTTATATACACCCTGTTCTTAGCTAAAGAATTGAATACGGTCTCTTTAGGGCGAGAAGTCAGCCAATCGCTAGGCGTTAATCAAACCAGTGTTTGGTTGCGTGCATCTATCGCGATTACCGTCTTAGCCGGAACGGCTACGGCTGCGGTTGGGCCGTTGAATTTTATTGGTTTGACTGCGCCACATATCGCTCGTTTTTTTGTGGGTTCGGAGCATAAATGGTTGTTGCCATATTCCATGGTGATTTCAGCACTGCTTATTTCTATCGCAGATACTGTCGGTAAAATCCTTGTTTCTCCAGATGAAATCAGTGTGGGTATTATGACGGCACTGCTTGGTGGTCCGATATTCGTCGTATTGGTTAGAAGGTGGAGGATAACAGAATTATGAGTAAAGTTATGCGTTCCACGGTATTAAGTGACCAATTGATTCAACTTAAAGGTGTGACGATTCGTTATTCGCGTAAAGAGTGGTTATTTGTTGGATCTGCTCTGATTGCATTGGAACTGATGGGCTTGTATTTGTTAACGGTTGGCTCTTATCCACTCACCTTTGAAAAGCTTTTCACCGTTCTGGCCGGCCAGAGTAATGAACCTATCGCTGAGAGAATTGTATGGAACATTCGCATGCCGAGGGTTGTTACTGCTTTATTTGTCGGTATTGCTCTTGGGGTTTCGGGGGCTGTGTTCCAGTCAGTGTCTAAAAATGCGTTAGGTTCGCCGGATATTATTGGCTTCACTACCGGTGCGGCAAGTGGTGCTCTTATCCAGATTATTATCTTTCAAAGTTCGACTCAAACCGTCATGTTATCCGCAGTATTAGGCGGTATAGTGACTGCGGTTATTGTTTATTTTTTAGCGAAAAAACATAGTGTTGTCGGCGGATATCGTCTCATTTTGATTGGTATCGGTATCGGCTCTATTCTCAATGCGTTAAATGGCTTAATGCTGGTGAAAGGTAATTTAGATCAGGCGATTATTGCCAATTTATGGCTGGCGGGTTCTTTAAATGCCAGAAACTGGAGCCACGCGATCCCCGTTATGGTTGGCGTGCTGTTTATTGTTCCCATTGTTATCTATAAAGCAAGAACCTTACACCTTTTGGAAATGGGGGACGATATGGCGGCCCAGATCGGAGTTTCAGTCGAAAGAGAGCGACTGGTAATGACGTTTCTTTCTGTGGCATTAGCGGCATTAGCTACAGCAGCAGCAGGGCCGATAGGTTTTATTGCGTTGGCGGCGCCGCAACTGGTTATCCGAATTTTACGCGTTGGTCATATTCCCGTAGCAGCTTCTGCGGTAATGGGAGGAGGGTTACTTCTGGTTGCCGATATGGTTTCTCAAACCAAACCGTTTGGATTCAATTTACCAATAGGGCAATTAACCAGTCTTGTTGGTGGCGCGTATTTGCTTTGGTTGCTCACGCGCAGTAAGAGCTTTTAATTTGTTAAGATTATGAACAGTAAACAGAACATAAATGTGGGCGTAAATCCCGAAGATCAGAAAGCTTATAGCCGCTTGTCAGGTTCAGATATGAGCCTGAGCTATGAGTCCGCGCGTATATTCTCATCTTTGGATGTGAGTGTCCCAGACAATAAATTTACCGTTATTATTGGACCCAATGGCTGTGGCAAATCCACGTTGCTACGAATGCTGTGTCGACTGCAAAAACCGGATATAGGACGCGTAGAGCTCGATGGCTCGGATATTTATTCGCTGCACCCTAAACTCTTGGCTAAGCAGATTGGTCTTCTTCCACAACGAGTTCACGCGCCAGATGGCATTCAAGTAAAGGATCTTGTTTCTCGAGGGCGCTATCCATATCAAAAGCTGTTTCAGCAATGGAGTCCAGAAGATGAGCAGGCCGTTATAGAGGCGATGCAACTTACCGATACGGAACATTTGGCGGAAAGGCTAATTGAAGAGTTATCTGGTGGTCAAAGGCAAAGAGTTTGGATCGCAATGGTGTTAGCGCAGCAAACCCCAATTCTGTTTCTCGATGAGCCAACCACTTACCTCGATATCGCTCACCAGATTGATCTACTCGAATTGTGCCGAGATTTGAACCGTCGCAAAAACTTCACCATCGTGGCAGTACTGCATGAGTTAAATCAAGCATTTCGATATGCAGACCACATCATCTTAATGAGTGAAGGCAAAATCGAGGCTCAAGGCGCACCTAAACAGATAGTGTCTAGTCAAACGATCAAACAGGTCTTCAACTTAGATTGCCTGATTATAGATGATCCAGTTTCACAAACGCCCATGGTGATCCCATACGGCAAATCGGCTTAGCCTCATTTTCTCAACGATACTAGTTGAAACCATATTTTATTTATCTAATAAACTAGAAAAAAATTATTGATAATACAAATGATAATAATTACTATTCCTTCTTCTTTTGAAGTCTAACATGATGTAACTCAGTTTTAAGGATTTAGGATGAAGTGTTGTAAAACATTAAGGGTGAGCCACTTAAGCCAAAGCATAGCATTAGCTATCGGTATTGTTGGAGGGGTAGCTTCAGCTCCAGCATTATGTAATGAAACAGCGAAACCAAATAAGATGGAAACGATCGTTGTTACTGGCGAAAGAATGGACAAAAGCCTGAAGGACATAACCACAGCAGTGACCGTTATCGATGAGGAGCAATTAGAAAACGGTGAAAAGACATCGATTAACGATATTGCCACGTCAGCGCCTAACGTGGTCACTGCTGGATTCGGCTCTATCAGTATTCGAGGCGTAGAAGGCACAGGTGTCGCTACAGGAGGTTATGCATTCTACAGTGGCTCTCGTGCGCGAATCTCTACCATTGTTGATGGCGTTGCTCAGTCGTGGGCAGGATACGGCTACACACCAAATAAATCTTGGGATGTGAAGCAAGTTGAAGTTCTACGCGGCCCTCAATCAACCAATCAAGGCACCAACTCTATTGGTGGCGCGCTAGTCGTTCAGACCAACGATCCTACTTACCACTGGGAAACAAAACTTCGTGCTGGCTTAGAAACTTATGAAAACGGCAACGTAAAAAGTAACCTTGCGCTTATGACCTCTGGTCCTTTGATCGAGGATGAACTGGCATTCCGTTTGGCACTTGACGGTACCAAAGGTGATGGTTGGATGAACTATGGTCAGACGACAACGGAACTTGATGATAGCCCAGATGTCGAGGAATCAGAAAATTACAACGCTCGTTTAAAATTGCTTTGGGAGCCAGCATCCATTCCTGAACTAAGTGCGAAATTGACTTATAACCGTCAGGCGTTTGAAGGTGAGTTTCTCAACTGGGCGACCGACGCAGAGAATCAAAAGTTAGTTTTACTTTCTGGGAGGGGAGGTTCCAATACGCGTTTGCAAGACTCTGTCGCACAATCGATCGCTGCTGATATCGATTATCAATTTGCTGAAGGGGTTGATAACTCGTTACATGTGGCATACTTGAAGTCGGATGTTGAATTTGATCAATACCCATCTGCCTTTAATTTGGTGTCTGAAGTGGACAACGTCACGGTAGAAAACCGACTATTACTGCAAAGACCTAACTCCGATTTCTCAACAGTTGCAGGGCTTTACTTCTCTCAAACTGATACTAAGACGCAGATGAGCACCGGTGTAAATATTGACGGGCAAACAACCACGTCTGCGATTTACGGCGAAACAACTTATAGCGTTAATCCTGCGTTTAAGCTTGTCGCAGGCCTTCGCTTGGAAAATGAAGATTTCCAACACACTATCGATGCGTATAACGAAGACGATGATCGTAGCAACAACATTTTCTTACCTAAAGTAGGTGCAATCTACTACTACGATGATACGACAACTTTCAATACTTCAATTCGTAAAGGATACAACGCAGGTGGTCATGCTTTAGATTGGGATAACTACGAATATTATGAGTTCGACGAAGAGACGGTTATTGCATATGAAGCAGGAATGCTAAAAGAGTTTGAATCCGGTGAAGTGTCAACCAACATCTTCTATAACGACTACTCAGATTATCAGGCTATTGTTAGTAGTCGATTTCAGAACATTGATGATGCACGGACTTATGGTATTGAGTTAGCTGGGTCTATTTGGGCTACCGACAGCATTCAACTACGTGCCAGCGCTGGTTATGTATCAACCGAAATTGAAAAAGACGATGCTGCTCAAAGTGGTTTGGAACTACCTAATGCGCCAGACACCAATCTTTCTGCGGGCTTTACTCAGTATATTGGTCAAAACTTCTCGTTTGGTGCTGATGTAACTTACGTGGGCGAATACTACTCGGATTTGGATAATACCTCAGAGTATAAAGCAGGGGATTACTTTACTGCGGATGCCCGAGTTCAATACTCAATTGGCGACTTTATTCTCGATGGTTATGTAACCAACCTGACTGATGAAGATATTATTTACCAATACAACGTGAGTAATGGTTCTGCTTCAAGAGCTTCTGTTGGTCAAACCAGAACATTCGGTCTTAATGTTACTTACCAAATGTAGGTTCAATTTCAGATAGTTAAACACAGCTCGGTTTCTTCATTCAAGAACCGAGCTTTCCTGCTTTAAAACGAATCAGTTTTTGAGTGAATCTGTTTTTATATGAGTAAGTATTATGAGTGAAGAAATCATCTATCCAATTAAACCCAGACTACTGACTGTGAAGCGTAAACAGTACCTTACGCCGCATTTGATTCGAGTTACTTTTGGCGGTGATGACCTTATTGGTTTTCCAGAAAATCGCAATGGAGGGCACATTAAAGTCTTTTTCCCGAATCAGGAATCGGGCATTTTACAGTTGCCTATTCGCTATGAAGACCGTGTTGAGTATCCTGAACACAAACCAGTACCGAGAGCTTACAGTGTCAGAAAGTATCATCATGAATCCAATGAATTAGATATTGATTTTGTGGCACATGGCGAAGGGAGCCCAGGTTCTGGTTGGGCAATTAACGCCCAGGAAGGGGATCAATTAGGTGTGCTTGGTCCCGGTGGCCCTGACCCCTTACTTCAACCGTCTGATTGGCATATTTTAGCCGGTGATTTAACCGCTGTCGCTGCCATTAGTGCAATATTGGAAGAGTTACCTGAATATGCGAAAGGAGCGGTATTTATTGAAGTCTGTTCATTTGATGATGTGCATGAAATAAAACACCCAACCGGCGTGTCATTGAATTGGCTCAAAATTGATGATGAACAGCCTGCGATGACTTTGCTCAATGGCATTAAAATGACGGGAGAGCCCGAAGAAGTATGCAGCGTTTCCGCCTTTATTGCTGGTGAAAACCGTAGTGTGATTAACTGTCGTAAATATCTGTCCGATAAGTATAAGCTGAAGAAACAGAGTCTGTATGCCATCCCTTATTGGAAACGCGGTAATACCGAAGAAGCTTATCATCAAGAGCGTCATCGCATAATGGATGAACAACAGTAATGGCATACCTCTGAGCTGGCTCTATAAATTACATCACTTCGCTAGCTCAGTTCTGCCTATTGTGATTTGGTGTTGAAACTAATTCGACTATACCCGTGATCATTGAAGATGCTTGATTTTCGATGAAATCAGGATCATGCTACGCACCATGAAAATAATACTGACTCCTCAACAGAGACAACAACTCGAAAAGATGTACGATTCAACTCGTGATGGTTGAGTGCGTGACCGCATCAAAGCGGTTTTACTTGCGTCTGAAGGTTGGAGTCAGACAATGATTTCTCAAGCTCTTCGTATTCACGAATCGACCGTTGCTCGTCATCTCAGTGATTATGTTCTCTCTGAAAAACTTAAGCCTGAAAATGGTGACAGACACGTATGACACAATAAACAGCGAGAGCATCGTTCGCTTCTTCTGGAAGCTCAAAAAGGAGCATTACCCGTTGGAGCAAAAAGTTCACCTAGTTCTTGATGGCTCTGCCTATCATCAGTCATAATTGGTGAAAAATGCGGCAAAGGTGCTCAATATCGAGCTTCATTACTTACCGCCTTACAGTCCAAATTTAAATCCAATAGAGCGTCTTTGGAAGGTAATGAATGAGCATGTAAGGAATAATATTTACTTCCCCTCCAAGCCCGAATTTACTTCAGCCATCAAAGAGTTTTTCGATGTAACGCTACCAGAAGTTGCAGGAACACTCGTATCTAGAATTACGGATAATTTTCAGATATTAAAACCTGCATCTTGAAGTTGAACGGGTATAGAGAAAAAATAATTTGTACGGACTGGCTCAATGTATTGGGCCGTTTTCTTTATTAGCCCAACCAGCCAGCGCGCCATTGCTGTGTTTTATTGAGCAGATACTTTTCCGCAACTAAGTGCGCTCCTTTTATGGCACCGGCAACAAGCATTATCATGACAGCCATTGCCGATGCTGATGCGGTTTGTCCCGTATCGGCCATGTTTAGCACTGATATACTCGCTACGATCGTATCTGGAGAGTACAAGAATACGACGGCGGAAGTTGTCGTCATTGCATTCATGAAAAGATAGATAAAGATATCCAGCAGCGCAGGTGTGCATACTGGAACAGTAATCTTAAAAAAGGTCTTCAGCGTGCTGATTTTCAGAGATTTAGCTACTGACTCAATCTCATTCGGTAACTGTTTGAGTGCAGTTAAAGAGGTTAAGTGACCAACGGTATACAAGTGCGTGACGGTATTGAGCACCAAGATAGCCATAGTGCCATACATCAGCTGTAACGGACTGTTCTGACCTTGGTTGAAGAAGAAAATATAACCTAGACCCAGTGCCATTCCCGGAACTGCCATTGGTAACATGGCGGTTAGATGGATCAGTTTACTCAAGACAGGGAACGTCTTCACTTTTTCAATATTATAAGCAGCCACAAACGTGACTATAGTACCAATGATGGCCACCCAGAAAGAGAGTTTCAGTGAATTAACAAACGGAGCCCAGCCGTAAACCGAGTTCATTTCAAAGTTGTAGTGAGTGAAGGTAAGCTCTTTGTTGTAAGGCCAGAAGGAGACAAAAGACGCGTAAAGTGCTGTGCCCAAAACGGTCAGAATCGCGACAGCGATCATCGAACAAATAACAAATGCGATCGTATCGCGGAATGTATTTGGCTTTGGCTGATAAGGGACCGAGTTAGTTGAGATCATCTGCTGTTGTTTACTTCTGATGCGCTGATCGATGGCGAATGATACGACCGCAGGCAGTAAAAGTACTGCGCTGGTTACTGCTCCCATCGAAAAGTTTTGTTGACCAACGACTTGTTTATAAATGTCGGTTGCCAGTACATTAAACGAACCACCAATGATCTTTGCGACGCCGAAATCGCAAATTACCAGCGTAAAAATTACGATGGCTGCGGAAATCAAACCATATTTGGAGTTGGCAATAGTAACCAAAAAGAAGGTCTTAATTTTGCCGATGCGAAGTACTTGGGCAGATTCATACATTCGCGCATCAATGTTACGCAGGCCAGTGGTAATCAGCATTAGCGCGTGAGGGAACCCCCAGAACGTCAGCCCTAAAACAATCCCGATTGGGCCATAAATTGAGTGACCGAATAGAAGAGAGTTTGCGTAACCTTGCTTACCGAATAAGTAGACGAGCGCCAGCGCTGGCAGTAATGATGGTGTCAGTATTGGCAGATAAGCGATGGTCTTAAAAAACTTTTTACCTGGCATACAAGTACGTTGAAGTGCTAACGCATAAGTGAAAGCCAGTGAAATCACTAAAACGGTGACCATCACGCCAATCTGCAATGAGTTAAGCACGGAATAACTCAATGATGGTGTAGACAAATATTCGGCATAGTTGGAAAGCCCAATCCAATGGCCTTGTTGGTTTTGTAAGCTCTTAATCAATAGTGAGCCTAACGGGAGCAATAACCCCAGTGCCATCAATGCAAGAATGGCTACTATCAAAAGCAAGTTCACATTGAACCAACGTAAACGAAATCGAGTTGCCTTTACTGCTGCTGTAGTGGGCGTTGAGATACTCATCGGTTGATCCATGATTATACTCCTGCCTGAACAAATTGGTGAGCAAGAGCTGGGTCAAGAATGCATACAAACTCACCTCTGTTTGCCGAGAGACTGATACCAGAGAGTGCGGTGAAATCGCCGAACTGTTTATAGATGTTTTCGACGCTTAAATATTGTTGGGACATACTTGTCTACCTTAGGTGTTCTTTGTTCCCGACAGAATACTTCGTTCTTGAGAAAGCAGGATGAAAGTGAATTAAGCAATAGTGGTCAATTCACTAAGTTTTACTTAACAGTGTTTGCTGCCGTGTTTTTATCTAGCTGCTGCGCTTGTTTGACACAGGTTTTGAGTTTGTCTTTCATGCTGTGGGCAGCACGATGAAGCGGTCAAAGCGGCAAACAACCACTTTCGAAACAGCTTAACCGCGAGTTGGTTACTGCTCTCGGGGCGGGTCAGCATGTAATGGTGACTTTGGCTAGACATGTGCTGAGGGTGAACAATACTCAGTTTGCTGGCGTCAAGAGATGTCTGAACCAACACTCTTTTAACCAGCAAGAAGCCAGCACCAGACTCTGCCATCTGAATCGCTAGGCAGGAGCTAGACGCTTCGAGCATTGCAGGCTTAAAGCTGGCACCGAAGTCAGAGAGCTCAAACCACTCCTTCCAGCCTTCTCTATATCCGAGCGTAGTTATTCTTGGGTAGCTTTCGAAATGATAGATCGGGGCTGGCATCGGGTAGTGGGTAAGCAACTCTTGACTACCAACGACGACCCATTCATCTTCAGTGATCTGTTCAACTTGTTTATCCAGCCAATTACCGTAACCATTAAGAATCTCAATATCGGGCTCATTTTCGCTTTCTTCCGGAATGGGAGTATTCGAAGGTATGATTCGGACTTTTATGTTGGGATATTGGCGTACGAAATCGCCCAAACGTGGGCACAACCAGTTTTGTGCAAAGCTGTAAGTGCTTCTGATGTGTAAAGTAGTGGTTTTTTTATTGCCAAACAGTTCGTGAGTTTGGCTAGCAAGGGCGTCAAATGTGGTGTTTAAAACCGGAAGATACATACGTCCTTGGTCTGTTAACGCAATCTTACGTCCTTTCCTAATCAGTAGTTTTGCATCCAAGTACTCTTCTAACTGCTTTACCTGTTGGCTCACTGCTGCCTGCGTGACACACAACTCCTCTGCTGCTCGAGTAATGCTTTGATGCCTGGCAGTGGCTTCAAAAGCTTTTAATGCGTTTAAAGGTGGGATTCTTCGATTCTTTTTCACGTTCAGACCTACGTACAGGATTGCTCTCAATAATAATGAGGCAATTTTTATCGAATCTATGTGACAGTTATGTTGCTAGCGAAGCGGGTCGGGTGTGATTTTGGTTAGAAAATCTTATGAAAAGCTGAAATTCTTCTCGATATTCGATTTGAAGGAATGTGGATAAAGTGAGCATCAAGATAAACGACCAGGAACGCAATGATGCAAATCCGTCACAATTTAAGTCAGGAAGAACGTCGGCAGTGGATGAAAGAATTGTCACTTGCTCCGTTTGACCAACTATCAGAACTTTGGGAAGCATTTTCAGATAAGCCTTCTTATAAACACCTGAGAGCAACCGAAAGTGGATTGGTACAGGTGCGCGGTAAACTGGGCAATACCGGTGACCGTTTCAACATGGGTGATGTAACAATGACTCGTGCATTTATTGCTTTGGAAAACGGACTTAATGGGTTCGCCTATGTGCAAGGGCGTAATAAACAGCATGCAGATATTGCTGCTGTTCTCGATGCGCTAATGCAAAGTGATTCAGCCCCAGCAGTAAATGAATTGATTCTCGGCCCTTTAAATCAAGCTCGTATTGAACGTCGTCGTGCGGCAACAGAAGAGACACTAAAAACTAAAGTGGATTTCTTCACTTTGGTGCGCGGGGAGGACGAATAATGTCAACCAGTACATTAATTTCCGGTTTTGAAAACCCCGTGTTAGACAGTCTTAGTAACTTTCGACAATTGGCTGATGTGACTGCACGTCCGGGTAAAGTCGTCGAGTTACCGCAGCTGATCGGTCCACAAGGCGTGTACAAAACCAGCTTCAGTCTTTTGCTTACCTTATTAGATACCAAATCTTCTCTTTACCTGAGTGAAGAGTACCAAATTGATTCAGTAACAAAAAACGTTGCGTTTCATTGTAACTGTTCTTGCGATGTTTCCGCTGATAAAGCAGATTTTGCGTTGATGAATGGTGCAAATCCAATCGATTTTAATCAGTTCAACGCGGGCAGCGCTCGCGATCCACACCAAAGTACTTCTTTGATCATCGAAATTGATGAAATTGCTTCAACAAAAAAAGAGAGCTTGGAAATCACACTCGTACTGTCAGGGCCGGGTATTCAGACTGAACATACCGTTTCGCTGCAAGGATTGCATTCAAGCGTTGTTGATTACTTAACTCACCGTACGCACGCCTTCCCAACAGGGCTGGACATGTTTTTGATGACGGACGACAAAGTCATGGCAATTCCACGTACCACTCACGTAAAAATTGCGGAGGCATAAACATGTATGTAGCAGTAAAAGGCGGTGAAAATGCCATCAATGCCGCACATCAATTATTGGCAACAAAACGCCGTGGTGACACCTCAGTAGCAGAGCTGACAGTAGAGCAGATTCAACAGCAGATGCCTCTGGCGGTTGACCGTATTATAAATGAAGGCGGAATCTACGATCGAGAGTTGGCAGCACTAGCTCTGAAGCAATCAAGCGGTGACATGATTGAAGCGATATTCCTGCTGCGGGCGTTTCGTACCACCTTGCCTCGTTTTGGTTCTGCGCTTGCGGTTGATACAGAACGAATGCAGATTGAGCGCCGCGTATCTGCAACCTTTAAAGATCTACCGGGGGGGCAAATTCTCGGTCCTACTTATGACTATACCCATCGCTTGCTGGATTTTTCGCTGTTAGCGGGTTGCCCTGAAAACGCCGAAAAGATTCAGCAACAGAGCGCAAAGATTGAAGCAAACCCTCCAGCGCCAGATTCGCTGCAATGTTCGAATGCGTTCGACTGGATTGCCAAAGCAGGATTATTGGTTGAAGAGCAAGATTCGGGTGCTGAACCATTTGATTTAACAGAATCACCGTTGCAATTCCCTGCGTCTCGAAGTACGCGTATGCAGAACCTGATTCGTGGTGATGAAGGTTTCCTTATCGGTATGGCTTATTCGGCGATTCGTGGTTACGGTGACTCACACCCATTCTGTGGCGAAATGCGTACCGGTTTAAGTGAAATCAGCTTTGTACCAGAAGAATTGGGCTTTGAAGTGTGCATTGGTGAAATTCAATTGACTGAATGCCAAATGATCAACGGTTATTCCTCTTCACAAAAAGAACCGAAATTTACACGTGGCTATGGTCTGACTTTTGGTCGCGCTGAAACAAAAGCGTTAGCGGTTGCATTGGTTGATCGCTCATTGCAGGCCAAAGATTACGGCGAAGAAGCTTCATCTCCCGCACAAAATGAAGAGTTTGTTCTTTATCACAGCGACATTATCGATGCGGTTGGCTTCGTATCTCACTTTAGATTGCCGCATTACGTCGATTTCCAGTCAGAACTCCACATGCTACGTGAAATGCATGCTAAGCAGTCGATTAAAAAGGGACAGTAACCATGAACGATACCTATAACTACGGCTATTTGGATGAATCAACGAAACGAATGATTCGTCGAACCATTTTAAAAGCCATTGCGATTCCTGGTTATCAAGTCCCTTTTGGTGGACGAGAAATGCCAATGCCATATGGCTGGGGTACGGGGGGTATACAGCTTACTGCAACGTTAATTAGTCCTGAAGATACACTAAAAGTGATTGATCAGGGCGCTGACGACACCACCAACGCGGTAAGTATTCGCCAGTTCTTCTGCAAAGTCGCTGATGCGAAAACCACGGAAGTGACGAGCGAAGCGACCATTATTCAAACGCGCCACCGTATTCCAGAAACACCATTAACAGAACAACAAATCTTGGTCTATCAGGTGCCAATCCCAGAACCGATGCGCTTTATCGAACCAAGCGAAGTGGAAACAAAAACCATGCACGCACTGGAGGAGTATGGCGTAATGCGAGTAAAGCTGTATGAAGATATTGCGCGCTTTGGGCGAATCGCAACCAGTTACGACTACCCAGTCATTGTAAATGATCGTTACTTAACCAATCTGTCTCCGATTCCGAAATTTGATAACCCTAAATTGCACATGAATCCCGCTTTGCAATTGTTTGGTGCGGGTCGTGAAAAACGTATTCACGCTATACCGCCATACACCAAGGTTGAGAGTCTGGCCTTTGATGACCACCCATTTGAAATTCAACAGTGGGAAGAGTCGTGTGCTATTTGTGGCTCTCACGACAGCTTCCTCGATGAAGTAGTGATTGATGAAGAGGGCAATCGTACCTTTATCTGTTCAGATACCGATTACTGCCGTCAAAACCTTGAGAAGCAAGGAAAAGAGAATGTCGATTTTGTGGCATTTCAGAAACAACAGTCAGGAGATGAATAATGATTCACCTCGATGAAAAACCGATTCTTGAAGTAAAGAACGTTTGCAAACTCTACGCAGAAAATAAAGGCTGCCAAAAAGTCAATTTCGAGCTTTATGCCGGTGAAGTGCTTGGCATTGTTGGCGAGTCAGGATCAGGTAAATCAACGCTACTGAAACTGTTATCAGGCCAATTGGAATCAGATGCTGGTGAAGTACTGTATATCGACCGTGAAGCGAACCTGCACTCCCTGTTTGAAATGCCATTGAGTAACCAACGTAAACTGCTTCGTACTGAATGGGGCGTTGTACATCAACATCCAAGTGACGGTTTGCGGATGAATATTTCTGCTGGCGGCAATATCGGTGAACGACTGATGGCGATTGGTGAGCGTCATTACGGTGATATTCGACAAGAAAGTATCGAGTGGATGGCATCAGTAGAGTTGGCGGCTGACCGTGTAGACGACAAGCCATCCCAATTCTCGGGTGGCATGCAGCAACGTTTGCAAATAGCGAAAAACCTGGTGACTAAGCCGCGTCTTGTCTTTATGGATGAACCCACCGGCGGTTTGGATGTGTCGGTGCAGGCTAAATTCTTAGATTTACTGCGCCGCCTGGTTATCGAGCTGAAAGTCGCGGTGATCTTTGTGACCCATGATTTAGGCGTCGCTCGTTTACTGGCTGACCGCTTGTTAGTTATGCGTCGTAGTGAGGTCGTTGAGCAAGGGTTAACCGATCAAATCCTGGATGACCCACAGCACGCTTATACCCAGCTTCTGGTTTCTTCAATCGTAAGGTAATTCAAACATGGAAATGATTTCCGTAAAAAATGTCTCTAAGACGTTTGTTCTGCACAACCAAAATGGCGTTGAGTTACCAGTTCTAAAAGGCGCGGATCTCTCAGTGAGCTCTGGCGAGTGTGTCATTTTACATGGTCACTCAGGCTCAGGGAAAAGTACGTTTTTGCGTTCTCTTTATGGTAACTACAAAGTCGACTCAGGCTCTATCTGCGTTCGTTATGGAAACCAGGAAGATGAAAGCGTTGACCTGGTCACAGCAACACCGCGTCAGATTGTCCAGCTAAGACAGCAAACATTGGGCTATGTGAGCCAGTTCTTATCTGTTATTCCAAGGGTTTCAGCCATTGATGTGGTTATGGAGCCGCTTCTAAGTAAAGGCGTCAGCTACGAAGAGTGCTACCAGAAGGCTGCCCATCTATTAACGCGTTTAAATGTGCCAGAGCATCTTTGGCAATTGGCTCCCGCCACATTCTCAGGAGGTGAGCAACAACGGGTGAATATTGCGCGTGGATTCATCATGGATTACCCAATTTTGTTGCTGGATGAACCCACTGCCTCGCTAGATAAAACCAATAGTGAAGTGGTCATCGATCTGATTCAACAAGCCAAAAATCAAGGCGCAGCTATCGTGGGCATTTTCCATGACCCATACGCTCGTGATGCCGTGGCAGATCGCCTACATAATATGAATTCAAAGGAAGCTTAAACATGATTCTTACCAACGCAAAACTGGTACTAAGCAACGAAGTCGTCGAAGGTACGCTGTACATTGAAGATGGTAAAATTGCGAAAATTGTTAACGAAGTGAGTAGCGATCCACGAGCGATCGATTGTAACGGTGACTACATGATTCCAGGGTTGGTAGAGTTACACACTGACCATATGGAAAAATACTTCTCCCCACGCCCCAACGCAGCGTGGCCTGAACGTTCAGCGCTGACCGCATTTGACGGTATATGTGTGGCAAGTGGTATCACGACGGTACTTGATGCAGTCACAGTCGGTTACGTTAACGATGGAGGCACACGTCTAGCAAACCTATCACGAATGGTTGAAGCGGTGAAAAGTGCAAAAGATTTTCGTTGTCGCGTTGACCATATGCTTCATCTGCGCTGTGAAGTGCCAAACGAATCCACAGTTTCTCTGTTTGATGAACTGTTTGAACCGGAAGTGGTGAAGTTAGTTTCAATTATGGATCATTCACCGGGTCAGCGTCAGTTTCCAACGCTGGAGCAATATCGTTCTTATTACCAACAAAAATATGGTTGGGATGATAACAAAATGGAAGCGTTTGAAACTGAACAAACCGAACAAGCGCGTTTGTATTCAGCAGTAAATCGCAGAGCTATCGTTGATAAATGCCGTCGCGCTGGTATCCCAATGGCCTCTCACGACGATGGCTTAGAAGAACACGTAACAGAGTCTAAAAAAGATGGCATGGTGGTCGCAGAATTTCCAACGACATTAACGGCGGCTAAGGCTTCTCATGAGCAAGGCCTGAAAGTGTTAATGGGTGCACCAAACGTCGTTCGCGGTGGTTCTCACTCTGGCAATATTGCCGCTCATAAACTGGCTGAGTTAGGTGTGCTGGATATTCTGTCATCAGATTACTACCCAGCAAGCTTGTTACAAGCAGCATTTAAGATTGAATCCCTAGATAACGATTACGATCTGCCAAAAGCGATTGCACTGGTCACAACAAACCCTGCAGTAGCACTGGGAATGAATGATCGTGGTTTGATTGAAGCGGGACGTATTGCAGATTTAGTTCGGGTTGAAGTAGACCGTGATTTTCCAATCGTGAAGCAAGTTTACAAAAATGGACAGTTGATTTTCTAGGTGAAACGAATGGCAAAATTGTTTTACGTTATCGGCCCCTCTGGGGCTGGTAAAGATAGCGTGATTGACAAGCTAAAGCAGGAAAAAAAACGAAATCTAGTCTTCGCTCACCGTTACATTACTCGTAGCGCCGATGCTGGTGGTGAAAATTATATTGAGCTTAGTCTAAACGAGTTTGAACTGCGCCAGTCGCTCAATCTCTTTTCGATGCACTGGCAAGCCAACAATCACTCTTATGGGGTTGGTTGCGAACTGGATTCATGGCTAGAGCAGGGGGTTGATGTGGTGGTAAATGGTTCTCGTGGTTATCTTCAACAAGCGCTAAAACGTTACGGGGAAAATTTGATTCCTGTTGTGATTGATGTTTCCAACGACGTTCTGGAAAAGCGCTTAAGAGTACGAGGCCGGGAGAGCGACGATGTTATATGCCAGAGATTAAAAAGAGCCGATGAATTTCGCGCCATTTCACTGCCTGAAAACACCTTAATGCTGGATAACAGCGGTAGTTTGACAGATACCGTTAACCAGTTTTTAGAAAATATGGTGACGACATGAGATTCACTCTGCTCGGTACAGGCAATGGCGCGATGTTACCTGTCTATGGGTGCGGCTGCAAAGCGTGTACCCGTGCAAAAGAAAACGCTCAATATCGTCGCAACAAAACTTCAGCTATGGTTGAGCATAATGGTAAAACGTTACTGATTGATGCAAACTTACCCGACCTTATGCAACGATTTCCCTCAGGCAGCATCGATAGAATCCTATTAACTCATTACCACATTGACCATGTACAAAGTTTGTTTGACTTGCGAGAAGGAGTAGGAACACCAATCCCTGTCCATGGACCAGATGACCTACTTGGCTGCGATAACCTCTACAAATATCCCGGTATTTTAAAATTTCAACCACCTTTTTCCCCATTTCAGACATTTGAATGGCAGGGGATTTCAATAACCACTATTCCTCTGAATCATTCAAGAACGTGTTTAGGCTATGTGTTCAATTGGCGTGGTAAACGAATTGCGTATTTAACGGATACCTATGGTCTCAATGACACGGCGATTCGGTGGTTTCAGGATAACCCGGTTGAATGGATGTTTATTGACTGCGGCTATATGCCTCTTGACGTAAGAGGAAATATAGCCACAAAAAACCACAGTACATTTGAACAAATCGAAGATATTCAACGACGATGCAAACCAAAACATCTGCGTTTGCTACATATCAGTCATACCTTTGAAACATGGGCAATGGATACTTTCGGCTATTTTTCTGATTTATTAGATATGGCGCATGATGGTCAATCGATAGATTACTCAGGCTGAATATCAATGATTAGCAAAACCAGTTGCTTTCCTAACTATTTCTAAAGCGTCGTACTCATTTAGACAATATTTACCAAGTAAAGTAGCAACAACTTAATACAGATAAACCCCAAGGAAATAGAAAATGGACGACAAGATAAAAACTGGTGCTTTGTTGCTTGCTTTGGCTGCTCCAATGGCTAATGCTGCTTCGGAACTCACTGTCTATACTGCATTAGAATCTGACCAGCTAAACCAATACAAGAAAGCGTTTGAATCACAATACCCAGATATTGAAATTAAATGGGTTCGCGACTCTACTGGTATTATGACTGCTAAGATCCTCGCTGAAAAAGACAACCCACAAGCGGACGTTGTTTGGGGCCTTTCAGCAACCAGTATGATGGTTTTTGACAACCTTAATATGCTGCAATCATACAAGCCAAACGGAAGTGACGAACTTTACGACAGCTTCCGTGACATGAGCGAAAACCCAACTTGGATTGGTATGGATGCTTGGATTGCTGGTATCTGTGTTAACACGATTGAGCTAGAAAAAAACAATCTGGAAATGCCTAAATCATGGGCTGACCTAACAAAACCTGAGTACAAAGGTCACATTGTGATGCCTAATCCTAGTTCTTCAGGAACGGGGTTCCTAGATGTATCTGCATGGCTGCAACTGTTTGGTGAAGAGAAAGGCTGGAGCTACATGGATAAGCTTCATGAAAACATTGCTCGTTATACCCACTCTGGCTCTCAGCCGTGTCACTTAGCGGCGACTGGTGAAACAACGATGGGGGTTTCGTTTGCCTTCCGTGGCGCTAAACTGAAAAAACAAAAAGCACCAATCGACCTAGTATTTCCAACAGAAGGTATCGGCTGGGATATGGAAGCCGCTGCGATCGTTAAAGGTACCGATAAGCTAGAAGCTGCCAAGAAGTTAATGGATTTCGCAGTAAGTAAAAATGCGAACAAGCTTTATAACGAGTCTTACGCTGTTGTTGCACTTCCTGGTGTCGCTAAGCCAGTTGAGCATTACCCTGAAAAGCCAGAAGCTATGATGATTAAGAACAACTTTAAGTGGGCAGCAGCGAATCGCGATACAATTTTAAAGGAATGGATCAATCGTTACGATAGTAAGTCAGATGCTAAAAATTAACGGCTATTAATGACATCGAGTTGCGAAATTACAACGACCAGTTTGGATATGGTGTTGTTTACATCGATGGTGAAGGCTGCCCGTATATGGCGTATGCAACTCACCTTGGGTTAGATGTGAACGTAGAGTATCGCTCGCCGGCCATCTGACGAGAGCATGGGAGTCTTCAGCGAGTTACAGTATAAGAGCAAAACATATCCACAGATGTCAAAAACAACAAAGCCACCTTTTTGAAGGAGGTGGCTTTATGTTAAGAAAATAAGCTTTAGATTAGCGATTCAATCCCGTATTTTGAGCCATAGTTTTCGACCACAAAATCAATATCTTTGTCACCTCGGCCAGACAAGTTGATGAGAATCGACCCTTTTTCTCCTTGTTTTGCCAGTTTTATCGCGTAAGCCACTGCGTGAGATGACTCAATCGCAGGAATAATGCCTTCTTCACGAGACAGTTCAAAGAAGGCATCTATTGCTTCGTCGTCGGTGATAGAACCGTAATTCACGCGGCCGATATCTTTTAGGTAACTGTGTTGCGGGCCAACAGATGGGTAGTCTAGTCCACTTGCCACAGAATAAACTTCTTGAGGTTCACCTTGTTCGTCTTTTAGCATGTAAGACTTGAAACCATGCATGATGCCCGGTTCGCCCAAGCTAAGGGTTGCCGCGTGTTCACCTACTTTGTCTAAAGAGCGACCCGCTGGCTCAACACCATGAATCGCGACTTGTTCGTCGTCTAAAAAGGCACTGAATAAGCCCATCGCATTGGAGCCACCGCCCACGCACGCCACAAGGTTGTTCGGTAAATTACCCGTCATCTCTTTAAACTGAACTCGCGCTTCGTTACCGATAATAGACTGGAAATCACGAACCATTTTAGGGAATGGGTGAGGGCCTACTACAGAGCCAATGGCGTAAAGCTGAGTCTCTGGATCTTTTAAATAAGCTTCAAATGCTGCGTCTACCGCTTCTTTCAGCGTTTTGCGTCCATGCGTCGCAGGAATCACATTGGCGCCTAGAATTCTCATTCGAACCACGTTTGGGTGCTCTTTCGCGATGTCGACTTCACCCATGTAAATATCACACTCTAATCCGACAAGAGCCGCTGCTGTCGCTAACGCAACGCCATGTTGACCTGCGCCTGTCTCTGCGATCAATTTCTTTTTACCCATTTTTTTAGCGAGAATTGCTTCCCCTAAACAGTGGTTAATTTTGTGCGCGCCAGTGTGGTTGAGATCTTCGCGTTTCAGGTAGATATCAGCGCCATATTTTTTGGACAAATTCTCAGCATGAAAAATCGGACTCGGTCGACCGACAAAATGTTTGTAAAGGCGCGCCAGCTCAGCTTTAAATTCTGGGTCTTTACAGCATTCTTCGTAGGCAGCGTTGATGTCTCGCATGATTTGCTCAAGCTCTGGTGGTACAAAGCTGCCGCCATATTCGCCAAAGAATCCTTCATTGTTGGGCATAGTGTAGTCGAAAGAGTTATTCATTGTTCACGTCCTAGTTCACGTCTTAATTTTTATGATTAGTACGTTTATACCCAAAATCTAATGCGTATTGTGTGATCAGTTGCCTAAATCTTGATGTTGTTCTTGTGAACTAGTTGAATAGTACGAATTAAATACAAAAAAGCTTGCTTATAAAAAGCAAGCTAATGGTTCGTCACATTGATATTAATGTGTACGAGCTGGACCGTTTCGAACGATATCTTTACCGTTGTCGTAAACGTATTTTGAAACCCAACGACCCAGAAGTAGCTGGTGGTTATCTCCCAAAACGGCGACAAATGGGCGGCCATCGCTATTGGTTGTAGCAAGTGCAATGCCTGCCACGCCTTCTAAACCCAGAGCTCCGCCTTCGACTAAACGCAGAAAGGTTTCTAGCTCTTCAATGGTTTCAATCACTTGATCATCAATGTTCATTGTATTCAATCTCTTCGAATAGCAAATATTTTGTGGCGCGTACTCTACCTAAGTTAAGACGAGAAACCAAGATCCTGTAAAGTTCTAGTCGTCTGGATAAAACCGTTAACTAAAGTCGTTCCACAGTGACAAAACCATTGAAGCACATCACATTGTCCGTATACTTTGCCTGAGTATAAACGCGCTAACGTCGGAGAAAAGCATGTCAAATCGAGTACCTACCAATATACTGACTGGTTTTTTGGGATCAGGTAAAACGACGACGATCTTAAACCTGCTAAAGAAAAAACCAGTAGACGAAAATTGGGCAGTCTTAGTGAATGAATTCGGTGAGATTGGTATTGATGGCGCTTTGATGACTGACCAAGGTGCGTTGATAAAAGAAGTCCCTGGCGGTTGCATGTGTTGTACCGCAGGCGTTCCTATGTCGGTGGGCATTACTGCGCTGTTGCGTCAAAAGCCCGATCGTTTGCTTATCGAACCGACAGGGCTTGGTCATCCAAAACAAGTGATTGCGACATTAACCTCTGAGCAGTATCAGCCTTATGTTGATCTTAAAGCGACCATCGCATTGGTGGACCCGCGCAATCTGAGTGATGAGAAGCACCTTTCCAATCAAAACTTCCTTGATCAACTAGATTGCGCGGATGTGGTTATTGGTAGCAAAGTTGACCTTTGTTCTAGCCATGACATCGATGTATTTAGCGACTGGATCACCGATCAGTCACCATCAAAAGTGTTTAGCAAGTTGATTCATGACGGCGATCTACCCATTGAAGTTTTAGATATTGAACGAGTTCATGGCAGTGCTTCTTCGCATATTGAGTCTCATCATCATGAACACGCGCATCAAGAACCACAATTTCAACTGCCACCGGGTGAAGCGTTCATTCGTAAAGAGAATAAGGGGCAGGGTTATTTCAGTTGTGGTTGGCTATTTGGCGCAGAGCATACGTTCGATTTCGATCAGCTTTTCTCTATGCTGTCGGCTCTCACCGCAGAGCGAGTAAAAGCCGTAGTGAATACAGACCGGGGATGTTATGCATTTAATGTCGCGAATGCGGTGGTAACGGTGAATGAGATCAGCCTTGAAGGGTTTGAGTCGAGATTAGAAGTGATTGACTCTCAGTTGCTTCCTTGGGATGAGTTAGAAAGTGTTTTACTTAAACTTTCTGGGATAGAGAAGTAAAGAGTTACCTGGTTATCCCTCTTAAGCGGTCAAGCAATGTGGCGTTAGTGTTTGCCGCTTATTCGGTTTACACAGACTTAAAACTGAAAAAAGAGAGAAAAGTGAGATAAATCACTTAAATTCGGGTATAGTGCACGGCTGAATTTTTAACGCTATTTTTAGTGGTTTGTTTAAGGAATACGCTCAATGTCATTTTCATCTCAAGGTTTTGCACCAGAAGTGGTAAAAGCGCTGGCAGAATGCGGTTATGAAAAGTTAACGCCAATTCAACAGAAGGCGATTCCAATGGCTCGTAAAGGCCATGATATTTTCGCTACAGCCCAGACTGGTACTGGTAAAACTGCAGCGTTCTCATTGCCTATGATTCAGCGACTGCTAGACAGCGATCACAGTGCTTCACGTAAGACGGCTCGTGCACTTATTCTTGCTCCAACGCGTGAACTGGCAGAGCAGATTGCTGACAACATCAAAGCGTACACCAAATATACCGACTTATCGGTGGTGGCGGTTTTTGGTGGCCGTAAAATGTCTTCACAAGTTTCAGCGCTCGAAAACGGCGTCGACATTCTGGTCGCAACACCGGGTCGTCTGGAAGAGCACATTGAGCAAGGTAATGTCTCAGTTGCCAATCTAGAGTTCCTCGTTTTTGATGAAGCTGACCGTATTTTAGATATGGGCTTTATTCACGCGGTGCGTAAAATCATGCTTGATGTGGACACGGATCCGCAGATCATGATGTTCTCTGCAACGACGTCCAGCCAGCTCAACCTATTGGCAAAAGACATTTTGCGTAAACCAAAACGCATTGAAGTTGAACGCGCAAATACAACCGCACAAACCGTTGCTCACGTACTTTATCCCGTTGATCAAGAGCGTAAAACAGAGCTGCTTTCTGAACTGATTGGTCGCAAAAACTGGCAACAAGTACTGGTCTTTGTGAACTACAAAGAAACCGCGAACGAAGTGGTTAAAGAGCTGAAGCTTGATGGTATCAAAGCGGCAGTTTGCCACGGTGACAGAGCGCAAAGTGCTCGACGTCGTGCGCTTGAAGAATTCAAATCAGGTAAAGTACGCGTGATGGTAGCAACCGATGTTGCCGCTCGTGGATTGGATATCGCGGATCTGCCACATGTCGTGAACTACGATATGCCGTTCCTTGCTGAAGACTACGTTCACCGTATTGGCCGTACTGGTCGTGCAGGTAAGCAAGGGCATGCAGTTTCCTTCGTAAACCGAGATGAAGAGCTGACCGTTGTACAAGTTGAAAACTTGATTCAACAACGAATTCGCCGTATTGAGCTAGCAGGTTATGAACCAAAGCAGCGTGAGTCTTACATCGAAAAGCTGAACTCCAAACCGGCATTTAAAAACCGTCAAGGACGTCGCAATAACCCTAACCAATCTGCAACAGACCAAGGTTCTGCAGAACGCCGTTTGGCGATGGTGAAGCGTTTGAAAGCACGTCGAGCGAAATAACCAATATTGACGAATTGAGTTGAACAAAAGCGCCCTTCAGTTGGAGGGCGCTTTTATTTTATCGGTTCTATCTTGCTATCAGGCAGCGTGATCGAGAAGTGGCGCGATTTGATACAGCTCCTCAATAATCGTTTTCGTTTGTCTTGAATAGACGAGACGGTCTCGATCACCAACCAACTGTATGGCTTTTACTTTGCCCGAGACCAAACATAGCCTGATGGTTCTCAGTACCATCTGAATATCTAAAGACATATCACCATCAAGGTCGTTTTTGGCGATAAGCGAACCTAAATCAACCGAAATAATCACTTGGTCGCAATGGTCGAGATAATTGCCTACTTGTTGTTTGACATGATTACGGTGTCGGAAAGTAAACTCTTTATCAGTTACCCAGTCACAGCCTTGGTCCTCAGCATACTCCCAGGTTTCCTGCTTGGTATCATGTTGGTTAACACCCGCAAAAAGCAGCCGAACATTTGGGTAGCGAGAAAGCGCAAAATGAAATGCTGATCCCACCCTTGGCTCTAGTGTGGGCTTTAAATGCATTTTCCTACCTATATGCAAAATACCCACGTCATCCTGACAGGCCACGACTACTGGCAGTATAGACAAGATGGCTTCCGTGCAATTGGTTACCAATACTGGAATCGAGTGACGGGAAAGTGCCAAACTAAGTGCTTCCTGAAAATCTCCGTTCTCTAATTGAGCATAAGTAAAATGACCACAATGCGCAGCCGTAGTTTGATCATGTTGCTGATAGAGCCATTCGCTCGCACTTTCTAAGCTTTGATTCGCTAATTCAAACGCGCCTTTTGACATCGGAGCAACGTGCTCACAAACCGTCATAAATGAAAATGGGTAGTGCTGAACTGGTGTATGTGTTGTTTGCTGAAATTTATAACGTTTGAAAAAGCTCAACATGATGAATTACCTTTCTGGTGGTAGTGCCCTTGCCGCCTGCAACACGTGTAAAACGATACGTTGCTTGTCCTTCTCGACCCTGTGAGCTGGAGCCATAACTGAAACTGCGCCAACGAGTTTACTTCCTTTCATGACTGGTGCGCTGATACCAGAAACACCTGGGTCAATCTCGGAGGTACTTACGGCGTATCCGTGTTTTCTTATCGTGGCAAACTCTTGTTCCCATTCATCAAGACAATGATCCTGTTTGAAGTAACGTAAGATCTTCTCGCCACGACTCTTTGGCATATAAGCCAGCATCACTTTGGATGAGGCGCCACGAAGCAGGGGTTGACTTTGACCCTGGACGAAGCTGCACCGTAGCGCCTGCATACTTTCTTTTTGTCTGACACACAAGGCCCGGTAACCAGAAGGAACCATATAGGCCGCCATTTCTCCGGTCTGCTGAACTAAGCGAGCCAAGATGGTTTCAACCATATCAAGACCGTGCTGTGAGCTTTCATAGCTGTGCATCAAAAGTAGTGCCGCTGGCCCTACTACAAATGTTTTGTCGTGGACGCTTTCTTCAATTAAATTCCATTCTTTTAGCAGTTTCAAATGCCGATATAGACTGCTCAATGGAACGTTTAATTGCTCACTTAGTGTTTTCGCAGAGACTGGGAGCTGGCTTACTGCTACTTTCATTAATAATTGCAGCGCCTTTTCGTTTACCTGATTAGCGTTTGCTTTGTTTGTTGTCATGTATAGGTTGTAACTTGTTGGATGATATAGGACAACTATAATTCTTAATCACTGAGAAAATGAAAATAATTTTTATGGGTGATTCTTACTCTATGAGAAAAGCTTGAGCTTATTGCCGGACGGCCGATCATTTGAGCTGGGCGCGATAACACTGTACCTCTTGAGCAAAAACAAACTCTAACTCGTTTTTAATGCTTTCCAAACGGTCTTCTTGATAATGGGAGACATAAAGCAACTGACTTAAGTTTTCGCGCGCGATGAGCTCTAAGGTATTCTTGACCAGGCGACGGCCTAAAAAGTCCAACCCTTGGTAAGGCTCATCCAGAATCAGCAAAGTGGGTTGTTTGACAATCGCACGTGCAATCAGCAGTAAACGTTGTTGTCCGTACTCTAATTGGCGAAATGACGTTTTTTGGTATTGGCTCATATGTAGGATTTCAAGCCATTCTTTCGCGACTTCCATCTCTTTGCGTGTCGGTTGGTGATATAAACCAATCGAGTCATAAAACCCAGATAAAATGACTTCCAACGCACTGCAATTGACGCGGTACTGCAGGTGCAATGCGGATGACACCATACCGATATGTTGCTTGATCTCCCAGATGGTCTCACCCGAGCCGCGTTTTTTACCGAAAATATGGATATCATTGCTGTAACATTGTGGATGATCGCCGAAAATCATCCCAAGCAACGTACTTTTCCCACATCCATTTGGCCCTTTTACCTGCCAATGCTGGCCTTTGTCGATGCGCCAATTCAAGTCTGTAAAAATCTTCTTATCGGTATATTCGACGTGACCATTTTTCAGCTCAAATATCGGGTTTTCAAAATGGGTAGCGTGTTGATGCTGGCGTATGAGCGCCATCATTTCTTCGCTTTGTTTCTCCGACTGGGATTTTATTTGTTCAATGATTGGGTGTTGATCCCAGCTTTGTTTATCCATGGTGCTGTCGAGTTTTCCGGCGTTAAACAGAGCCACACGATCGATCCACTCTGGCATATCGGATTCGCGCGAAAAGGTAATCAGCATCGGTAGCGACTGAGATAACGTGTGTAAATATTCAGCCAATGTTGCCCGATGGCTGACATCTAGTCCGGTGAAAGGGTTGTCCAACAAGACTAAATCAGGTTGTGTGGCCAAAGCGCGAGCTAACATCACTCGTCTTGTCTCACCCGTAGACAACACACGGAAACCACTTTGCTGAAGATGCGAGAGATCTAACTCTTCGATGAGTTTTTGTGTCAACGCTTCGTCTTGGCAGGATTCAAATATCAACGCATAGACGGTACTGCCCTGGTCAATGCGGTCAAGAAAGTCGGTGTCGTCTTTTTTTAATTCCAGATCTAACAGGCGTTGTTGTTCAGACAGAGAGACTTGGGCGATTTTTAATCCGCCGAGATCTAACTTACCATCGACTGGCAAGAGTTCTCCACAAAGCAGGTCCCCAAGTAGAGAGCCGATATCTCCTTCGGCACTGAAAATGCCCCAGGAATGTCCGCTTTCTATTTTCCAATGCTCAATGGTTAAGTTGGAGGTGTTCCCTTTTGCAATTACGTTGTCTAAACAAATCTTCACTGTGCTTCCTTTCTTGTATGGACTTTATTTATTTTTCTTTCTGTTGTTATACCAAGCCTGGGTAACTGGCGTAAATAGATGGATCTAAGAGAAGCGGCTTTAAGCATGATGTAAATGACTTCAGCGGTGAGTTGAGCTAATTGCTCAATGGGCTGCGGAGAACTACGCTTTTCTTTGATTCTTATAAGACGCGCTCATGGTTTCATTGGTTTGAGTGAGAAAAAAATCAGCAACGGGACTGGTCTTAAGCGTTGATAAAGGAACAAAGAGTAGGAGGCATTATGAGAGCTGGTTTTATATTATTCACCCTTTATGACAGACTATGTCAACGCCACGAACCGTGAAGTCCAAGCGGATTTTAATGGAGATATATGGACAGTGGTTATTAATGGTAAAGAAGTTTATCAAGTTCCGTTAGCGGCTATCGAAGGTGGTCAAGCTTGTAACCATCTATTTTAATTAAACTTATTTATTATTAATTTTAATTAGATTCTTTAAGCAACGAATGACTCTACTATTTAGCGATAGTCACCATCGACCAGATAAGACTCGGTCTTCTTGTTTTGTCGGGCTATTGGTTCAATTTATGAGAGGAAAAAGTATGCGTAAATTCGCGCTATTTGTCACTGTTTTAAGTGCACTATCTGCACAGGCAGTAAACGCTGATGAACTACAGACTGCTGAATTTCAGGGGGCCCTTGTCGATGATATCTCGGGTGTTTTAATGTACGACTTTAGGCTTCCTGATATCGAGGCTTCTCAACGATTCATTATCCGCGAAGATAAGACGGTTGAGGTTGTCGAATCTGGTAACTCAGATAGTTTTACTGAGCACTGTAAAGAATAATCAGGTAAAACAATAAAGCTCACCATTGGGGGAGAGTCACCAAATGGAGTTCTACAGAAAATCACTTGTAATACAAAGCCAGTAACAACTCGCTTGACGACGTTTGTAAAGCCCTCAGGTCAACCGTCAACACAAGCCGTTTTGTATGTGATTAACGCTCTGCGTTCTGGTTATGAATTAAATGGTGTGCAGTACAAGGCAAATGGCGATGAAATCACCAAGTCTTGGGAGAGGTTTCAGGCTTCTATGTAAGCGACATGACTAACAATACGTTAAGTAGTGCTTTAGCTATTTTTGTTAGTCACAAGCACTCAAAGCTATATCCTGGTCATAGCATTATGAATAACTGCTACTTCTAAGCTCTCTAGGCGGTTATTTGAATCTTTTAGAAATTGGGAAAGTCCGGGGACAAGCTTCGTCCCCGAACTTTTCATCTTTACTGGTGCACAAGACAAGTGCTGTCGAGCGATATTACTAAATATGGCTAATCTCTAAGCCAGATTGATCGCTGGCAGTACGTATTCACCCATTTCCTCAATGACCTCGTTGGCAGGACGACGTGAAGGCTTAAGGTTGAGCGCAATATGTCGAACCCCTAGATCTCGGTGTTGCTTTAGTCGTTCTATCAGTGCATTTCGACCAATGCGAACTACGTTGTAGAATCGTTGGTACGGTGCATCGGGGTTAGCATCAAGATCAAAGAAGGTCGCGTAACCGTATTTAGGCGCAGGGCGATCGCCAGCTGCGGTTTTAAGTGATGCCACAATTTCAGTGATAGCTCGTTCATCATCGACTGACCAAATCCATGCATCCACGTTGCGAGCCAACCAGTCGATTGGCTGACGAGAGCGGCCTACCGCCATCAACGGCACTTTGCCATTTTTAGGTTTTGGATGCATGTCCAAATTGCCAGTGAAATTACCATAATGACGGCTTTGCATCCTTGGAAAGGATTCACCGTGAAGTGTTTTTATCATTTCAACCGATTCGCGATATAACTCTGCACGTTGGTCAAAATCCACACCAAATGCTGGGTATTCAACCGGACGATCACCAGTAGATAAACCAAGCACGAACCTGCCCCCTGTTAAGTAATCCAAAGAGGCTGACTGCTTAGCCACTGAGATTGGATCGCGTAGAGGGAGAACAATCCCAGCTGTCCCCAAAGTAATCGATTTTGTCGCTGCTGCCATGTATCCCGCATAAACGAATGGATCAAGCATCTGCGCAGCGTCTCCAAAGTTTGGATCGTAAAACGGTACGTCACGTAACCAGATACTGGAAAAGCCTGCTTGTTCTGCTAATTGAGCAGTGTGCTGGTGGTCTGCCAAAGTAGGAAATGGTGAGCTAGGATAACCTTCCAACGGCGTGAGCAGCCCGATTGTGATCTTATCTTCGGAAAACACGCGCGTAAAACTGGGATTCAGTGTCTCTGTCATGGTTGTCTCTTTTTAATTCCTTCAGTGTATTGGTAGCGTGGGCGAGGGTTACTCTGCTTCAGGCCAGAGAACGTCAAGTTCTGAGTGGGCAATACGCCATTCACCATTTACACGAACGTAAGTATCCAAGTAATGGCCAAGCAGCAAAAATGGATGCTGTGCGCTTTCTCGGTCAGTGACGAAATCAAGCAAGTAGCAACTGCCTTTTGCGTGGTTTTCATCAATAAGCGTAATGTCATGATTAGTGACTGCGTGGATGAATGGGAAGTGCTGACGATCTTTTGTGTCGAACATTTTATAAGCGTCAGCAAGACTTTGCTTAATTTCATCCAGACCTTGCATAGAACCCACGGTTACTTTGACTTCTGCGTCCTCAGTGAAGACTTCTCCCATACGTTCTGCTTGTCCGCCGTCTAAAAGTTGGCTATAGCGCAAACGCAAGGCTCTGATTTCTTCACGATCTAATAGAGCTTGAATACGTTTCATATCAATTTGGTCAGTCATGGAATATCTCCGTCTGCTGGTTGAATTAGGTTCAGAACCATTGCTTCGGATATCAAACCGTGCAATTTCGTCTGCTATGGAAGTATTCTATTGACTTGTTTAAAAATGATAATACAGTTTAAATTCCATTTATTTAGTCCTTGGGTTCCACAATGAAGTTATATGAAACTCAATTTTCTGGCGTGGTCGAATATGTTGAAACTCTCAAAACCGGTTCTTTCACAGCTGCCGGTGAGAGGTTGGGGCTGACAGGCTCTGCGGTAGGTAAAAGTGTGACCCGTTTAGAACAAAAACTAGGAACCAAACTGCTGCACAGAACGACTCGCAGTTTGACGCCAACGCCGGAAGGTCAACGGTTCTTTGATGGTTGGGTGGCGATATTAGATGAGATAGAAAGCCTTGAATCCGGAGTGGTTGCGGGTAGTAGCCAGATTTCTGGGCGTTTGAATATCCATTTACCCGCAGCGTTTGGGCGCAGACATGTGATGCCGGTATTATCACGTCTTGCGACTGAGTATCCGAGCCTGGAAATGTCGGTAAACTTTACCGAGCGACGAATCAACCTTATCGACGAAGGTGTGGATCTGGTGGTACGAATAGGCACATTGGAAGACGATGCTGACTTGGTTGCACGCAAACTTGGACGTCAGCGTTTGGTGGTGTGTGCCAGCCCGAGTTATCTATCGCGCAAAGGTGCTCCTGAGATCCCCGCTGAGCTAACAGAGCATGATTGCATTATTGGTAGCAGACGTAGTACTCAGCCAGCTTGGCTATTTTGTCAGTCAAATGGTGAATCATTTTCTCAGGTAATTCGAGGGCGTTATGACTTTAGTGATGGTGACGCAATGGTTGATGCGACGCTAAATGGATTGGGATTAAGTCAACTGCCTACCTGGTTGGTCAATGAGCACCTAGCAACGGGGGCTTTAGTGACGGTGTTGGATCAGTGGGCTGGAGCAGAAATGCCTATACATGCTGTTTGGCCACGCTCACGTTATTTAAAACCACGTCAACGAGTCGTGATTGATGCTTTGCTTGAAGAATCTCAGTCTTCGACGTCGGTCTATCACTTATAGCTCTAAATCAATCCAAAGCGTCCCCTCCCTTTAGAAAAAGGGTCTGTGTAAAGCCCTTTTTCTCCTTCCTTTATTCCGATTTCTATTTTTTATTAACTAAATCAATATATTAATCTAAAGGAAACCGATTTCCTTTGTTTGGTTTTTGTTGTTCGTCAAAATAACATTATATTAATACTATTGTTATTATAAATTGTTGTTATTTAACGATTAGTGTATTTTTTAGGTGTGGTAATCCTCGGCGATATCTAATTCTTTGTATTCTCTTTGCTTATAAAATAGTGTGTGAAAGTCGTCACGAATTATTAATTAGCCACTTTTGGGAAACCGGTTTCTCGGTTAGTTTACTCATCAAAGGAGCTCCTACTTTTTATAAAACTAACGATATTGGGGTAATGAAGTGAACTACTCAAACCTTGCTAAAAACCTGCTACACCTTATTGGTGAAAAAGAAAATGTGGATGCATTGACTCATTGTGCAACCCGTTTACGTTTTACTTTGAACGATAATTCTCGAGCTAAAAAAGATGACATTCAAAACCTGGAAGGGGTACTGAGTGTTGTTGAAAGTGGTGGTCAGTTTCAAGTGATCATCGGTAATCAAGTGTCTCATGTACATGCGGCTCTGCAAGAGCTGTTATCAGGAAGTTCAAATCAGACAGAGTCATCAAACACAGCTTCTACTAATGCGCCAAAGCAAAAAGTTGGGCTGGTAAGTAGAGTTTTTGAGGTTATTTCCGGAAGTTTGTCTCCGTTGATTGGAGCACTTGCTGGCGCAGGTATGCTAAAAGCGCTAATTGCCGTTCTAGTGATGTTTAATATGCTGGACAAAACCGAATCTACTTATTTGATTCTATCTGCCGCAGCAAATGCCGTTTTCTATTTTCTACCGATCCTTTTAGGTATTTCAGCGGCGGTAAAGTTGGGAGCTAATGGTTATGTTGGTGGAGTGATAGGCGCTTCATTATTAGAGCCTAATTTCACCGGCTTAATTGACGGCGGCTCGGCTGATTTCTTTGGAATCCCTGTAATTGCAATTAATTACTCTTCTAGCGTGTTTCCGATTTTTATCGCCATAGCGATGCTGGCTTTGGTTGATAAATATCTAAAAAAAGTCTGCCCGAACAGTATTCAACTATTCATGGTGCCGATGTTAAGTTTGCTTATTGTCGTCCCTCTGACCATGATTATTTTCGGTCCTTTCGGAGTGTATCTGGGCAACTGGATTGCTGATGGACTCAACTGGCTAATCAATCACAGTAGTATTCTGACTGGTGCGGTAGTCGGTGGCTCGATGATGTTTCTTGTGATCTTTGGCCTGCACTGGGGCATCGTACCGATCATTATCGCTAACATTGGCTTGGGCGGTTCCCCGATTGCTGCAATGTGGGCACCTTGTACATTCGCTCAAATCGGTGTTGCAGCTGCATTCTGGTTACGCTCGAAAGACCAAAATATCAAAGCGATTGCTGGTCCGGCTGCGATGTCAGGCTTCCTTGCTGGCGTCACAGAACCTGTCATTTACGGCTTAATCATGCGTTTTAGAAAAACGATTCCAGTGGTGATGTTAGCTGGGGCTATTGGTGGGGCATTTGAAGCAACGATGAAAGTGAAAATGGTTGGTTTTGCATTCCACAGTATTCCAGGTATTCCTTTATTTGAGCCTGTAATCCCTTATGTCATCGGTATTTCAATCGGATTCGGCTTGTCGTTTATCGGCACACTGCTTCTAAATCCAGAAAAGCAGAACGGCACGAGTGCAGCCACAGCAAAAGCCTGAAACTAAATCCAACACAATTATTTTCGCGCAGCGAGGTAATCGACTTACCGAGGTCATTGTATCGGCCTCGCTGCCTTAAACAGGTGACGAGCGAAGTAAGCGCTAATCACTGATTTTTATAACAAAACAATGAGAGAGAGATCGTTATGAGTTTTCGTTTTCCAGATTCTTTTTTATGGGGCGGCGCGGTTGCTGCAAACCAAGTTGAAGGGTCTCACGTTACTGATGGTAAGGGGTTATCAACCTCAGACGTTCAACCTAAAGGCGCATTTGGTGACCCAGTAGAAAGGGTTGATGGAGACTTTAACATCAAGGATGTCGCTATCGACTTTTACAACCGCTATCCGGAAGATATCGCGATGTTTGCAGAAATGGGCTTCACGACATTGCGCCTTTCGATTGCCTGGACACGTATTTTCCCTAATGGTGATGATGCGGAACCAAACGAAGCGGGTCTGGCACATTACGACAAGTTACTTGACGAGTTGGAAGAACACGGCATCACTCCATTGTTGACCTTGTCGCATTACGAAATGCCTTTCCATTTGGCTAAAGAATATCAAGGCTGGGCAAGCCGTGACGTCATTCCAATGTTTGAAAAGTATGCACGTACGGTATTTGCACGCTATGGTCATCGTGTAAAACATTGGCTTACATTCAACGAGATCAATGTAACGCTTCACCAACCTTTTACCGGTGCTGGTCTTCCGCGCGAAATTGATGAGCAAACCCGTTATCAGGCGATCCACCACCAACTTGTAGCGAGTGCGAAAGCGGTGAAAGCATGTCATGAAATGATTCCTGACGCGAAAATCGGCAACATGATTTTGGGTGCGGTGTTGTATCCATATACCTGTCATCCGAACGATGTGATGAAAACCCTACAGCAAAACCGCGAATGGCTGATGTTTGGCGATATTCAGGCTCGTGGTTACTACCCAACTTACATGACTCGTAAGTTTAAAGAGCTGGGTATAGAAATCGACATTACAGATGAAGATAAAGAAGCCTTGAAAGAAACCATCGACTTTGTTTCATTCAGCTACTACATGTCTGGTTGTGCAAGTGCTGATCCGGCAATCTCTGATAAAGCGGACGCTAACATGCTAGAGATGGTTCCAAATCCACACTTGAAAGCATCGGAGTGGGGATGGCAGATTGACCCAGTTGGCCTGCGCTACCTGCTGAACTTCTTGTACGACCGTTATCAGTTGCCACTATTCGTAGTAGAAAATGGTCTGGGCGCGAAAGATGTGCTCAACGAAGAAGGCATCGTGGAAGATGATTACCGTATTCAGTACCTCAGTGACCACTTATACCAAATTGGTGAAGCGATCCAAGACGGCGTTGACGTGATGGGATATACCTCTTGGGGCCCTATTGACTTAGTTAGTGCATCAACCGCACAGCTGGCTAAGCGTTACGGCTTTATCTACGTGGACCGTGATGACAGTGGTAACGGCACATTAGAACGCAAACCGAAGAAGAGCTTTTACTGGTATAAATCGATTATTGAATCTCAAGGCGAAAAGCTGGTTCCTACTGAATAGTATTTATTGAATACCAGAAACACTTAGTAATAAAAATAAAGCATTAGGGACGATATAAATAATTAATTTCCCTGATCTAAAGCAGCAATAAATTATTAATCCCCCAGTGTTGAGAGAGCCCCTCCATGTTTATCCTGAGCATGGAGCGGGTTCCTTCAACCCAAATAAAGTGAAATTAAGTGGTAATAATATGAAATCATCTACTCCTTTATATTTGGTCAAACTCCCTCTAATTAAAGCTTTTACCATGACGGCTTTGACATTAGGTTTATGCGGTCATGCAATGGCAGTTGAATCTATGGGCTCTAAGCCGTTGCCAGAATTTACCAATTACGACAACGGAAACACGGTGTATTCAGGTTATTTTCGTGGTGGATGGTCGACGAGTACTCAGGGTTCGCCAAAGCAATACGCTATTGGCTCATTGGGTCGTTTAGGTAATGGTTACACCTTCGCGGGCTGGTATGATCTGCAGGTTGCACACCGTGTTTACAATGAAAATAACCGCACAGTAAAAGCCGTAGCCATGATTGATGGTAACGTTGGTCAGGAGTACGCGTGGGAAGGTTTTGGCTACGATAACCAAAGTATTCTACAATTCTCTGATCTCTATGTTGATGCAACCGGTTTTATTCCGGGAGCCCCGGACGTTTCACTTTGGGTAGGAAGACACAAACAGGTCGATTACGAAATTCAGCTTCTCGACTGGAAAGGTTATAAAGGGACCGGAGGCGGTGGTGTTGGCCTGGATAATATCGACCTCGGTTTTTCAAACTTAGGTATTTCTTTATTACGTGAAGATTTTGATGCAAGTAATAGCGTTATTGATCACTCTTATGTAGATATTAATAACGTTGTGCATGATGTGATGAGAACAGAAAAAGAAACGCTAAATACCAATGCGTTGGATATTCGTTTTAAAGCGATACCCGTTGCTGAGAATATGACTCTTGATTTCTATACCAAATATCAATTGCCTAATGACGAATCAAAAGTCGAAGAGTTAGTTGGCTACGAAGTCTCTGACGCGTTGAGTTCCGTATTAATGCTGACGCAAAACTTTGCTGAAGGTGGCTTCAATCAATATGGTTTGCACTACGCAACAAACTCCATCGCGAGTACTTTTGGTAGTATTGATGGTCCTAACCCAGAATATGTTTTGAATGACAGTAAAGGGGCGAAAGCGGTACGTTTTTTCTCGCAGGGTGAAATGTATTTTGCTGATAAGCAGTTCAGCATGGCACATGCGTTCGTGCTCACTCACGGGGACGATCTTTATACCTATGTTTCCAATGGCGGCGCAGCAAATGTTGAGACGGATAGTGTTCGAGCTGTCGTTCGTCCGGCTTATATCTGGGATCAATACAACCAAACTGGGGTTGAGCTGGGTTACTTCAAGCAGAAAAACCAGCTTGATGGGCAGGATTACCTTGAAAGTGGCTACAAAGTCACGGCTTTCCATACGTTTAAGGTAGCGACCAGTATGCTGCGTTCAAGACCAGATATTCGCTTCTACGCAAACTACATGGAGTCTTTGGATAACGAAATTTCTAACTTTACGTTCAACGATGGGGGTAAGGACCAGCTTAGCTTTGGCGTACAAGCTGAAATCTGGTGGTAATACACCATTAATTCACTACTTTTTATCTTGATTCTTTTGCCACACCAGTTCGGTGTGGCCTTTTTCGTTGATATCTTGCAAAGCTAGAGCAAGTTTTGCGTAGATTCACGCACGATCAACTTACCCGTTAATGATTCTTTTAACGTAGGTGGTGTGTCATTATCCATTAAGTTGAACAGCATGCTTCCAGCTGTATCGATAATCTCATCGACTGGCATGGCGATTGTCGATAGAGGGGGATCGATAAAACTGCTGACATCGTCGTTATCCAGACCAAAGACCGATACCTGTTCCGGTACGGCAATGCCTTTTTCTTTTAACGCTTTTATTGCTCCGATAGCGATTGCATCGCTGAAGCAACAGATGGCACTAAATGAAACGTCTCGCTCTACTAGGCTCTTGCACGCATCATACCCGCCTTGGTATAGGCAATCGAATCCTTCGGCAATCAAAAGAGGGTTGAGATCGATACCCGCGTTTTTGAGTGACTCTTGATAGCCTTGTAGTCTTAAACGAGAAGTTAATAGCTGATACTTACCTGCAATATACGCAATGTCTTTATGACCATGGTCGATCATATAGTCGACGGCCAATCGTGCGGTGGCCACCTGATCAAACCAGACACAATGATCGGGTTTATTGGTTAGATGATGGTTGAGCACAACCAGTGGAATCGGTAGCTCATCAATTAAGCTTTCTAACTTATCACCGATATCGCTGCCTTCAATGCGCGAGCTTTTGTAATAGATAATACCATCACAGCGGCGATCAACTAATTTGTGAATTGATTGAATACTGGATTCGATATCATTGCCATCAACTTGAGATATCATCAGAAACTTACCCGATTTATTCGCAAGTCGCTGAGTCATGTCGATTAAATTATTGATATATTGCGAGGAGTTATGCGCATCAGGAATAATAAGGCCGATCGTGTCGGTCGTCTGTTTTGATAGCGAACGCGCAAGTATATTTGGACGGTAATCCAACTCTTTTACAGCCTTAAAGACCGCTTTTTTTGTTTCTTCAGATACTCGTCCAGTACCATTTAGAACTTTGGAAACCGTGGATTTGGATACGCCAACCCGACGAGAAACATCCAGAATTGTCGCCATGCTGTTTTAGTCTCAAACAAGAAAAGTCACTATTAGATAATTTAAAGGAATACGACCTTAAAAACAATTTTCCATTTGTATCAAGTTGCTATCAAGCGCTTTGCGCTTTTTACGATTTGGGCTGGGGGAATAAAACAAAGAGTCCCCCAGTTATCCGATATTGATGTATTGAGGCGGGTGTTACTGTTTCCACCATTGAGAAAACGTCTGGTTGTTATCTTCCAAACCGACGATTTCTCCTATCATTGGTGTCATGAGGCGGTAATCTTGTCGCTGACTTTCCTGAGTGATGCGATCTAGCGGTTCATACCAGGCGTGTTTAGCCAGCTTGAATTTACTGTTGTGCGAAGGTAATAACGCCTCTGCATTAAGATCGTTAGCCGCCTGAGCAACTTCTTCTGGCATCATATGAATAAATGGCCAGTTTTCGTTGTATTGACCGGTTTCCAGTACAGCGATGTCGAAGCTGCCAAACTCATTAGCGATAGTCTTGAAATGCGCTCCATAGCCACTGTCGCCGCCAAGGTAAATCTTATGCTCACCGGAAACGATGGCAAATGAGGCCCAAAGCGTGCGGTTGCGTTTTAGCAACCGGCCTGAAAAGTGTTGTGCTGGCAGGATATGAATGCGGCCCGCTTGGGTTGGCAGTGAATCATACCAGTCGCCTTCTGTGATCTGATCAGGGCTGAATCCCCATTGAGTGAAATAAGAGCCGACACCGATTGGAGTCACAACCTGATTGATTTTTTCTTTAAGTGCGTTAATTGTTGGGTAATCGAGGTGGTCCCAGTGATCGTGAGAAATCAATAAGTAATCTACCTTTGGGATATCATCGGCGGTGTAAACATTGCTGCCAGGAAATGCCACATTGGTATAGGGAACCGGAGACGCATTGTCACTGAATACCGGATCAATTAAGTAGCGGATGCCGTCCAGTTGAATAAAGTAGCTGGAGTGCCCCATCCAGATCATGACGTTATCCCGAGGATTCAGGCCAAACAAATCTGATTTTACTGAAGGCAAATTGGTGACCGGAACGGCGTCGACAACGGGATCAGTTAAAAAACGGTAGAACCCAATCAAGGCTCCTTCGCTCGACGTTGATACCGGAACATCCTCAATATTGTGAAACTTTCCGTCTAGGTACTTTCCTTGGTAACTATCCACTTTCACGTGAGGGGAGGCGAACTGTGGTTGTAGCATATAGGTGTAGATACCCGCGGCAACAATAGCAAGTAAAGCAACAATAACCTTGAGTAACCTACGTAGTTTTGGCCAAGGCCTTTTGTTTTTTAGGTAGGATAGATCTATGGTTTGAGTTTCAGCTTGGCGCATTGGGTCTCCACGTTCTTAGGCGGTGTGTTTAAGGTGGCGTTACATTGAAATTGCATTGACTCTAATTTATAGATGTGACACTTAATCGAGCACAACTTAGATTCATATGCATAAATTTGAACCGCCTATTCTCATCAATTCACCGCTGAGAATAAAGACCCATTCTTATTTTATTTTTGCCTATTTGTTTTGATATGGCTGTGAACAAAAGAAACTTCATTAAAAAGTCACGGCCTTTAGTAAAAAAGGCCGTGACTACAAGGTTGGGAGTAAGACTCAGATTACAACGTTAATCCAGCTAAGTAGCCTTCCTCAACAGCTTCCATTGCTTTTCTTACCTTTTGCGCATCACCAATAGTGACAATTTCGGAGACATGCTGCTCTAGCTCTTCGACAGAAAAACTAACAGGGCGTGAACCAATTGCCATCACTACGTTATCAATAGCAGCCAGTGTCTGAAGTTGGCCGTTATTATCAACGACGACAGCGTCACTATGGATCTCTTTGACCTGCGTGTTAGTCAGAATGGCCACATTGTGATGCTGCAAATCCTTCATCAGGTAATGTTTGGTTGCTGATGGTGTACCGACAAAGATATCGCTGTTCATTTCAATGATAGAGACATCATGACCGTGGTTGGCTAAGTGTGCTGCGGTTTCAGAACCGACCAGACCACCACCAATCACCACAACGCGCTTACCTGCTTGAGCACTACCCTGGAGTATATCGTTGGCAGTAAGCACATGACCTAGCTCCTTGCCAGGAATATTCGGCACAAACGGTGACGCACCAGTCGCAATAATCACGCTATCTGGTTGGTTATCACGGATCATGTCCAGAGTAAGCTCTGTATTGAGATGAACGATAACCCCTAGCTTATTAAGCTGATTCACTTGCCAAACGGTAAATGAACCCAGTTCTTCTTTTGTTGGTGGGATTGCTGCCAACACCCACTGTCCACCTAAACGGCTATTCTTTTCGAAAATTTCCACCTTGTGACCGCGCTGAGCGGCAACAATGGCGGCTTCCATCCCCGCGATACCGCCACCGATGATGAATACTTTTTTCTCGCGCGATGCTGGTGTGATTTGTCGTTCCGACTCGTGACCTGTCATCGGGTTAACCAGACATTTGATCGGCAGTTGCTGCGCGTTACGCTGAATACAGCCTTGTAAGCAGCCAATGCAGCGAATAATGTCATCAAATTGACCTGCTTGGGCTTTGTTTGGCAGATGTGGATCCGCCAATGACCCGCGACCCATAGAGATCATATCAGCTTGCTTAGAGCGTAATACCGATTCTGCGATTAACGGGTCATTAATTCGACCTACCGCAATAACAGGAATCGACACCACTTTCTTTAATTCTTCACTGATATTTGCACTCCAGGCGTGACCAACAGCCGTTGGTGGTATAATGGTTTCCGTGCTGGCATAGACACCGTTAGAAGCGTGAATAAGATCAATTCCTGCGTTTTCGAGTAGCATGGAGATGACTTTACTGTCTTCGGTTGTTAAACCACCTTCGACAAACTCGTTTACCGACATGCGGTAGATAAGCGGGAAATCCGAGCCAACTTTGGATCTGATATTGGCGATGATTTCGAGCGCGAAACGAGCACGATTGAGAATGGTGCCGCCGTATTGGTCGATGCGTTTGTTGGAAAACGGCGACATAAACTGGTTCACCAGGTAACCATGTGCACCATGAATTTCGACCGCATCAAAACCAGCTTTTTTTGCACGTAGAGCGGTATCACCAAACTGTTCAACCAGCTGTTGAATTTCCTCGACAGACAATTCACGCGGCATGGCGTTGACGACAGGGTCGGGGATAGCTGAAGGAGCGACAGGCTGAACACCGGTGATTTCTGCACTGGTTTCACGTCCCGCATGATAAATTTGCGCCGCGATTTTAGCGCCATGCTGGTGGACACGCTCAGTCAGCTGTTTGTGGCTTTCGATTTGAGAGTCATCCCATAGGCCTGGCAGTTTCACAAAACCGCCTGCTTCAGGGTTAATTTTGTAGTCTTCTACAATAATCAAGCCCCAGCCACCTTTGGCTTTTTCTTCGTGATAGCTAATAAACTGCTCGGTACAAGTTCCGTCCTCGTTAGCGTAATTGGAAACCATAGGAGGCACAACAAGTCGGTTTTTTACCACCATATTACCGATAGAGATCGGTGAAAATACATGATTCAACATAGGATGTTCTCGTAAGAATTAAATATTAATTATTTTGTCTGAGATCAAAAAAAATAATTAATATCTAAAACGTAACAGTAAGAGGGAATATGTTCTTACTTACCCGTTGATGACGTTGACGTAGAAATAATATCCGGCGTCAATAAAACAATCCACATTAATTATATGGTTAAAAAGGAATGGTATTGTTGCTTGTTTGTAGGCGAATGTAATGTGTTAGCTTGTTCAGATTTAATATAAATCATTATTAAACAATATCTTGAGTTTGAATGGCTATCTTTCATAGCATTAACATTTTTGCTGTTTTAATGCTCATTGTGGAAAAATATTCCAGAGTGTTCATCTTTTTAGTTGGGATTAATGTGTGCTAGATGACTGCCTGGTAAATGAAAGATGGAGTGAAACTAGAATGATTTTCAATTAGGTCGTATTAATTTTTTATTATGGATTTTTATTCCAGACAGATAGGAATTTAATTCTCTTTATTTACTTATTAACAATGCTCATAGTGAGGTTAAATAATATTAAAGCGAATCCCATTGGTTAATACCGCAGGGGAGTGGGCTTGATATAGAAAAAGAAAATAACAAAGGATACAAAGAATGAACAACGTTGTTATGGTGACCGGCGGCACCCGTGGAATTGGCTTTGAAACCGCGAAAAAATATCTGACTCAGGGTGACAAAGTCGTCATCGCTAGTATTGATGCTCCAGAAGTGATTGAACAGGCAATGACCGAGCTCTCAGCAATGGGTGAAGCGGTGTTTATTGAGTGTAATATCGCCGATGCAGAGCAGTGTCGCCTGGCCGTGGAGCAGACGGTTGAAAAATTTGGCACCATTGATGTACTTGCAAATGTAGCAGGTGTTGTTGGGCAGCGTATCTCTTTGATCGAAGCTGAACTCAGTGACATTTTTAATACCATTCAGATCAATCTGATGGGTACCATTCAGCTGTGTCACTACGTTGGTAAAGTCATGGCAGCCAATAAGTCGGGTGTTATTGTGAATGTAGGTTCTATTTGTGGTTCGATAGCCAACACGGAAAATATTGGTTACCACGCGAGTAAAGGTGGGGTTCGAATGGTGACACAAGCCCTTGCCAGAGAATTGTCTCCATATGGTGTGCGAGTGGTATCTGTTGCTCCGGGCTGGGTTAAGACTGGCATGATTGACAAGCCTATTGAAGAAATTGGCAGCAAATTACATATGAAAGGGCGCATTATTAACCCGGTTGAAATCGCTAATGCGATATACCTAATGTCGTTACCGGAAGCGAGTGCGATTAATGGTTCCACCATCATGGACGACGACGGCTATTCGTCATTTAAAGGTGTGGATGGTTACCAAGCGTAGAACTGAAATTTCAATCCAGATAAACAAAAGCGGCGCTAAAATTAGCGCCGCTTTCAATTGGGTCGGAAGATTAATGACTTTGGTTTAGATTCTCAATCTAAGCCCATCAGGCTACGGTTTAGATTCTGTTCTTGTGCACCAGAAGCGAAGTCATCAAACGCTTTTTCGGTACGATTAATTAAGTGTTGTTGGATAAAAGGAGCACCCTCAGCTGCGCCTTGTTCCGAGTCTTTAAGGCAGCATTCCCATTCCAGTACCGCCCAACCAGAAAATCCATATTGAGTCAGCTTGCTGAAGATTTGCACGAAGTCGATCTGACCATCGCCCAATGAGCGGAATCGTCCGGCACGATCAACCCAGCTTGCGTAGCCGCCATAAACGCCTTGCGAAGCACTGGCGCGGAATTCGGCATCTTTAACATGGAAGGCTTTGATACGCTCATGGTAACGATCGATGAAGCCTAAGTAGTCCATGCCTTGCAGTAGCATATGGCTTGGGTCGTACAGAATGTTGGCGCGCGGATGGTAGTTAACGCTCTCCAGGAAACGCTCGAAACTGGTGCCATCGAACAGATCTTCACCCGGATGGAGCTCATAACAGACATCAACACCAGCCGCGTCAAATGCATCCAGAATTGGAAGCCAGCGTGCTGCTAGCTCCGCAAATCCTTCTTCAACCAGACCTTGTGGACGCTGTGGCCATGGGTAAACGTATGGCCACAGTAGCGAACCAGAAAACGTCGCATGCGCGTTCAGACCAAGGTTGGCAGAAGCTTGAGCTGCCAACATCAGTTGCTGCGTTGCCCACTCCGAACGCGCAGCAGAATTTCCGCGCACTGCTTCTGGCGCAAACTGGTCCATTAATGGCTCGTAGGCCGGGTGAACTGCCAGAAGCTGACCTTGAATGTGAGTAGAAAGTTCACTGATTTGCAGACCAAACTCAGCAAGAGTCAGTTCAATTTGCTTACAGTAGTCTTTATCTGTTGCCGCTTTTTCCAGATCGAAGATCTCCGGACTCAGCGTTGGCATTTGCAGCGCCTTATAGCCCTTGTCTGCTGCCCATTTTGCCAGCCCTTCAAGTGTGTTGAATGGTGCCTGGTCAGAAATGAACTGCGCGAGGAAAATAGCAGGACCTTTAATTTGTTGCATAATCAATTACCTTAAAATTTAAATTAGGCGTTTGCAGTTTGCGTTGAAGTAGAGCGCTTCTCTTTGAAGAACAGGATGAATAGCAGTGCTACGCCAGCCGCGAACATTGCTGGAATCCACCAGAAGCTTGCCCAGTTATCAGGTGTTAACTGATTTGCGCCTTGTAAGAATTCGTTGTAAACCATGCCGGCGATTTGCGCGCCAACAAGCATACCGACACCGTAAGTCACCAAAACAAGTAGACCTTGCGCCTGGCCGCGGTTGCTATCGTTACATTGTTTATCAATGTAGATTTGGCCAGTGACAAAGAAGAAGTCGTAACATACACCGTGTAGCGCGATACCAGCCATGATCATCCAAACCACTGAGTCAGGAGCGCTGATCGCGAATAATGCATAGCGAAGAACCCAAGCACCCATACCCACAACCAGCATCCATTTCACGCCAAGACGACGGAAGAAGAATGGCATCAGTAGCATAAATCCAAGTTCAGAAACCTGACCTAGTGTTTGAATACCAGCGATATTCGCCATGTCCATAGAGCTTAGGAAAAGCTGAGTAAAGTTGTAGTAGGCTGCTAGTGGGATACAGATTAGGAACGAAGCCAGCATGAAGACAAAGAATGCTGGGCTTGCTAGCTGTTTAAATACGTTGATGCCGGCAATTTCGCTGAATGATGTTTTTGTTCCTTTTGCTGCAGGTTGTGTATCAGGTAGCATGAAGCTAAAGATACCAAGAATCACACTGGCTGTTGCTGCTGTGTAAAGTGGCATTGCTGTTTGCTCTGCGGCTACTCCGAACACTCCGCTTAATCCAAAGCTGATAAACAGACCTGCAATGATCCAACCAATGGTACCGAACACACGGATCGTCGGGAATTGCTTCTCCTGGTCTTCGATATTTCTAAATGCCAAAGAGTTAGACAAGCCTAATGTCGGCATATAAGCCAGGTTATAAGCCAACAGTACCACTATAAACAGGGTTGGATTCTCAATGGTTTGAGGGGCTGCGAATAAAAATGCGGCGCCTAAAAGGTGTAGCGTGCCTAAAACTTTTTGCGTGGCGAAATATTTATCAGCAATCAGACCAATGAAAAATGGTGCAATAACCGCCGCCAGCGGGTTAACTGTGTACGGCCAGTGAGTCAGATCACTCATGCCTACCTGAGACATGTAGACCGCGATAGAGGTGTACCACGCCCCCCAGATGAAGAATTGCAAAAACATCATGGCGCGCAAGCGAGGCAGAATAAAATTGTTGTTTTTCATAATATTATCCTTTTATTGAAGTAGGGGTGTTTCACAAATTGGTATTACTTTTAGTCGATAGTCACCCAACGTCTTTCTTTGGTTGAAGTCAGAGCGGCATCGATAAGTTTGGCGGCGCGAAGACCGTCATCAAAAGTCGGTAAACCTTCTGGTTTCTGGCCGAGTAAGGTGTCATAGAAATCACTAATGAAAGCATCGAAACAGTGGCTGTAGCCTTGTGCATGACCAGCAGGGGTCAATGACAAGCGTTTTTGCTCGTCACTACCTTGAGTCGGATCGCGAACCAGTAAAGTACGCGAGTCACGTCGACCAACCCACAGTTGTTCTGGCGTTTCCTGGTCAAATTCAAGGCTGGCGTTGCTGCCATCAATTTCAAACCAAAGACGGTTCTTACGACCTGCAGAGACTTGGCTTATTGTCAGTGTTGCAGGTGTACTTTTATCGGTAATTAACAGCAAGTTCGCGATGTCTTCAGTGGTTACTGCAGCACTGTCACTGGGTGCTTCTGTTTCAGTACGTTCGCTGAATGTCTCAGTGGCGTTGGTTGAGCGCTCTTTTTGCGCTGTATGGAAATGGCTAGTTAAATCCGTAAAGCGTTCGCCTGTTACCCACTCGATTAAGTCACACCAGTGACTACCGATATCGGCAAACGCACGTGAAGCACCGCCTTGTTTTGGGTCAACACGCCAGTTGTTATCCGTTTGCTCAAGTAACCAATCTTGCAGGTAACTACCATGAATTAAATGCAGTAGACCAATTTCACCGCTTGCAATGCGCGCTTTAGCTTCACGCACCATCGGATGGTAGCGGTAAACAAATGGCACACCTGTGATTAAGTCTTTCTCTTGCGCCAACTGTTGAAGTTCAAGTGCATCTTCTAAGTTAGTCGCGAGTGGTTTTTCACAAATAACATGTTTTCCTGCCTCAAGTGCTTGTTTAGCCATTGGGTGATGAAAACGGTTTGGAGTGCAGATGTGCAGTACGTCTACTTGTTCACTTTGTAACGCTTGCTCTAAGTCGTCGAATACCATCACGCCCCATTTCTCTGCGACCGCTTGAGCTTGTTCTGGGTTGGCATCTACTAATCCAAGTACGTTCACTCCTGCAGTTTTTAGAGATCGGAAATGCACATGGGCAATCATTCCCGTCCCTACGATGACTGCATTAATACTTGATTTACTCATTCTACGCTCCATCTTTTGCTTTGTTGTGTAACATTACATTTGTTACATTAACGCTATATCAAAATGGAACTATGGCTAAATAAATCCAGGATTTTCTGTTTGTTTTTATGTCTTGAATCACAAACCAATAGGAGTTTGAGAGTTAGATCACGGTGGGTTATTGGCCTGAAAACATAGAGTGGAAATGCATTACGTGTTACATTTGTTTCATTACGTTTTATATAGGTATGAAGATCTATGCGTCCATCTGTCGCTGATGTGGCTAAATATGCTGGTGTATCCACAGCAACGGTTTCGCGGGTACTTAATGATAGCCAGTCGATTCGCCCACAAACCCGGGAAAAGGTGAAACAAGCCATTGAAACTTTGGGCTACCAACTGCCTGAAAGTAATCCGGTTATGAAACTGAGCGGGACAAAACTCGTGATGGTACTGGTACCTAATATTGAGAACCCGTTTTATAGCGGTATCGTAAATGGTATTGAAGCTGCTGCCCGTGAACACAACTTCTCTGTCATTTTAACCAATACAGAAGGGGATGGTTGGGAAGAACTCAAGTATCTCGACATGCTGGAACAGAAGCAAGTTGCTGGTGTCATTAGCCTTGATCCAATGATGGCACAGTTAGAGTTACCTGAGCGTATTGTGCACTTGCCTTGGGTTGCTTGCTCTGAGTATGTGCCAGATTCGCAGGTTGCTTACGTGAGTATTGACCACAAACAAGCGGCTGAAGATGCGGTTCTATACCTTGTATCTAAAGGGCATAAACGCATTGCGTTAGTGAACTCTGATGAACGCTATATCTATGCTCAACAGCGTCGCGAAGGCTTTATCAGTGCCATGAAATCATCAGGGTTAACCATCGAAGAAGGTTACGTTCAGTCGATGGGCGGCATTGATTATCCTCTGGGTGAGTTAGCGGCGCGACGCCTGTTGACGTTACCTTCACCACCAACCGCTATTTTTGCTGTTTCAGATATGCTGGCGATTGGTGTTATGAAAGCGCTGTTCCGAATGGGTAAAGCGGTTCCTCAAGATGTGGCTGTGGTTGGTTTCGATGATATTCCAATTTCAGATATGTTTGAGCCATCCCTGACGACCATTCAGCAGCCAACCTTTGAAATGGGCCAGGCGGCAATGAAAATGCTGACTCAACGTATTGAAGGCAACACTGCAACATCGAAAATCATCCACCATTCTCTGATGGTAAGACATTCAGCGTAACCTACCTGCTTCCCTCTGCTATATTTAATTGCAATTATTACGTTGCAACGCTCACGATTCCGGATTGTTGAGCGTTGACGAATTTGTGTTTTGTATGTAACGTTTCATGTTGTTACATTTGGTGTTTTGAGAGCGTTTATCGCCAATAAATACACGTGATTGTTTTTGAGTATTATTAAGGAGAAGTAATGTCGGAACAGTATGCCTTGGTTGGGGATATCGGGGGAACCAACGCTCGTTTAGCACTTTGCGAGTTAGCGACAGGGGCGATCAGCGATATCGTGACTTACCCTGCTGCCGAATATGAAACGCTGGAAATTGTGATTCGCAAATACCTTGATCGTCACGACACTCCAATCTCACCGGCCTGTATTGCGATTGCTTGTCCGGTCACCGGAGATTGGGTTTCGATGACAAATCATCATTGGGCATTCTCTATTTCTGAAATGAAACACAATTTAGGGCTGTCTGAATTAAAAGTGATTAATGATTTTACGGCGGTTGCTTTTGCTATACCGCAGCTAAAAGCGGAAGAGCGTATTCAGATCGGTGGGAAAGACCCGGTAGAAGGTAAACCGATTGCAATCTATGGCGCAGGTACCGGGTTAGGTGTTGCTCAACTGGTGAATATAGAAGGTTTCTGGCACAGTATTCCAGGAGAAGGTGGCCATGTTGACCTTGCGCCGTGTACGCCTGAAGAGGATGAACTTATCCAGTACCTGCGTGCGAATTTTGGCAGGGTATCAGCTGAACGTTGTTTATCAGGGCAGGGCATTGAAAACATTTATCAGTTTGTTGCTAGTCAGAATTCGTCTGCTTTACCGACTTTAGAAGCGAAGCAAATTGCTCAGCAGGCGCTAGATGCAAGCAACCAAGAGTGTGTCCGGACATTGCAGTTGTTCTCTATCCTTATGGGGCGCTTTGGCGGCAACCTGGCATTAACCTCTGGCGCATTTGGCGGTGTTTATATTGCTGGTGGTATTGTTCCAAGATTTATAGAGTTCTTTATTGATTCAGGGTTTCGTGAAGCGTTTGAAGATAAAGGACGTTTTGTTGATTATCTAAAAGATATCCCTGCTTATGTGGTCACGCACAAAGAACTCGGCCTTGTTGGTGCTGGTGCATATTTGAGACAGAGCCTGGCTGGTTCTCCAATGTAAAGTTTCTGATAAGCCTCAGTCAGAGCGTTCGAATCACCTCAGAATGCTAGGTGGGGCTTTTATAACTCCCTTCTACGTATAAAAAACGGTTTAGCGATGAATATTTTTCGCACTCCAACCCAAAATGTTGTGATCAACATATCTATTCCACCTTGTTATTTTGAGCCATTAAACCCTTAGTCCACAGTTTGCAAGGACGGTCATGTAGGGATGCAACAACCGTTATTACGGTATTTAATCGATGTTTTTATTATCTCACTATCGAGATGACTAGGCACTAGACAGTGCCTTTTGGACTCACTAACAATTAGACAGTTATTATAACTTATTGAAAATGGTCGGAATTATGAATATTGATACAAGCAAAATGCAGGATGGCTTAATGGCTGTTATGCAGAAAATCGGGCAAAACAGATATTTGCAATCCATTATGAAAGGCATGATGATGGTGCTGCCTGCTACCATTATGAGTTCTTTCGCAACGCTGCTAAAAGTCTTACCAATACCAGCTTATCAAGACTTCATCTTACGTCACGGACTGGGTCAGTTTTTCGATATTCCAATCAACTTTACCAACAACTTCCTGGCAGTACTTGTCGCCTTTTCTATTGCTTATAATGTCGCTAAAAGCTTCGATGTTGATGGGTTCACGGCTGGTTTGATCTCCATGATATCGTTCTTTATTCTTACCCCGTACGAACTGGGTGAGATGGGACCTCTAGGACAAGCTTACTCAATCCCGAACACCTGGCTCGGTGCGATGGGCTTGTTTACGGGGATCATGGTTGCATTTATTTCAGCGCGTACTTTCGTCTGGATCACTAAGAAAGGGCTGATCATACGCATGCCGGATGGTGTGCCTGAGTTTATCTCTAAATCGTTCTCTGCACTTATTCCTGGCCTGGTGATTTTAACCGCTTTCACTGTGTTGTCGGCAACCATCACTATCAACGATCTTGGTAGTGTACACGAAATCATCTACGGTATTATTCAGGCTCCGCTGACGGATCTTGGTGCTGGCATTGGTTCAGTGATTGTGGTTTCAATCGTTGTACAGTTACTTTGGTTCTTTGGTCTGCATGGTCATGCCATCACGTTAGGTGTTGTTGCTCCAATTTGGTTTGCCATGGACGCAGCTCAGCTAGCGGCATTTTCGTCTGGCGCACCAACGCCAAACATCACTGGCTTCGCTTTCTTTATGACATACACTGCGGGTGATTTGTTACCACTTGCCTTTATGCTTGCGTTTATGGCTCGAAGCCAGCGTTACAAAACACTGGGCCGCATCTCGCTACCACCTGCGGTATTTACTATCGGTGAACCAATGGCATACGGTGTGCCACTGGTAATGAACTTTGCGCTTGCTATTCCTTACATTCTGCTTAATGCCGTTCTTCTTGGCGCTGCATACTACTTAACAGTGGCAGGTATTCTTCCTGCGGTTGCTGGTGTTATGACACCTGCCGGTATGCCAGTTATCGTATCGGGCTTTATGCAGGGTAGCTGGAAGATTGCTGCATTCCAGTTCGTCGCGCTGTTTATCCGCTTCGCTGGCTGGTACTTCTTCTTCAAGATTGCCGATCGCATTGCTTTTGCTGAAGAAACTGAAGAAGAGAGACAAGCTCAGATTGCCGAGCAGAAACGTGCTCGTGAACAATTTGACGCTGAACAGTCATCTGAAGTGAGCGCATAAGTTTTATGATGATGAATAGCCTAACAGTTAATGGAAAGCATGAATTAATGACTATCGATACACTTCCGGTCCAGTGTCGATGGCTGGTGGACTTTAAACAGTCACACTTTACCTTTAAGCTTTTCAGCAATTTTCAAACGGCTCACATCGCAGAAGAGTATAGCAACGAGAGTTGCTATACCTTGTCTGATATAGAGCTAACCGCAAGCTGCTGCTACGATATTGAAGTCACTGTTTATGGTGTTGATGGTGAGGTTCAAGTTCTTAATGCTTCACTAATCAGTGGTAATAAAGGTGAGTTCAACGGGAGTTGGATCTCTGCTAACTCACCGCTTGTCACTGATGAACACTACTATGAAGATTGCCATAATCCAGTATTCAGAAAGCAGTTCACGATAACCGAGCAAACACAGGAAGCATTGATTCATATCGTGGGTTTGGGGTATTACACACTTTTTATAAATGGTCAGAAAGTTTCAAACTATGAATTGAATAACGATTGGACCAATTATGCAGAGTTGGTGTATTACGATTCCTTTGATATTTCAACCTATCTGCACCAGGGTGACAATGAGATCGTCGTGGAACTTGCCAATGGTTGGTATAACCCAGCACCTTTGACTCTGTTTGGTAAATATAACTTACGACAGAACCTGACGACAGGTCAGCCGACGTTACTTGCCGATATCGTACTTAAAGAGCACGATGGTAAATGTGTGGTCGTATCAACGGACTCAAGTTGGGAATGTACCAACGGTCCATATCTCTTCAACAACCTCTATTTAGGTGAGTTGATAGACTTCAGGTTGATCGAACAAGCGAATAATCGTTTGGTGAATCCAGTGTGGGAGCCTACTGTTATTAGTCAAGGTCCTAAAGGCGTATTAAAGCCAAGCAATCTTGATAAGATCTGTCGCAGTGAAGAAGTGAGTGCAAAGCACATTTACTCGCTTTCAGCCACTGATCATATTGTTGATTTTGGCACCATGGTTAGTGGTTTTATTGATGTCGAGTTTACGGCACAAGAAGGTGATGAAGTTGAGTTTTTATACAGCGAACAACTTGCCGCAAACGATACTTTAGACACTGATTCAACGCTGGCCGGCTTTGTTGGTAAAGAAGTCGAGCCAAATGTTATTGTGCCGGGCGGCGCTGGTGCACCTGAGCGTGGTGATCAACGAGACCGTTGTATCTGTCGTGCCGGGAAAATGCATTTCATTAACCGTTACACCTACCATTCATTTCGATATGTTCAGGTGACCGGTATTGCACTTGAGCAGTTACAGCATATCAAGGCGGTGTACGCGAATACCTTGTTGTCATCAACCGGTTATTTTTCCTGCTCGGATGATAATATTCATCGCCTATACCATGCTGCCGAGATTACTAAGCTAAATAACATCCACTCTGTTATTGAAGACTGCGCGCGTGAAAGGCTTGCTTACGGCGGTGATATGGTCGCGTTAGCGCATTCACAAGCGATGATGTTTAACTCAGCACAGCTTTATGAAAAAACCATTAAAGATTTTGTTGCTGAGCAGAGAGTGAATGGTGGATTCCCTGAAACCGCGCCCTTTATGGGCATTCAAACCAAAGGTACGGGCGAGGGCGCAGGACCGCTTGGCTGGCAATTAGCCGTCCCTTATCTGCTCAAAACCCATTATCAATATTATGGTAATGCAGCTTTGGTGACTGAACTGCTTCCTGCTCTAGAGTGTCAAATGGCTCACTTAAATACGCTTGATCAAGAAAATCTTGCTCAATTCTGCTTGGGTGACTGGGGAAGTAAGGTCGCGGATAAGAGTAACATCAAAAACGGCTCACCGGCGCTTTCTTTTACGGCTGCTTGTTTCTATTACTACCATCTTAGGTTACTGGCTGAACTCTGTCAGGTTGCGGGTTGGGAAGAAAAATATGTCAGATACAATCAGCAGGCGTTGGAATATAAAACTAGTCTGATCAAGCAGTATCGTAATGACGACGGCAGCTACGCTGACCGCAGCCAGACCAGTTATGTTTTTGCGCTTTATTTTGAGTTAGAGAGTGAGCCAAGCCAGCTGATTTCAGATCTGAAAGGTTTAGTGCAAGACGCAGGTTTTGATATCGAGTGTGGTATTTTTGGTCAAAGTTTCTTTTACCAAATCGCTAATCTTTATGATCTCAACCAACTGATTTACCCTTGGCTTAATAATACAATCGGCATCCCGAGTATGTTGCAGGATGGTAGTGGCTCGCTGAATGAGTTTTTCGGCGATAACGACAATGGCTCTTGTAATCATGCCATGTTTAGCTCATATGTATCATGGTTCTATAGCGCACTTGGGGGGATATTAGTCGATTCTGACGCCTGTGCGGCAGACCGAGTCACGATCAAGCCATTTTTTGAACCTCAAGTTAGTGGCGTTGACTGTCGCTTCCAATCAGTACGTGGTGAAATCCGTTGTGGGTGGCAACGTGAGCAAAGTGGTTGTATTACCTTGACGGTTCACGTGCCAGTCGGATTAAAATCTGCTCGTTTGATATTACCGAAAGAGTGGCGGGAGGCCGTGCGTCATCTGACAGCTGAACTCGTCGGTGAAAATTACGTACAGTACGACATATCCGAAACGACAGCGTTGCAACTTACATTGAAGACTGGTTTATTATTCATGGACGATTTTTGTTGATCAAAGGCTTATTATGCTTAATTCAAAAGTTCATGAACAATTGCTTTTACATACTGATAAAGAATTAGAGATCCTAGAGAATAAACCTGACTTTACTCCGGTGTTTTTTAAACGGTTAGAAGGTGACTTCTACCGTGACCGGCATATATTTATTGAGAAGCATACTCGTTTTATTGCAGTGCCAATGCACTCTCATGACTATATTGAGTTAGTGTATGTGTATAGCGGTACAATGCGCCAAGTTGTTAATGGAAAAAGTGTCGAGCTAAAAGCTGGTGAGATGTTGCTGCTTAATCAATATGCTCAACATCAAATAGATGTGACGGGTGAAGATGATATAATAATTAATTTTATTATTGAGGCAGACTATATTGCTCGATTAATATCACTATTTGATGATGAGAACTTGATCACTAAATTTATTCTTTCTTCTATTAACGGGAAAAATAAATCAGGTGAGCATGTTCACTTTAAAGTCAGCCATGATCAAGAAATACAGTATTCAGTATGTAAAATTATCAATGAGATATACAGTGATAAAGTACTAAAGCAAATGCGAGTTCACTTTCTTGTTGGCTTACTGATCACTGATTTGTTGTCCAATGTAGATAACACAGATTACTATATCAGCTCTAACTATATTGATTCCTTAGCGTTGACAGTCCTTAAGTACATTGATGAAAACTTTCAAGACGCGAGCCTTAAAGTGATTGCTGACAAAATCAATCAGCCGAACTACAAGGTAAGTCGGTTGCTCAAGAGCTACACTGGGAAAACATTCAGTGAATTAGTTATTGAAAAACGTATCGAGCGAGCTATCTATTTATTGAAGTATACTGATCACTCTATTATCGACGTGATTAATATGACAGGTTATGAAAATGCCTCTCACTTTTATCGCGTATTTAAAGATAAATACAATGTTAGCGTAAAAGAATATCGTGATTCCGTTAGGTCTAGTGACGAAACAGAACCTGTTTGTTAACTTATTTTTAATTGTAAATAAATAAACCAGCTTGAATGCTGGTTTATTATTATTCAATGATTAGAGAAAATAAGAGTAATTATTCTATACGGTATGTATGAAAAACCCACTGTGATTCCTCCTAATTCCATCGAAGTGTGATTTAAATCGTCTTCGAATTCACAATGTGCATCAACCGACAAATACGACTGCAACATCAGTTATAACAATCTTATTCGTTATTCCACATAATAGATCCATTGATTGCAGACTAACTAATAATTCAAAGAGTTAGCGATATTCAATGACACTGAGATAAGCAATTAAATAAATATAAAGGTATCTCGGATAATTAAATATAACGGAGTAACATAAATGAAAAAGTTGAACCTGGTGGTGGCAATTTCAGCAGCGCTTGCCGCAACCGCTTCCGTCCCTACATTTGCTGAAGACAGTTTTACGTTCCATGGTTATGCAATGGTGGCGAGTGACTTCCACGCAGAAACAGGTAAAGCCAAAAACCTAGCATTCCATATTGATCCAACCGGTCCAAACCAAGACCCTCGCGGTAAAATGGGTGACATGGCGAACAGCTACTGGCATGACATGTTCACTGCAATCGCAATGAATAAGCGCTGGGAAGGTGTAGCAGAAGAGGGCCAGTGGGCTGACCTGACTTTTGAAATTGTTGGTTACGGAGACAAAGGGGTCGAAGCGCAACAACTCTATGCACAATACGGCGGCCTAGATTTTCTGCCGAGCGATGCAGTTGTTTGGGCTGGGCGCAAATATACCGGTGAGCGAATTCGCATTTTTGCCTACAACATCCGTGAAATTAATGCAGATGCGGGTTTTGGTTACAACAGTGACAACTTCGACTTAACTATCGGTTACAACCAGGATGAACCATCAGGTTGGAGTGATGAGTTTTACAAAACCGCCGAGCCATCAAGATACCTGGTTGATTTTGCATATCGAATTGGTAACGCAGAATTTGGTGCAACTTACGTAAAAGAACTGAGTGATAGATTTACTTATTTAGATGATAAAGGTGTGCCAAACCTTCCTCATTACGGAACCAAGCGTGACGCATTCAGTGCATTTGGTAAATACAAGTTTGGTTCTTATATGGGCATGGATGGTAGCTCCACTTTTATCGTTCAAGCAGGTAAAGGCGTGATTGCTCCATACTTAAACACCAACCGTATTACAGTACTGAGTGAAGAAGACGATGTATCAATGCGTGCTTCTTACTACGGTATGATTAACCAATTTAAAGGTTTTACTATTGAACCGGCATTAACTTATGAATACACCGATCGCGAAGATGAGCGTGGTGTCACTGAGTTGATGGATATCAACCCATATCTTCCTTCAAAATCATACTACTATGGTGGAGAAACTGAACAAAAAGCGTTTGCTGGTGTAAATGTTTATCAGCCTCTAACCAATCATCTTTCTATGCAGTATGAAGCGATTTATGCACACATGAGTAACCGAAATGGTGTGGAAGGTGATACGGGTAATATGTATAAGATCGCTGTTGGTCCTTCCATTCAGCTAAAAACATTGCCTTGGATTGCACCAATCACAAACTTCAGCGTAGCGTACGTCGGCGGTGACCAAGAAATCACAGATTTAGACGTTGATAATGAATGGCGTATCGGCTTCAGAATGGAAGCTTTCTTCTAAACCGCTATAGATTATAAGAAGAGGCATCACTATTGGTGCTGCCTCTTAAAAGATTCAAAGTGTTCTAATTACTGATATCGACTAGGAATATTCTAATGAAAAAACTTCTTTTGTTGTCTACTTTGGTAATGTCATCGATGGCTTTTTCTGCAAGTAAAGACAGCGTTGAGCTTGATGTAAAGATGACAGTTCCGCCAATCCGTCTTAATGCTGATTTTGTTTACGCCGAAACCTTCAACAACATGGGGCGTCCAATCACACTATCGATGGATGTAATCCAGCCTTTTTCTACAGAGCCATTACCTGCGGTACTTTTTGTTACTGGTGGCGGCTTTATGGATGCGCCTAAAACCAAGTTCATCGGTCAACGAGTGGATATGGCACGGGCAGGTTATGTTGTCGCAAGTATCGACTACCGCGTGGTGCCGATGGTGACGTTCCCGGGCATGCTGGAAGATGTGAAATCTGCAGTGCGCTACATGCGTGCTAATGCGCAGAAATTTGGCATTGATCCAAAGCGTATTGCGATTATGGGTGAATCTGCTGGTGGTTACTTAGCTGCGATTGCTGCGACCACTAATGGTATGGACGAGTTTGATAAAGGTGCAAACCTAGATCAAAGTAGTGATGTGCAAGCGGCCATTGATTTGTACGGTTTGTCAGATTTGACTCGTGTTGCTGCCGACTACGATAAAGAGAGACAGAAGAAGCATGAATCAGAAGCGATTCCGGAAGCGATGCTGGTTAATGGCGTACCGTTTATGGAAGGTGGTGCAATCAAGAGTGACCTTAAGAAAGCCGCTTACGCTAACCCGCTAACACATATCTCTGACAAAACACCGCCATTCTTGTTGATGCATGGTGACAAAGATCCAGTGGTTTCACCAAGTCAAACTGCGATTCTTCACGAAGCGTTAATTGATAAAGGTGTGGATTCTACACGTTATGTGGTGAAAGGTGCTGACCATGCTGGTTTCCTATGGTATCAACCAGAGATCATGGAAACGATTATCGCGTTTTTAGATGAGAACCTAAAGTAACATGATGGGTTAAAAAGCTGCCTGTATTTGTGTTCAGGTAAGGTCTGACTGAACTCTATTGTTATATTGCCGATGTGTTTTACACCAACACATCGGCTTTTTTGGTTTCAATTCCCGACTAATAGGTTGGTTATTTAGGTTGGTATAAGCCCAGTTCATAAGCCATTTCGCTATACTTGGCTTCAACCACATGACGAGCTAGTGTTTCACGAGCACCAGCGGGGGCGATATCGTGTTGGAACTGAACCATTGGTATCGAATCAATTTTTGCTAGCTCTTTGGTTCTCCATTTATCAAGAGAGGACTGTATTTGCTCTGGGGTAAGTGTTTTTTTGATGACCTGAACACCCATCTCCTCCGTTACATTACAAGCCAGCACATTAGCTGATAAAAACAATCCTATAAAAGATAAGCATTTCATTGCACTAGTCATGTCTAACTCCTTTCTGTTGACGCCGATCAAGTTTAGCTCAAAAAATAACCAAGTGTTGACTCGGTAATAATTCAAACGAACAAGCTCCTTCATGGTCCACAGCGTTGCATCTCGTTGCTATGTCTTACTTTGCACCAAACGACATAGTCAATTGCAACAGCAGTTATAACAATTTATAGGCTGGAACCGCATAATGTTTTCAAAGGTGAGCGAACATGTTTTTACCGATAAAAAGAGGGTATTTCTTGGTGATAATCCGGCTAATACCTATCCAATTAAAAGCGGTGTTGTTTGTTCTGCTGTTAGGGAATTAATCCCACAATGACGAAAATTTAAGGTAGAAATTTATGACTAAAATCCTTCTATGTTGTGCTGCTGGCATGTCTACAAGTATGGTTGTTAAGAAGATGCTTCAAGCTGCTGAACAGAAAAATATTGCTGTTGAAATCAACGCAGTTGGTCTAGATGAGTTCGACGCAAACCTAGCGAAGTACGACGGTTTCCTACTTGGCCCACAAATCAAATACAAGCTAAACGATTTCAAAGCTAAGGCTGATGCTGTGAACAAGCCAATTGCTGTAATCAACCAAATGGATTACGGCATGATGAAAGGCGACAAGATCCTTGATGAAGCACTAGCGATGATCGGTTAGTTAATACTGATGCATTTAACGTGGGGGATGAATGTTAAGCCCCCACGATACCAAATAACAAAGTTTAAAAATATTTAGTGGGAGAGGTTATGGATCTCGAAAATACCGTAATGGAACTGATCATCAACGCAGGTGAGTCAAAAAGTTTAGCAATGCAAGCACTAGCTAGTGCTAAAAGAGGTGAGTGGGAAGACGTTGATGGACTTCTTGAAGAGTCAACCGCCGCTGCTAAGCGTGCTCATGGTGTTCAAACTGAGTTAATCGGTCTCGACGAAGGCGAAGGTAAAGTGCCAGTAAACCTAGTGATGGTACATGCACAAGACCACATTATGACATCAATGCTTGCTCGTGAATTGATTGAAGAGCTGATCAACGTACATCGCAAACTTCAAGAGTAAGTAAAATGAAAAAAACATTCCCGGAAAACTTCCTGTGGGGCGGCGCAGTCGCAGCTCATCAGGTTGAAGGTGGCTGGAACCAAGGTGGTCGTGGCCCAAGCATTATGGACGTTTTAAGCGGCGGTGCTGTTGATAAAGAACGTGAAATCACGGACGGTGTATTAGCGGATACTTTCTACCCGAACCACGAAGCTATTGACTTCCATGGTCGATACAAAGACGATATTGCTCTTTTTGCTGAAATGGGTTTTAAGTGTTTTCGTACCTCTATTTCGTGGACCCGTATTTTCCCTAAAGGCGATGAAGTTGAGCCGAACGAGGAAGGACTAAAGTTCTACGACGACTTATTTGATGAGTTATTGAAATTCGGTATTGAGCCGGTTATTACACTTTCTCACTTCGAAATGCCGCATCATTTAGTAAAAGAGTACGGCAGTTGGCGTAACCGCAAAGTGATCGATTTCTTCGTTCACTATTCTGAAACGGTAATGAAGCGTTACGCCAAAAAAGTAAAATACTGGATGACCTTCAACGAGATCAACAACCAGAAGAACCATACATACCCACTATTTGGCTATGCGAACTCTGGTGTTGTGTTCAACGATGATGAGAAACCAGAGCAAACCATGTACCAGGTTGTACACAATCAATTGGTTGCAAGCGCAAAAGTGGTAAAGCTTGGTCGTCAAATCAACCCGGATTTTCAAATCGGTTGTATGATTGCGTTTATCCCAATCTACCCTTACACATGTGATCCAAAAGACGTTTTGTTTGCTAACCAGTCGATGCGTGATCGTTTCCTATTTAGTGATGTTCATGTTCGTGGTGAGTACCCGTCTCACATTGAGAGTGAATGGGAATCGAAGGGCTATCAGATTGAGATGGACCCGCAGGATAAAGCTATCCTGAAAGAAGGTTGTTGTGATTACATCGGCTTTAGCTATTACATGTCAGTTGCGGTATCTGCAACAGATAAGAGCGAAAGCAAAGGCTTAACTGGCTTCCCTGGCAGCCTGCCAAATCCGCATGTCGGTGTTTCAGATTGGGGTTGGCAGATTGACCCTATCGGTCTTCGTTACTCATTAAACCTATTGAGTGAGCGTTACAAAAAACCATTGTTCATCGTTGAAAATGGCTTTGGCGCAGTGGATAAGGTTGAGGAAGACGGCAGCATTAATGATGACTACCGTATTGCCTACCTGGAAGCGCATATCAGTGAAATGAAAAAAGCCGTTGTTGAAGATGGTGTCGATCTTATCGGCTACACTCCTTGGGGCTGTATTGACTGCGTTTCGTTTACGACTGGTGAGTACAAGAAACGCTACGGATTTATTTATGTTGATAAGCATGATGACGGCAGCGGTGATATGTCCCGCTCGAAGAAAAAGAGCTTCCATTGGTATCAGGGTGTGATTGCTAACAATGGTGCAGACCTTTAAATAGGTGAATTAAACCAAGCTATCCCTGTTCAAGCTGCATCCATATTTGGTTGCAGCTTTATTTGTTTTTGCATACTGCATTTTGCTTCTAAGACTTGCTTATGATTTATTTAAAACCGAATGAATTCTTTGTCAGCTCTGAGATTCCAATCGCAACCGAGTTGAGATCGCCTCAGGAGCCATATCCAGAACATGCTCACGCGTTTGAAGAGTTAATGTTAGTGTCCGGAGGATCTGGTACTCACGTTATCAACGATATTCCGATGAACCTGAGTAAAAACTATGTGTGTTTCATCAAAAGGGAAGATCGCCATTTATTTGAGAACGTAGAGGGATTGCATTTAAGTAATGTACTGTTCGATCGAAGTAAAATGACCGTGGACTCGTCCATCGCAAAATGCATTCCGAATACTGACCAGCAGAGCCGGGGTTGGTTTATTAATGATCAAAGCAGCGAGACAGCCAATCGTCTTATCAGCCGTTTGGATAGCGAAATAGGCGCTGAGACGTTTGAATCAAAAATTGTCTGCCAGTCTCTGTTTAACCTGTTGCTGGTAGAGTTATCGCGCGGGCGTATTTATTCACTGGAGGGAGAGTCCGACGAAGATAAGGTCGTGTCTGTGATGGGATACTTACACCAGCATTACGCAGAGCAGTTCAGTTTGCAAGATCTGGCAGAACAAGCGGGCATTTCATCTAGACAGCTATCTAAAATCCTATCCAGACTGACAGGTATGAGCTATCCCAATTACCTGAATCACATTCGTATGAGCAAAGCGCTTGAAGCGCTGAAATACAGCGAGCGCTCAATCACTGATATCGCTTTTGATGTTGGTTACCAGGACTCAAATTACTTCTCAAGCAAGTTTAAAAAGGTATTTAACGCGACTCCGAGAGAGGTTCGCCTGGGTACAGAGATAAGGAATCAGAATGTTTAGTGTAAATTCGATATTCGGCGATCATATGATTCTGCAACGCCATAAACCTGTCGTTATCTGGGGAAAAGGCAGAGCAGGCGATAAGGTAACAGTAAGCCTTCAAGTAGAGTCGCCCGTAGAAAAACAACCCCTTGCCACTCAGGATGTCATTGTCGACCAAAGTGGAGAATGGATGGCGGAACTGCCGGCACAACAGGCAGCGACTGGGGTGATTTTGTTAGTCACTGATGGCCCGAATAAACTCAGCTTCAAAGATATCGGTATCGGGGAAGTCTGGGTTGCGGGCGGGCAGTCAAACATGGAGTATCATGTTCATTTTGATGCCAATAAGTCAGAAATAGTCCAAAATCAAAACAGTCGTCAGATTCGCTTTTTCAATGTTCCGCAAATATCGATTCCTGAAATGGAAGCTCATTTCGACTATAAAGATTTTGGTGTTTGGCGTTGCTGCACTCCGGAAGATCTACTGCATTTCTCCTCTGTGGCTTATTATTTTTCCCATGATCTAAACCTTGTTCTGGATATTCCAGTTGGCATTGTTGGATGTAATTGGGGGGGAACGCCAGCCTGTGCCTGGGTTGAAGAACGTTATCTTAGAAACACACCAGCCCAAGTTTGGCTAGATGAGTATGACGCGAAACTGAAGGGCATCGATTTCGAACAAGATAAGCAGCTTTACCTTAACCACCCTAATAGTGATACCAGCCAGCCTTTAAAAGTTGTCGAAGGTTTAGCGGGCAAAATTATGTATCCCGGATTAAGTGAGTCAGAGCAGTCGGAAATGGTGCGTGAGACAGCCGGTAATCCAGATCAGCAAGCACCAATAAATGGTGGACCACATCATCAGAATCGACCGGGCGGCTTATATAAAAATATGGTGTCCCGTATTACGGCTTTCAAAGTACGCGGGGTTATCTGGTATCAAGGAGAGAGTGATTCGCCACATTCTGATGTGTACTTCTCAACCTTTAGCCAACTGATCCGATGCTGGCGGGATGCCTGGGGAGAGTGCTTACCGTTTCTGTTTGTGCAATTAGCACCGTTCTCACGTTGGCTTGCCCTCAATGGGGGGGCTTTTCCAGAATTGCGCAGGCAGCAGCAAAAAGTGGCCGATGAAATCGAAAATACCTGGATGGTAAGTTCCGGTGATGCAGGTATGGAAATTGATATTCATCCGAAGGTTAAAAAGCCGATTGGTCAGCGTCTGGCTTTGCTTGCTCAACAGCGTATCTATAAACGAGACATTTTGTCGGAAGCGCCCAAGCTTGCACGCGTTGAAAAAAGCAAAGATACGATTTGTATCGAGTTTGAACATGCAGACGGCTTGTACTTAAAAGGGAATAGCGTTAATGCACTCCTGGTGGAAGATATAAGGGGAGAGAGTATTCCCTATAAGTGTTTCAGTTTAGAAGGAGGTTGTCTGAACCTCTATGGTAACTTTGAAAATGCCGTTGCAGTTAAATTTGCCTCAACGCCATATTACCAGGTGAATCTGTATAATCATTCCCACGTTCCTGCCTTGCCTTTTTCAGTTAGGTTTTAACATCATCTGAGTTCTTCTCTTTGATATGTAATTCGAAAGAAAGCGCCCTTAATTCGGGCGTTTTCTCTTTATTGTGAGCTTACACATACATACCTCGACAAAAAAGTCCAAATCACAAGATTAGGGCAGAAAAACAAAGTTATTCGACCTCTGCTTTCGCTTTAATACGTATATGAATTCGAGAGGTGTAAAACACAGATGAAAGCAGTAATCGCAGTAGACCTAGGTGCTTCAAGCGGCCGCGTTATGGTTGGTTACCTTAAAGAAGGTAAAGTTTCTTTAGAGGAATTTCATCGTTTTAAAAACGAACAAGTCACCAATGCCGGGCATTCTTGTTGGGATCTGGATGGTATCTATGCTGAGATTGTAGAAGGTATCAATAAGGTCCGTGCAACAGGTATTCAGGTCGACTCGCTTGGTATTGATACCTGGGGCGTAGACTTTGTTCTTCTTAATAAGGCTGGCGAGTCACTAGGGCCATTTGTAAGCTATCGAGACACCCGTACTGAAGGCATGCTGGAAAAGCTGCTTAGTGACAGTAACCTGACTAAGAGTGATATCTACCAGTCAACGGGGATCCAATTCTTACCTTTCAATACCTTATATCAACTTAAAGCGCTTTCTGAGCAACGACCGGAGTGGTATTCAGACATCGATACGCTGCTGTTTGTACCTGATTACTTAAACTACAAGCTGTCAGGCGTAAAGCATTGCGAATACACCAATGCTTCTACCAGCCAGATGCTGAAGTGCGAGCAAAAAACGTGGGACGAAAAACTGGTCGAAGCGTGCGGCGCAAGCATGGACTGGCTGCTGCCACCTGAAATACCAAATCAAATTGTTGGTGAATACCGTGTTGAAGATAGCGTGATTCCTGTCTGCTCTGTGGCGAGCCATGATACCGCTTCGGCGATTGCTGCGACGCCGCTGGCTCATGACAATATGGCTTACCTCAGCTCGGGTACGTGGTCATTATTGGGTATTGAGAGCGAAACGCCATACACCTCTGAATTGGCACAGCAGTACAACATCACCAATGAAGGCGGAGTTGATGGCCGCTACCGCGTACTAAAAAACATTATGGGTCTGTGGCTTATTCAGCGCGTGCGAGCAGAGAATCCGGAGTTAACTTTCCCTCAGATTGCAGAGCTGGCCGCAAAAGAAACGCCGTTTAAGTTCATTGTTAATCCGAACGACAATGATTTTCTTAACCCGTCATCAATGACTCAAGCCATCAAGCAGTGGTTTATTAAGCGAGATCAAGATGCGCCTGAGACACTTGCTGAGGTTATCCGTTGTATCTATGACAGTCTGACGCTCACTTACGATCAAGTGCTCTCTCAATTGATGACGCTAACGAATAAACCAATTACCGAGCTGCGTATTGTTGGCGGCGGTACCCAGGACAAGTTCTTAAACCAGCTGTGTGCCGATGTTTGCCAAATCAAGGTATCGACAGAGCCTACTGAAGCCTCTGCGCTCGGCAACGTGGTGAATCAATTTATTGCAACGGATGTAATCCATTCACTTGAAGAAGCACGCAGCATTATTGATGCCTCATCAGACGTGCATCTCTTCACTCCGAAACAAATTCGAGGGCTTGACGAAGCAAAAGCCCTGTACAACCAGATCACAAACTAGGATATGACAATGAGTAACGAACAACTAAAAGCAGCCTACGAGCAGGCAAAGCGTGTTTTTGCAAAGCATGGTGTGGATACAGACAAAGCAATTGAACAGCTAAAGACAACACCAATCTCTATTCACTGCTGGCAGGGCGATGATGTAAAAGGCTTTGAATCTCCTGATGTTGCACTTAGTGGCGGTATTCAAACAACGGGTAACTACCCTGGCGCAGCAACGACGCCGGATCAGTTGCGTGCAGACATGGAAAAAGCATTCTCGCTGATTCCTGGTAAAAAGCGCGTTAACCTTCACGCTATTTACATCGACGCTGATGAGTACGTAGAGCGCGACCAAATCAAACCAGAACATTTCTCTCGCTGGGTAGAGTGGGCAAAACAGCACGATCTTGGCCTTGATTTTAACCCAACGCTATTTTCTCACCCTAAAGCGGATGATGGTCTGACACTGTCTAACCCAGATGAAGAAGTGCGTCAGTTCTGGATCGACCACGTTAAAGCATCGCGAAAGATTTCAGAATACTTTGGTCGTGAGCTAGGCTCTCCTTCATTCATGAACATCTGGATTCCGGATGGCATGAAAGACCAACCTGTTGATCGACTATCACCGCGTGCACGTCTGGCAGATTCATTAGACAAAGCACTAAGCGAGAAGATCGACACTGCTTACCACAAAGATGCGGTGGAATGTAAGTTGTTCGGTATTGGGGCAGAAGCTTACACAGTGGGTAGCAATGAGTTCTACCTGGCCTACGCAGCAACTCGTAAAACAGGCCTGTGTCTGGATGCGGGTCACTTCCACCCAACAGAAGTGATCAGTGACAAAATCAGTGCATGTTCACTATACGTACAAGACCTGCAGCTTCACGTAACTCGTCCTATTCGCTGGGACTCCGATCACGTAGTTTCATTCGATGATGAAACACAAGCCATCATGCGTGAAATTGTACGCAACAGGCTGCTTGATCGTGTCTCTATCGGTCTGGATTTCTTTGATGCATCAATCAACCGTGTGGCTGCATGGGTTATTGGTACTCGTAACTCGCAAAAAGCACTGCTCAAAGCGTTACTTGAGCCAGTTGATGCACTTAAAGCCGCTGAAGAATCGTTCGATTACACGACACGGTTAGGCCTGATGGAAGAGTGTCACTCTCTACCTTGGGCGACGGTATGGGATTACTACTGTGCACAAGCGAACGTTCCAGTTGGTTTCGATTGGATGAATGACGTGAAAGATTACGAAGCAACAGTCGTAGCAACTCGTTAATCCATCAGTAGCAATTAGGCAAGGGTGAGAACATCACCCTTGATATTCCTAAGTCGAGAGTAAGAACATGATTGAACTAAATAAAGCAGTACTAGAAGAAATTGAAAAGGTTAGCGAAGTTTCACAATATCTGTGGCAACGTGAATGGGCAGAGCGTAACGGCGGCAATATTTCTGTTGATTTGACGGACATCTTCGGTGAAGTCGCAGAGATCGACGTTCCTGAGAAGCCGCTACCACTTCAATTACCAATGGAAAGTGCAGAGCGTATTTACTATGTAAAAGGTACTGGTCAGCGTATTCGTGAATTGCGTGACCCAGCTTATGCGGGTTGTGTCCTGCGTATTAATGCTCAGGCAAATGGTTTCCAGATTCTATGGGGTGGCGCTGCAAGCCAGGACTTCGCGCCAACGTCAGAGTTTATCAGCCACATTAAGATCTTAGTATCAAAAATGGCATCGGGTTCTAATCACAAGTCGGTTGTTCATACTCACCCATTAGAGCTAATTGCGCTATCGCATCACCCTAAAATCGCCAAGAGCAGTGAACTATTTACTCACACTTGCTGGAAAATGCTGCCAGAAGTACGCGCATTCGTTCCTCGTGGTATCGGTATGATCTCATACTGCCTGCCATCTTCTGAAGAGCTAGCTAATAACACCACAGAGTCGCTGCTGGTTAATGACGTGGCTATCTGGGAAAAACATGGTGCAACCGCATCGGGTGACGATGTGCTGCAAGCTTTTGATTACATTGATGTCGCTAACAAAGGCGCGAAGCTATACCTGATGTGCACCGCATCAGGCTATGAGCCAGAAGGCGTTTCGAAACAAAACATGGAAATCCTGAAGCAAGAATTCAACTTATAAGGTCTGAACATGGCGCATTGGCTGACCCATGTGCGGGTGGTAACCCTCAACCGATGACGAGAGAGCAAGTCATCGAGCTTTACAAAAAAAGCGCTCTAATCTGACGAGAGAGCCGTTTTGTTTGTGGCAAAATCGCTCTCTTTGATGATGTATTTTCCCCAAAATACAACCTCCTGAAACTAGAGGCTACTAGTAGCCTCTGCTTCACCATGAGTAATATTTATGTATTCAAAAAAGTCATCTTCTTATCACTATGATGTTCTGTTGTTGTTGAATGAATTGATGTGTTCACCAAGGGGCTGTTTAAGTTTCCAACAATTACAAGTTACGCTAGCTTCAAGGATCGATACTGATATGCGTCGCTTGTGTTTACACGGCATGCTCTCTAACTATATCGAATTTAAGAGTACTACAATTCAACTCACTGACCGAGGTATGGAGCATTTCCTTCAGGCACAGAATCAGTTATCGGTGTTCGAACAGTGCTCATAGAATTAAGAAAAATGTCACACTGACTAGCGCTATTACGTCCACACTTTTGATATCAATATCTTGTAATTATTGACTTTCCTTACGCACATCATTTTCTCACCACGCTCACGATGTTCGAAAGTTTAGCGTTGTTTCTCATTGGATAAACATTAAAGTTACCCGTCAGTTCATCCACTCTTTTGGACTGGCTACAGCCATTAAATCTACAAACTGATTCTCTTTGGAACCGCTCATTTATGGGCATCCAACCTCCACAGAGCCTATTTATCACATCCCTGAAGTTTCTTTCGGATGGCTCAATACTAAATGGTAATTATTGACAACTAACTATACAGTTGTGTATACAACTAATGGTAACAACAACGACAGAGAGTAACAGTGAACAACTATAGTCATCAGCAATCACTAGGGCATTTAACCGGACTAGCGAGTCGCCTTTTTAACCGTTTATTGACGATGCGCTTTAAGCAAGCCGGCATCGATATGACTGCGGAGCAGTGGGGAGTGATTCTGGTGCTGAAAAACAGTGAACCGATGACTCAAAGTCAGATCAGCGAGCTTTTGTACCTTGAGAAATCCAGCGTCAGCCGTTCTATTGACGGGCTTGAGAAACGCGGATGGCTCGAGCGTCAGCGCTCTCCTCATGATAGTCGCAGTAAGATCGTTATTCTGACGGAGAAATCGCTTGGTGTTGTTGAACAGTGTGAAGCGATCGCGATGAGTGTTTTGCAAGATGCTCAACAGGGCATTGATGATGCGGAACTTCAAACAAGTAAACAAAATTTATCAACAGTGATTACCAGTTTAAGACAACTGAATTGCTGAAAGCCTAAATCGATAAATGTAATGTGAGACAGCCACAAAACGCTGTCATTACCAAGCAACTTCACAAGTAAGTAACTTCAAAAGGAATCAAGATGACAAAACGTAATGCATTAGTTACAGGCGGTGCGCGTGGTATTGGCGCAGCAACGGCAAAAGCGTTGGCTGAAGATGGCTATCGTGTATTCATTAACTATGTGAACAGCTCAGCCGTTGCAGAGCAATTAGCCGAAGAGATTCGTAGCAAGGGCGGCGAGGCATACCCGATTCAAGCTGATGTGCGTGATGATGCGAAAATCGAAGCGATGTTTGCAAAAGTGGAAGAGCATGGTAGTGTTGATGTATTAGTCTCAAATGCCAACATGAACTTTACCGCTAAGCCATTTATCGAGCAGAGCTGGGATGAGTTTGCACAAAAACTGAATGATGAAATGCACGCGGCATATAAGACAGCTCAGCTAGCCGCGAAAAGTATGAAAGAAAAGCAGTTTGGTCGTTTAGTCTTTATTTCTAGCACCTTGTCAGAAGTGCCTGCACCGAACTTTATTGCTCACGGTACAGCGAAAGGCGCGCTAGATAGCTTTAATAAGTATCTGGCTCAGGAGCTTGGTCCACTGGGTATCACATCTAACATTGTGGCTCCTGGTCTGGTTGAAACTGATGCAACGAAAGATGCGCCAGCTGAATTCAAAGAGATGATCCGCTCATTTACTCCTACACAACGCGTAGCGACACCTGAAGATGTTGCCAACACAGTACGTTACCTTGCGAGTGAAGCGAGTTCTCACATTACAGGTACCTATAACCCAGTATGTGGTGGTGCGTACATTCAGTAATCTGATGTGCAAGGTGATCATGAATACGAAAAAGCGAGCGGTTTTTCCGCTCGCTTTTTTTATCTTATAGATAGGTTATATCAACCTAACTTTAATGATAGAACACCAGAAAACAGGCATCGAAAACAAACACGCATCAACCCATCCATGGGGCTTCGATTTGCCATCCATGGCAAATAGAGTTTGTTTATCGAACCCTGTTCCCTGACCAGTTAATTTTCCAGATTGGTATAAAAAAACTATTTTTTAAGACGTTTCACCAGCCGTTTGTTTTTGATTACTTGTCATACGGCTAAACAATAGAACGACTGAGCCAAATAGCGCCAAGACGCCGTAGCCACAGGCGATCTGTAACAGACTAAATTGCTCTGATAACTGACCCGAAATAAAGGTCGGTACTGCGGCACCGATATAGGATGTTGCGTAAATAACGGAAAAGACATTTGCACGTTCGTGTGGTAATAATCCTGAAACCATCGTCCCGATACTACCTGTCAACACCAGACCCTGGGCGATACCCGCACAAATACTGGCGGCTAGAAAAGCACTGAGTATTCCGTACTGCAGAGCTAACAAGATACTGCCCACAAACACGGTAAATGAAAGCATACCTGCAAACTGCGCTTTTGATGGCGCCATACGCCCTGCAAGAGAAGCGCCAATAGAACTTGGTGCCATTATAGAGGCAAAAACCAACGCTGCCGCTACCGCGCTCTGAGAATGCAATTGTTCATGCGCCATTGCGGGACCAAAGGCCTGAAAGAACCCACCCAGAGCCCAGGTACAAACAAATGTCACCGCCGCCAGAGGAAACGCTTTTTTAGCAGAAGCAGGCAGTGTGAAGCTTGGTATAAGTGACAAGAAAGCCCCCGGCTTTCGTTTCATCGTTTCCTGACTTTTCAGTACTAACACTATACAACAGGCAATAAGACAAAAAGCGATAGCGAAAGGTAACAAACGCGGGTAAGGCGCGTACTCGATTAAAAAGCCTGAGCCAACACCACCAAACGTAAGGCCAGTCATTGGTCCACAACTGATCACTGCCGGAGGAATCCAAGACGGGACAGAGGGGGCGTGATCGACCAGCCAGGAAGCCAGCGCTGTCGACGCTAATCCACAAGCAAGGCCTTGTAATAAACGGCCTAAAATGAGTGGTGTCGCGCTATGCACGTTAAGAAACACAACCACGGATAGCGCGGCTAACAATAAAGAGATAATGGAAACGGTCTTTCGTCCCCAGTGGTTAGATAACCGACCAAATAAAACCAGCGCCGTTACTGCACCGATAAAGTAGACCACAGAGCTTAATGAGAGCTCAAGATAACTCACATTGTCTTGAAGCTGGTAAGTACCATAAAGTGGGATGGGTACTGCGGAAGTTACATAGGTCACCATCAAAGACAGTGAAGCTCCCACAAAAGAAAATCGATTAACGTTTTTTTGCACGGGAATATCCTTTCGACAACTTAGATCATCTAAGCCAATGTCGTATGACGAGATAATAGGGTAACGGTCAGGCTAACCGTCAGGTTAATTGTAAGGGGGATGTGTCGATATGCTGTTGCCCGATCTTCCGCAAACCTTGCCAGAAAATGTCTAATCTCAATCTTCGCTTTCTCATGGAAGTGTTCGTGATGCATCATGACTAACTCGTTTTTCAATTTGTGAACTACGGCTCTCCAACCTTAAAAAAATCCCCTTTCTTTCGGAATAGTAAGCAAAAAATCTAAGTTATTCGGCGCAAAAAAACGGTTAAATAACCTTATAAATAAAGCGGGCAAGTCGAAATCAAAGATGGGCACCCTCAATAAGATCTTAACTTATAAGGATAAACACGATGAGCGTATTTAAACTGGCGTTTCCTAAAATCAATTACTCTGGTGTAGGCGCGATTGAAGCCTTAGTCGAGCGTTTAGCGAATGAACACGGCGTGGTAAAAGGCTTACTTATCTGTGACCCAATGCTTGTTGAGTTGGGGTTTGCTGACAAACTGCTTTCGAGTTCGTTAGAGCTGACTTTGTTTAAAGATGTAAGACCTAACCCTGATACCGAGACGGTGAAAAATGCGTATGACATGTATGTGACTTCTGGTGCGCAATACATTATCGGTTTTGGTGGTGGCAGTTCGATTGATACGGCAAAAGCGATCAAGATCCTATCCGCAAACCCAGGACCCATCGCCGCTTATAACGGCGTTGAGAAAGTCGAGCACTTAGGGGCACCGCTTTATGCGATTAATACGACTGCGGGTACGGCTGCGGAAGTTACAAGTAATGCGGTTATTACTGACACCGCAACGCATGTAAAGCACGTTATTATCTCAGATAAAATTATTCCAGAGATTTCAGTCAATGACGCAAGCGTTATGTTGGGTATTCCGAAAGCAACGACAGCCGCAACAGGTATTGATGCATTAACTCATGCTCTTGAATCATACGTCTCTGTTGGCGCGCATAAATTGACCGACTATATCTCTCTGGAAGCGATAAAAACCATTGCGGAAAACCTTCCAGCAGCGGTAGATGATGGTACCGATATTAACGCGCGCGAAATGCTGGCTTATGGTCAGTTTATTGCTGGTCTTTCTTTCAACAGTGCGGGTTTGGGTATGGTGCACGCAATGGCTCACCCAGCAGGTGCGCATAAAGATTTGCCTCACGGCGTATGTAACGCAATCTTGTTACCTATCGTGAGTGAATTTAACCGCCCGTACCGAGTAGAAAAATTTGCCAAGGTTGCTGAAGTATTGGGCGTAGATACCTCTGACATGACAGAAGAACAGGCAAGTCTGGCCGCAATTGATGCGCTTCATGCATTGAACCGTCGAGTCGGCATTCCGGCTGGTTTTGGTGAACTGGGTGTTACTGAGCAGGATATCTTGACTTGGGTCGATGACGCATTAGCTGATCCATGTGCTGGTGGTAACCCGAGCCCGATGACAAAAGAGCAGGTAATTGAGTTGTATAACAAGGCTTTATAATACCAACATTTTTCATTGAGTTATGAACCAGCCTAGTCATTTATGACTAGGCTGGTTTGCATTTCTGCTGCAAGAAAAATAGCTAAGAGAAAAATTAGGCAATAGAAACGTCATGATGAGTGATGTGATACTGAGTGACTACTGCTTTTTGTTTCTGTTAAATCTTAATATAAATCATATATTAACATCTAATTAGCGTGGAAAATGCTATGGGTTTTGAGAGTGACGTCCGGTCGTTATTCCGTGTTACGTTGCTTATATTGGAAGATTGTGCAAGAAATTTGTAGTATCCGGATAACTGATAGTTGGTGATTTGTCGCATTATAAATAGCAGAAACGTCGTTAGGAGGAACACTCTCTTAAACGATGCACGCTCTTAAGCTAGTCATGTTGTCTCAAGTTGGGGATGACTAATTTAAGCAAATTCCGAAACAGAGATGACGAGCTTATCAGGCTTACTAGGAGAAACTAGATGAACAAACACAACGATACCAACAACACGAACGCTGGCAACGACTTGCCAGACGTTAGTCGCCGAAATGCAATGAAAATGGCAGGAGCAAGCGCGGTTGCTTTAGGTGTTGGTGCGCTTTCAGGAGGCCAGGCCATGGCAAGCACGACATTAGAATTAGGTAATAGCTGGGATAAAACTTTCGCTAAAAGCGACAAGGTTGAGCACAAAAAAGTCACGTTCAAAAACCGTTACGGTATTACGCTTGCTGCTGATCTGTATCAGCCAAAAGAAAGCACTGGCAAATTAGCTGCGATCGTCTTGAGTGGCCCTTTTGGTGCAGTAAAAGAACAGTCATCTGGTCTGTATGCACAAACAATGGCAGAGCGTGGGTTCGTTACGCTAGCATTTGACCCGTCATACACAGGTGAGAGCGGTGGTGAGCCACGTAATGTTGCTTCTCCAGATATCAATACTGAAGATTTCAGTGCAGCAGTCGACTTTATCGGTTTGCTAGAAAATGTTGATCGCGAGCGTATTGGCGTTATCGGTATCTGTGGTTGGGGCGGCATGGCATTAAATGCAGTCGCAATTGACAAGCGCGTTAAAGCGGTTGTGGCTAGCACTATGTACGATATGACCCGAGTTATGTCTAAAGGCTATAACGATAGCGTTACTCTTGAACAACGTACTCAAGGACTAGAGCAATTGGGCCAGCAACGCTGGAAAGATGCGGAAAACGGTGAGCCAGCTTACGGCCCTGTGTCTCTTGAATTACAGGGCGGCGAGCCACAATTTGTGGTTGAATATGCGGCTTACTATAAAGATCCGCAACGTGGCTTCCACCCAAGAGCAATCAACTCCAATGCTTCATGGACCATCACGACGCCTCTGTCGTTTATGAACATGCCGATCTTGACGTATATTGCAGAAATATCGCCACGACCTGTTCTGCTTATTCATGGTGAAAAAGCACACTCACGTTACTTTAGTGAAACCGCTTATGAAGCCGCTGCAGAGCCAAAGGAATTGATGATCATTCCTGACGCAAACCATACCGATCTTTATGATCAGATGGATGTGATTCCGTTCGACAAAATGGAAGGTTTCTTTAAGGAGCATTTAGCTTAAGAAAGAAGCCTGCCCACTAAGTAAGCCAAAGTATAAAGGTCAAAATAGAAATATCTGACCTTCAAAATATTGAGGCTGAAAACCAGTGAAACACCCCCTAAAAGAAGCCAGCATCGTGTGACCACAGATGTTGGCTTCTTTGTTTATGTGCCGTTTAGATATATATCCCGTGATGCAATAATTTTTTCGTCAAGAAGGCTATTTATGTGTGCGAATTCACTGAAATCTTGGTTTGTTAACTATATTGTAACCATCGATTAACGTTTAAAACAATGAGTTTACCGTTCTGTTTTGCCAATAGACACACGGATTTTTCTAGCTATATCATTGTTTTAAATGGAACCGAATAATTGTTCTAAGCCTCTACGTTGTAAGGTTTTTATTGGGTCAATTATGTTGAATGTTTGTTTAACTTTGCATCATTCTGGTGCGTGAGGTTGCAGTCGGTTGGTGAAAGGCATCTGTAGGATGTTACGGAGACAAAATTTGTTTTCGGCTTGCCAAAAAATAAGCAAGCTATTCAAGCAGATATATTGACCCTTGTAGTTTTAAACTTGATGTTGCAAAAGTATGCGCTGTATTTGGATATATAGGCATGGTTGTTGCTTAGACAAAAGTGCTCGATTCGGTGTGCTAAGCCAAAACAAAAAAATAGCTAGCACTACCGGTTAATAATAAATCTCCTTTACATTGGAGTGCGCTATGTCAGTCTCAATAAATCAGTTCGATGGCTCGTCGAACAAGGAAGTAAACCGTATTGGTTTTTTGTTGTTAGATAATTTTACTATGCTCGCGTTTTCATCAGCGGTGGAACCGATGCGCATGGCAAACCAGCTGACAGGGAAAGAACTGTATGATTGGTATGTGATATCAGAAGATGGTGATTACGTTGAAGCTAGTGACGGTATTACCATCAAGCCAGATTGTTCAATGGCAGATGCCCCCCAATTAGATACATTGATTGTAGTGGGTGGTGTAAATATCACACGCAGTTTTACGCGTAAGCAAGTGACTTGGTTACAGTCTTTAGCTCGTAAACATGTTGGCCTTGGTGGCGTATGTACGGGGGCTTACGTGTTGGCGGAAGCGGGGTTGCTGGACGGCTATCAGTGCAGCGTGCACTGGGAATGTCTTGCTACGCTTCAGGAGCGTCATCCTCGTGTTAATTGCCTCAACCACTTGTTTGTTATTGACCGTGATCGAATGACATGCAGTGGCGGCTCTGTGCCATTAGACATGATGATTACCATGATCCAGAAAGATTACGGTCGTGAACTTGGTTCAAGCATTTCAGAAATGTTCATTTGCGACAATATTCGCGGTGAAAGTGATACACAGCGCATTCCGCTTAAGCATACGATTGGTACGGCTCAGCCTAAATTAGTCGAAGCTATTATTTTAATGGAAGCGAATATAGAAGAGACCATTGAACTGGATGAATTGGCAGTGTATGTCGGTTTATCCCGTCGCCAATTAGAGCGTCTGTTCCAGAAATATTTGCAATGCTCACCATCAAAATACTACCTCAAGCTAAGACTGAACCGCGCAAGACAGTTACTAAGACAAACATCGATGTCGATTATCGAGATCGCAACAGCATGTGGCTTTGTCTCTTCACCACACTTTAGTAAATGTTACCGCGTTCACATTGGGATTTCGCCGAAAGCAGAAAGGTTGGGGACACATTCTGCTGCTGTGGCTAACGTGAGTGTCGCTCCGCCGGCCTTAGAATCAAATACCATTGTGGATTTGATGCAATTTGATACGCCATTGCGTTCATCGAAAGCGTTATTTGAAGCGCAGCATGAACCCACATACGGCTCAATCTCGATCTAATTCGTTTGTAATAAAAAAAGACCGCCATCCAACACGATGGCGGTCTTTTTTTGTTTGCAGTTTGTCGCTTAGCGTTACGCAAAAGGGATTCGGAATGCCGTTTTTAGAACACTTTTAATCCCCTGTAATACCTATTCTGGAGACTAACGAGGAAAGGGAAGAATAGGGTTTAAAAATGAACGCAACGGACTTACATGATGATTCAATAGTGATTGATGGCCTGGTTATCGCGAAGTGGGACCGAGCACTGTTTGAAGACATGCGCAAAGGCGGCCTCACTGCTGCAAACTGTACAGTTTCTGTTTGGGAAGGCTTCCAGAATACGGTAAACAATATCGTAGAAATGAATAACCTCCTTGAAGATAACAATGATTTAGTTATTAAAGTTCGCACTACCGACGACATCCGCAAGGCAAAGCAGCAGGGTAAAACCGGCGTTATTATGGGCTTTCAAAATGCCCATGCTTTTGAAGACCAGCTTGGCTATGTGCAGGTGTTTAAAGACCTTGGCGTCGGCGTTGTTCAGATGTGTTACAACACACAAAACCTGGTTGGTACCGGTTGTTATGAGCGCGACGGTGGCTTGTCTGGTTTCGGCCACGAGATTGTCGCGGAAATGAATAAAGTGGGCATCATGTGTGACCTGTCGCATGTGGGCGCTAAGACTTCCAAAGAAGTCATTCTGGCTTCTGAAAAACCAGTTTGTTACTCACACTGTCTGCCTAGTGGTTTAAAAGATCATCCGCGCAATAAGTCAGATGAAGAACTGAGATTTATCGCAGACCATGGTGGCTTCATCGGTGTAACGATGTTCGCACCTTTTCTTAAAAACGGCATTCATTCAACGATTGATGACTACGTTGAAGCGATCGCTTACATCTTCGACCTGGTCGGTGAAGACCAAATCGGTATCGGTACTGATTTCACACAAGGTCACGGTCAGCCGTTCTTTGAGTGGCTAACGCATGATAAAGGCTATGCACGCCGACTAACCAATTTTGGCGAAATCATTAACCCTGAAGGCATTCGGACTTTAGGTGAGTTCCCTAATTTAACAGAAGCACTGTTACGTCACGGTTTCTCTGAAACTCAAGTTCGCAAGATCATGGGCGAAAACTGGCTTCGCGTACTAGGCGAAGTCTGGGGTGAATAACCCCAGCGTCACACATAAAAATATAAATATATAACGAGTTAGTTAATTGTATAAAAGGAAGAATACGATATGAGTACACACGCACCTGAAATGCCAATCTTGGTCGATGACGAAACAGGGGTTTGGACAACGGATGCCTTACCAATGCTGTATGTACCGCGTCACTTTTTTGTAAATAACCATATGGGTATTGAAGAAGAGATCGGTGCGGAGCGTTACGCAGACATCTTGTACAAAGCAGGCTACAAGTCAGCTTACTACTGGTGTGAAAAAGAAGCCGAAGAACACGGCCTTTCTGGCGATGCCGTATTTGAACATTACATGAAGCGCCTATCTCAACGCGGCTGGGGTTTCTTTGTCACTGAGCACCTTGACATTGAGAAAGGTGAAGCGCGAGTTCGTTTGGAAAATTCATGTTTCGTATACCAGTACGGAAAAGTTAACCGCAAAGTGGATTACATGTTTACAGGCTGGTTCGCTGGCGCAATTGACCAAATCGCTGAGAGCTTGGGTCTGTCAGTGAAAACCAAAGCAGTACAAACACAAAGTGGTGCTGAGGAAGGGTGCGATTACGGCGTCTTTGAAGTAACACCAATCGCCTAAACACCAACATCAATCCATTTGTAAGTCAGTCAAGGAAGACAGCCTTGCTTGTTCGCAAGCGAGGCTGGTACAGGGGTAAACCATGTCTCAGTTCGATATTCTATTCCAACCATTAAAAATTAACAAAACGACCATTCGTAACCGTGTTGTCAGTACTGCACACGCAGAAGTTTATGCCACCGACGGTGGTATGACGACTGATCGCTACGTAAAATACTACGAAGAAAAAGCCAAAGGTGGCTGTGGTCTATGTATCTGTGGCGGTTCAAGTGTGGTTTCAATTGATAGCCCACAAAGCTGGTGGAGCTCAGTTAACCTTTCAACCGATCGCATCATTCCTCATTTCCAAAATCTAGCCGATGCTGTGCACAAGCATGGCGGCAAAATCATGATTCAGATTACTCACATGGGACGTCGTTCTCGTTGGGATGGTGAGCATTGGCCAAACCTGATGTCTCCATCTGGCGTACGTGAGCCGGTTCACCGCGCAACATGTAAGACTATTGAAGAAGAAGAAATCTGGCGCATCATCGACGACTTCGCGAAAGCGGCAGTTCGCGCAAAAGAAGGTGGTCTGGACGGCGTTGAGCTATCTGCAGTTCACCAGCACATGATCGACCAATTCTGGTCGCCACGTGTTAACAAGCGTACTGACCAATGGGGTGGAAGCTTTGAAAACCGCATGCGCTTTGGTATGGAAGTACTAAAAGCGGTACGTGAAGCGGTTGGTCCTGACTTTGTTGTCGGTATGCGTATTACGGGTGATGAGTTCCATCCTGATGGTTTGAACCATGACGACATGAAAGAAATCGCGGCGTACTACGATGCAACTAAGATGGTCGATTACTTCGGCGTTGTTGGTTCTGGTTGTGATACGCACAACACGCTAGCAAACGTTATCCCTAACATGAGCTACCCGCCAGAGCCATTCCTTCACTTGGCGGCTGGTATTAAAGAAGTGGTTTCAGTACCAGTTATCCACGCGCAAAACATCAAAGACCCAAACCAAGCGAAGCGTATTCTTGAAGCGGGTTACGTTGATTTTGTTGGTATGACTCGTGCGCATATTGCGGATCCACACTTGATCACCAAAATTAAACTAGGTCAAACCGATCAGATTCGCCAATGTGTTGGCGCGAACTACTGTATCGACCGTCAGTACATGGGTCTAGATGTATTGTGCATCCAGAACGCGGCGACATCCCGTGAGCACATGGGCATGCCTCACCTGATCGAAAAAACAACTGGATCTATCCGTAAAGTTGTTGTGATTGGTGGTGGCCCTGGTGGTATGGAAGCAGCACGTGTTGCGGCTGAGCGTGGTCATAAGGTTACTCTAGTCGAAAAAGCGAGTGAGCTAGGTGGACAAATCACCATCGCAGCGAAAGCACCGCAACGTGATCAGATGGCTGGTATCACACGTTGGTTGGCAATGGAGTTAGACCGTCTTGGCGTTGAAGTTATCCTAGAGACTGCAGCTAACGCGGACATGATTCGTGAACTTAAACCTGATGTTTGTATTCTTGCAACTGGTGGTACGCCATTCATCGAACAGAACCCAGACTGGGGTGCAGAAGAAGGCTTGGTTGTGTCTTCTTGGGATATCCTTAACGGCACAGTTGAACCGGGTAAGAATGTTCTGGTTTACGACACAATCTGTGAATTCTCTGGTATGTCGGCGGCAGATTACCTGACTTCTAAAGGCTCACAAGTTGAACTCGTTACTGATGATATCAAACCAGGTGTTGGTATCGGTGGTACGACGTTCCCAACTTACTACCGTAGTTTGTATGAGAAAGAAGTCATCATGACTTCAGACCTTGCTCTGCTGAAAGTATACCGTGAAGGTGACAACCTAATCGCTCTGCTAGAGAACGAATACACGGGTGCGAAAGAAGAACGCGTTGTTGACCAAGTGGTAGTAGAAAACGGCATTCGTCCAAATGAAGCGCTTTACTACGAGTTGAAAGCTGAGTCAGTAAACAAAGGCCAAATCGACGTTGAAACCTTGTTTGCATCACAGGCGCAACCAGTCCTATCTCAAGACAATGACGGCATGATCCTATGGCGCTTGGGTGACTGTGTTTCACAGCGTAATACTCACGCTGCACTCTACGATGCACTACGTCTATGTAAAGATCTGTAAGGGGGGCTTATGGTCCTAGAGTCACTACTTCCTATCTTACTTATAACAGCCGGAGCCCTGGCTGTTATAGGGATGCTCCGCCGCATTATGATGTGGCGGAGAGGGCAAGCCGAAAGTGTTGCCTTTTTTGCAGGGTTAGCAGCCATGCCTCGCCGTTACCTTGTGGACTTGCACCACGTGGTAGCGCGCGACAAAGTGATGTCTAACACTCACGTTGCAACGGCAGGCGGTTTCGTCCTGTCAGTTGTGCTCATCTTCGCGGTTCACGTGTTTAACCTGGAGCCGCAAATCTTATCTTGGGTACTACTTGGCTCACTTGGCTTAATGTTTTGCGGCGCGTTGTTTGTCGCAAAACGTCGACTAAATCCACCATCGCGCCTGTCTAAAGGCCCTTGGATGAGACTGCCGAAAAGCTTGATCATGTTCTCGGTGAGCTTCTTCCTTGTGACACTGCCTGCGACTCAGTTGGTTGGCGATGTGTTTAACGTGGTTGCTGCGGTTGTCCTACTTGCTGCTATCGTATGGGGCGTCGGTGAGATGTTCCTTGGTATGGGCTGGGGCGGACCAATGAAGCACGCGTTTGCTGGTGCATTGCACTTAGCATTTCACCGTCGTCCGGAGCGCTTTGGTGGTGGTCGTTCAACCGGCTTAAAACCAGTAGATCTTGATGCTAAAAAGCTGGGCGTTGAAAATCCAAGTGATTTTAAATGGAATCAGTTGCTGGGCTTTGATGCGTGTGTTCAGTGTGGTCGTTGTGAAGCGGTATGTCCGGCATTTGCTGCAGGGCAGCCTCTTAACCCTAAGAAGCTTATCCAGGACATGGTTGTGGGACTAGCTGGTGGTACGGATGAAAATTACGCTGGTAGCCCATATCCAGGTAAAGAAACCGGTTGTGCAAAAGGTGACCCACACAAACCAATCGTTGGTGGTGTTCTAAACGCAGAAACACTATGGTCATGTACGACTTGCCGCGCGTGTGTCGAAGAATGTCCGATGATGATCGAACACGTGGATGCGATTGTTGATATGCGTCGCTTCTTAACGCTTGAAAAAGGCGAAACACCAAACAAAGGTGCGGAAGTACTGGAAAACATCATCTTCACTGATAACCCGAATGGTCATAACCCGAACAAACGTTCTAACTGGGCAGCAGACCAGGATCTGAAATTGATGTCTGAAGTCAAACGTGCAGATGTGCTGTTCTGGGTGTCTGATGGTGCGTTTGATATGCGTAGCCAACGTATCCTCAAGTCGATGGTGCAAATTCTTAAAGCAGCCAAGATTGATGTTGCTATCTTGGGCGATGAAGAACTGGACTGTGGTGACGTTGCACGCCGATTAGGTGACGACGTAACTTATCAGCGTTTAGCAAAACGTAACATCCAAACGTTGATGAAGTACGATTTTGACTGCATCGTGACAACCGATCCGCATGCATTCCACTGCTTGAAGAACGAATACCCGGACTTCTACCCTGAGAATGAAAAACCGACTTACCAAGTTTGGCACCATACCACTTTCATCAACCAGTTGGTTGAAAAGGGTTTGATTGCTCTAAAACCATTGTCTGTTGGTAAAGTGACGTACCACGATCCTTGTTACCTAGGTCGTTACAACGGTGAATATGAAGCCCCTCGTTCGGTACTAAAACACCTCGGTGTTGAAATTGCTGAAATGGAACGTTCTGGATTCCGCTCACGTTGTTGTGGCGGTGGTGGTGCGGCTCCGATTACCGATATCCCTGGCGAACGTCGTATTGCGGATATGCGTATGGACGACATCCGTGAAACAGGTGCCGATCTTGTGGCAGTAGGTTGTCAGCAATGTACTGCGATGCTTGAAGGTGTTGTTGAGCCAAGACCTGAAGTGAAAGACATCGCTGAGCTTGTGGCTGAGATGCTGATTGAGATTAACGATGACCAGGTGGACGTATGGACGCCAGAGTCTGAAACCGTCGGTGTGTAGGAGAAGATCATGGGAGAATTTATTTTACGCCGTGACCCTCGTGTCGAGTGGATTAGACGCAATAGGCTACACCCACAGCATGAAAGCTTGATGGTACAGCCAGTTGAAGAGATTGGACCAAGCGGCTTAACTAGACGTTATCCACATCGTGTTGGCTTTATTGGGCCAAATGGCATTAAGCGTATTGACCGTCTTAACAATAATGCCGCAACCTCAATGATGGGTGCTCGCCAAAGCAGCCAAGCAAGTGTTGAATTGCCGTTGCACAAGGTTGAGTCTCCAGACTTTTACATTGTGGTTGTGCCAGATATGCCAGGTGGTCGCTTGAGCAGTCATGATAAAGACGTTCTTGGCCAAGCCCATCAGCTGGTTAAACAGTCTGACGGTGAGGGCGCTGTGATGGCAGTGGTATTCGGCACCCACAAAGAAGAACAGTTTGATCTTGCAGGCGTCGATCGATTGCTAACGATTCCGGATGAAGTGTTTGATCACTACAGCCCAGAACAGCGAGCAGAGGTTCTGGCGAGTATCGAAACGCAATATTCGCCTAAGCACTGGCTATTCCCGGATAGCATTCAAGGTGGATTTGAACTTGGCGCGCGTTTGTCTGCGGCGATTAATGAACGTCCTGCAACGCAAGCGTGGCAAGTCGACAGTGAGCATGCGGTATGTCGAGCAGCAGGCCTTCGTCACGACATCAAACGTGTGACACCACGAGTGCTTCTGCTGGCTCAAGAATGTGCGCTACCAATTGATGAAACCAGGCACGAAGTGCTGCCGGTTGAATTTGAAGGCACATTCAGCATTGAATCTCGTATCGAAGATCTTGGTCCAGTCGCGGTGGATCCTCAGGCAATACCACTTACTGAGGCAGAGTTTATTCTGTCGGCAGGTAACGGTATTCATGATTGGGACAAATTCCACGAAGCGGCCAATGTACTGGGTGCAACTGAAGGTGCAAGCCGCGTAGCGGTTGATGATGGCTTTATGCCTCGTGACCGTCAGGTTGGTGCTACCGGTAGCTGGGTGACTGCTCGAGTTTACGTCGCCGTTGGTATCTCGGGAGCCATTCAACACCTACAAGGTATTGGTGCTTGTGAGAAAGTCATCGCAGTAAACACGGATGCGGGTTGTGACATGGTCAAGCGCGCGGATCTGAGTGTGATTGCTGATAGTAATGAGTTTTTAAGAGAGTTGATTGCTCTTATTCAACTCCACCAATCAAAGGAGTTGAAGGATGCCGCATAATCAAACCGACACACTGCGTGTCAGTACGTTAGTTTCCATTGGTGCGCACCCGGATACCGGACGTGCGCGCCGTTCAGCGACCGATGCACGTGCCGTCGAACTGGCGATGAACTTAGAGGGTTGTGAGTTAGAGGTACTTCACGCAGGTAATCCTCAGGATCCAGCTCTGGGGTATTACAGCGGGATGGGCCTTTCTCAAATTCGTGTTTTGTCCCAGGACGAACAGGACGATGCGGTCAACACATTGTCTTCGTACTTTCGAGATGACATGCCCGACATCGTTCTGACAGGAATGCGCGCGGAAAATGGCGAATCTTCAGGCACACTACCTTTTTTTCTTGCTCAAGAGTTGGGTTGCCCGATTGTTATGGGCGTCGCAGAAATTCTGTCTGTCGAAAATGGTACAGCACGCGTACTGCAAGCGTTACCACGAGGACAACGCAGAGCGATTAATGTTTCTCTGCCATTTATTGCCAGTGTGGATTTCGCCGCTCAAGAGCCACGACAAAGTGCTTTTGGTCGCGCACGTCGTTGTGAAGTCGTCGCAGAAGAGGTCGATGGTAAACAATTAGACAAAGAAAGGATGACTTGGGAAGTCAGTATCGCTAAGCCGAAAGCGAAACGCTTGAAAGTCGTAAAAGCAAAAAGTGCAGCTGATCGCTTTAAAGCAGCGACAGCAAAAGCAGAATCGACTGGAGGTAAGGTTCTTAAAGACCAACCTGTCAGTGAAATGGCTCAGGTGGTGTTTGACTTACTTCTAGAAGAAGGGGTGGTAAGTAAATAAATAGGGCGTGTTGACCATAAAGGTTAACACGCCCTAAAAACATTTATTTTATTCGTCAGCAGTTCAACGTATTGAACCACGTTCATGGTACCGACAATTTACGGAAAATTTCGGTACCTGGCGTGATCAACCAACAACAAAAAAACGATTCAGAGAAAGGAATTACTGAACCGAATTATATGTTAATCACTAAAGAGGGATCGCATGAAAAGCATAGTGAGTAGCCGAAGAAGATATAAATCTGATCATACCGCTAAATATGAAACAGACTACTGTGCAGGGCAAGATAACGTCAAAATTTTGGGGATGGATATACACAACCCGGTTTTTGGTATCAGCGCTAGTTTAATTTTATTGTTCATCATTTTGACGCTCATTTTTCCTGAAGGCGCAAAAGATGCACTTATGGCAGCTCGAACTTGGTCAATCACAAATTTTGACTGGTTCTTCATTGTCGGATGTAACCTATTTGTCGCTTTCTGTTTAATACTACTGGTTTCACCACTTGGTAAAATTCGCTTAGGTGGATTAAACGCGACGCCAGAATTTTCAACGGTCTCATGGTTTAGCATGCTGTTCGCGGCTGGTATGGGTATTGGTCTGATGTTCTGGAGTGTGGCTGAACCTGTCGCCTACTATACCGATTGGTACGGTACGCCTTTGAATGTGGAAGCAAGTACTGAAGAAGCCAGAAAAATGGCACTGAGTGCAACGATCTACCATTGGGGTTTACACCCTTGGGCGATTTATGCCGTAGTCGGCTTGGCCTTAGCATTCTTTACACATAACAAAGGCCTACCGCTCACTATCCGTTCTGCTTTTTTCCCAATTCTTGGTGAGCGTTGCTGGGGCCCGATTGGTAACTTCATCGATATTCTTGCCGTTCTCGCCACTATCTTTGGCCTTGCGACGTCTCTTGGTTTTGGCGCGCAGCAAGCTGCTGGTGGTCTTAGCCATCTATTCGGTGTCTCAAGTGGTATTTCTACTCAAATCGCATTTGTTGTAGTAGTAACGGGTATTGCGGTAATTTCAGTCGCACGAGGACTGGATGGCGGAGTGAAAATATTGAGTAACATTAACATGCTCATCGCGGCAGGTTTAGTTGCTCTTCTTGTGGTCATTGGACCGACTCTATCTATTTTAAATACGTTTGGTGATATCGCGGTAGGTTACGCCGATAACTTCGTGCCACTTTCAAATTGGATTGGACGTGAAGATTCAGACTGGTTCCATGGCTGGACGGTATTCTACTGGGCGTGGTGGGTATCTTGGTCACCTTTTGTAGGTATGTTTATCGCACGTGTATCAAAAGGACGTACTGTTCGTGAGTTCGTCACCGCTGTACTACTTATCCCAACTTTGGTCACTATGGTTTGGTTAAGTGTGATGGGCGGCACGGCGATGGAACAGGCGACGACTGGTGTCGGTGAGCTAGCAAATGGTATCAGCGATGTTTCTCTGGCAATGTTCCAAATGTTTGAAAACTTGCCATTGTCTACGTTGCTATCAGTGGTTGGTATCTTGCTCGTACTGGTCTTTTTTGTGACGTCTTCAGACTCGGGCTCATTGGTTATTGATAGTATCACTGCGGGTGGTAAAGAAGATGTACCAGTTGGACAGCGTATCTTCTGGGCAATTGTTGAAGGCTTTATTGCTATTGCACTACTGCTTGGAGGTGGCTCAGAAGCACTAACAGCGTTGCAAGCTGGTGCGATTACGACTGGCCTGCCGTTCACGCTCGTATTGGTGTTGATGTGTTGGAGCTTATACAAAGGGCTACTATCTGAAATCCACTTATACCGCAAAGCATAATTGCTACGCAGCTAACATTTTTGGCTGTGTGAAATAGAAATTGATCACAGCCATTTTTTGAATCGTCTATTTTAGACTTGTTGGGGGAAGGACTCCCCCTTATTTGGTAAGGAGTATGTGATTATGATGCACGTAGATCTTGTAGATATGGATGACTTTATTAGTGATCTCGATCAGCTTGGAATTGAATGTTCAAATTCAGATGTGGATAGCGTAAAAAGTAGTATTGATGAGTGGCTACAAGGCGTTGATAGTACGCAACGTGATCGGTTTTCCAAACTCTTGTTCTGTATTGAAGAGAAAGGGATATTGTTACCAGATATTGAGAATGTTGTTCGGTGGGGCGCTCAGCAATTACCGCGATAAGGTATCTTTTGTTATCCAAATACGAAACTAATATGAGAACTGGTAAGGTGCGTTAACCCGATGTCACTTTTTAAGCTCGTGTGCCACTAAAATGCAGTTCTATTTGCCAGAAGTGTTTAGACACACACCACTGGCGATGTGTGTCTAATCAATTACGTGACTAACCAGAATTAGTCGTGAATTTTCACGCCGAGACAGCCGCGAACAAAATCAGGATTGAAGTGCTTAACCGCTTCGCCAACGTAACCTAAATCAAGGCTGCTGATTTTATCCATCTCTTCTTCTGAAAGCGTGAAACCCCAAATATCGAAGTTTTCTTCAATGCGTTCTTGTTTAACCGATTTAGGAATCACAGTGACACCGCGCTGTAAATTCCAGCGCAGAATAACTTGAGCAACTGTTTTGCCGTGTGCTTGCGCAATGCCCTTTAGCATCTCATCTTCAAAAGGTCTATGACGACCACCACCTAATGGTGCCCATGCTTCAGGCTGAACGCCGTAATGCTTCATTGTTTCTAGCGCGCCCGGCTGAGCATGATAGGGGTGTAGCTCAATCTGGTTAACCATGGGTGTGATTTTTACTGTCTCACAGAAGTTCGCCAACACATGTGCGTAGAAGTTAGACACGCCAATCGCTTTGAGCTTGCCTTCTTCGTAAGCATCTTCCATCGCGCGCCAAGCACTAAAATAGTCTCGCATTGCCTGGTGTAGTAGATATAAATCGAAATACTCTAGACCAGACTTTTCAAGTGACGCTTCGATACCCGCTTTAGCCGTATCGTAATTCGACATGTCTTGAACCCACAACTTTGACGTGATAAAGAGATCTTCGCGCGTACAAAGCCCTTCTTCAATGGCTTCACGTACTGCGTCACCGACGGCATCTTCATTACCGTAGACGGCGGCAGTATCAATGAGGCGATAGCCAGCACGGATAGCACTGAGTACTGACTGTTTGCATTCTTCTTTATCGGTAACCTGAAAAACACCAAAGCCTGCCATCGGCATCTCTAGGTTGTTACTTAATGTTGTATATTCCATTGTAGAATATCTCCATTGCGCTGATTGGACGTAAGACAATGAACTCTATTGGCGCTTAATCCTTTAAAATCAGTGGAGCTCATGCTGTTTCCGCTATCACGGGGTGGAGAAATTATGGCATGCAATAGCCAACATCGAATTGTTCAATATTCGCTATTGTTTGCCTAAAACTTCAATTTTCCCTGCTTTGGTAGGGTAAGAATAGACAAACAACATCGGCTAGATTAGGTAAGTTTAAGCATTCTGCTTGCGGTAAAAGTCACGCATGGTTTTGATGAACAGCGAACGTACTTTATTGATTGAAAGGGTCTTTTTGGTGATCGCCATTATCTCTACAGAATAGTGTCTTTTATCTGGAGCGACAGGCACAAGCTGTCCACTCTCTACATACGGCTTAGCATAGTTTTCCGGCAAGTAGCCAATAAATCGGGACGAAAGTATTAGTGCCATCCGAGATTCATAGTTATAGGCGGTGGCTTTTAAGTTCATTTTAGACAAAGGAGAATGCAGTAGCTCTTGCGGCTTTAATCCCGCATAAACGACAGGGAAGCCGTTGATGATGTCCTCAGAAAGCTCTTTCTTAGACAGCTTGGCAAGCGGGTTATCTTTACTGGCATAAAGGTAACAAATATCGGTATAGATGTGTTCGTATTCCAGGCCATCTAGCTCACGGTGAAAAGGGATAAAGCCGATATCTGCTTCTTCTTGTAGCACTTTACGTTCTATTTCCGTCATGCGAGCCACTTCAGCCGTTAAGTAAACTTCTTTGGCGATGCTGGAGAAATTACGAATCACCTCGGGCATCTTAGCCCTATTATCCAAACTGATGTTATCGCTAAACAGCACTTCTAGGCTGCCCGAGGGCTGAATGTCGAGATGGTTAATGGTGTTACGAAAGTCCTCTAGCTCACCCAGTAGCTTTACTGTGGCCTCATAGACGACGGCGCCTTCTTCCGTCAAAGCAAACCCGGAACGTCCGCGACGACATAGTACAAGGTTTAATCGAGATTCGAGATTGGATATGTGAATACTGATTGTTGAGCGGCTCACGTTGAGCTCAGTTTCAGCTGCGGAAAAACCACCACAATCAGCGACGACTTTAAAAATTTTAAGTTGTTTTATTTCGTAGTCACCAATGTGACCAATAGGTACGGCGTTTCTGGTCATTGTTTTATGCTCGTAAAACTTTATGTTTATTGAGGAATATTTATGTGCCTCAATAGATTGTTATCATTACGTTAAGTTCCATCGCTATTTTGCGCGATATGGTTTTTTAAATCTTTGACATTGTTAATGTTTAGAACAGTAGGAATAGAACTAATGACAGATTTGATCTTATCCCGTGGTTTTATCAATGGGGAGTGGGTTGAAGCGCGCGATGGCAAGCAAGTCGATGTAATAAACCCATCCACGGGCGAGTTAATTACTTCTGTCCCAGATATGGGGAAAGAAGAGTCGCAAGCCGCCATCATGGCCGCTCATTCAGCATTTAAAGAATGGCACACTACCACCGCGAAACACCGTGCTGGATTACTTAAAAAGTGGTTCGATTTAATTATCGAAAACGCAGAACAACTCGCTAAGATACTCACTACAGAGCAAGGTAAGCCTTATAAAGAAGCTTACGGTGAAGTGCTTTACGGCGCATCGTTTATTGAATGGTTTGCCGAAGAAGCGAAGAGAATGTACGGCGATGTGATCCCTTCAGGCAATCCGAACAACCGTTACATGACTATCAAGCAACCTATTGGTGTGGTAACGGCGATTACGCCATGGAACTTTCCAGTTGCGATGATCACTCGTAAGGTCGGCCCAGCTTTGGCCGCGGGTTGTACTGTCGTGATTAAGCCGGGTGAAGACACACCGCTATGTGCGTTAGCAATGGTAAAACTTGCCGAGCAAGCGGGTATACCAAAAGGTGTGGTTAACGTTGTGACAACCTCTCGTCCTGCTGAAGTCGGCGATGTACTGTGTTGCCACCCTCTAGTAAGCAAAATCTCTTTCACAGGTTCAACGCCTGTTGGCAAACTGATTCTTCGCCAAGCAGCTGATACGGTCAAAAAAGTTTCGTTAGAGCTAGGGGGAAATGCACCATTTATTGTTTTTGACGACGCCGATATCGATAAAGCGGTTTTGGGTGCAGTGATTTCTAAATACCGTAATGCAGGGCAAACCTGTGTCTGTACCAACCGTTTCTACATTCATGATGCCGTGTACGATGAGTTCATGGATAAATTCACTTCAGCAGTGAAAGCACTCAAGATAGGTGATGGTTTAGTCGAAGGTACCGAGATCGGTCCGCTAATCAATCAAAAAGCGTTTGAAAAAGTATCGAGTTTGGTAGAAACAGCAATAGAGCAAGGTGCAACGTTAGCGTTAGGTGGCCAGGGGCTGGAGAGCGGTCAGCAGTTTTATCAACCAACCATCTTAACGGATGTGACTGAAGCGATGGATATTGCTCATCAGGAGCTGTTTGGTCCGATTTCAACCATCTTCCGATTTAATGATGAGCAGGATGTGATTCGTCGTGCCAACGACACGCCTTATGGCTTAGCGGCTTATTTCTATACACGAGATCACAGCCGCGTGTGGCGTATGAGTGAAGCGCTTGAGTATGGGATTCTGGGCATCAACGAAGGCATTATTTCGACGGAAGTTGCGCCATTTGGTGGTGTGAAGGAGTCGGGATGTGGGCGTGAAGGCTCCAAATATGGCATTGAAGACTACCTAGAAATCAAATATCTATGTCACGGAATATAAAGTGTCCTCTAGTTGAAGTAAGAGGCTCTCTGTCTTTATTTTGACTGATTTACCCTAAGAAGTTCTTTTCCCTTATATTTGATAAAAATATTTTGCAGCACCTCGAGTGCTGCTTTTTTTGTTTTAAATATCGTAAATCGCCGTGATTTTGTTAACTCAACTGGTTGGTTTGATGGCTATAAAACTTTAGGTGAAAAAATATAAATTTAACGGATGTGATTAAAACGTAACAATGATTAACGTGACTGTAACAAGGGGTGAGGGCCACTTCGCATTGTTTCTGGTTGAGTCATAACAAAAAATAATCCAAGGAGAAAGTTTATGTTTAAAAACTTAGGAAAACTGAACAAAGGAAGTCTAGCCAAAATTGTTGCTGCTTGTTCTCTTGCAATATCAAGCACGCTATTCACGGCTCCTCAAGCGTTTGCAGCTGAACATAATTGGCGCTTTGTAAACCTTTATCCTCGCGGTACGGCATATGGTGAAGTGTACAAAGACTTTGCGAGCAACATTGAAGCGATGTCAAACGGCCGCATTTCTGTTCAAGTCATGTATTCAGGTGAAGGTGTTGGGCAAACAGGTGTACTTGGCTCAGTGAAATCAGGTTTGATCACAATGGGCGCTCCGTTCCAGCCAATGCATGCAGGTGAGTTCCCAGCGGGTGTTGTGGAAGTTGGTTTGCCAGGGATGACGGATGATGTCGGCGAGCTAAGTGCGCTGTTTCATGAAAAAGGCTGGGGAGAAGTCCTGGAAGAAGCTTACGACAAGCAAAACTTAGTTTGGCTTGAACCTTACATCCAGCTACCCGTTTATGTACTGACGAAAAAACCAATCAACTCAATTGAAGATTTCCAAGGTCTTAAGATTCGTGCTCCTGGCGCGTACGGAAAATTCTTACGTAATTTGGGCGCATCGCCTGCGTCACTCTCTTACAGCGAAATTTATACCAGTTTAGCAACGGGCGTTATTGATGGCTCGATCGGCAGTAATATTATTGACCACCGTGATGGTAACCATGTTGAAGTAGCGAAATACATGTACCGCCTACCAATTGCTGGCGCACAAACTTTACCGATTGTGGTTAACAAGGGGGCATGGAACAAACTATCTGACGATTTGAAAGCGATTGTTCGAGCGGCAAGTGCTGTACATGCCCGTGAGCAGATGACTAAGTCTCGTCTATGGGAATCACAAGCTATCGCTGAAATGGAAGCGAAAGGTATGGAGTGGAGTCCTGAGCCAAGTGAGCAGGATAAAGCCAAATGGAACGAAAGTGCTGGCTCACTTTGGAAAGAATATGCAGATTCTGACAAGTACAGCCAACGCCTAGTTAAGATCGTTCAAGACACCCAATAACACACTTTAGATGATTTCGCTGGGGGGAGCTCTCCGGCTGAATCAGTACTTAAGGGGGAGTTGCCTTCCCCCCTATCTCTTTCATGTTGTTATAGGTGATGTCTATGTTGATTAGAGTATTAAAAATCTACTGTCGCGGTATTAATCAGATAATTTATTGGATTGGCCTTTCTGCCTCCATCTTAATGCCTGTTCTCGCTGCTACCGTTGCCTTTGAAGTCTTTTCTCGTTATGTGCTCGGCACTCCAACTATCTGGGCGTATGACGTTTCACTTTTCTTATTCGGGTATATAGCGGCGTTGGGTGGGGCTCTGGCACAACAAAATAAAGCCCATATTAATGTGGATGTGCTGTACCTGTCGGTATCTAAGCGAGTCCGTTCACTATTTAACCTTGTGTCTTATTCATTGGCCATTTTCTTTCTCTGTGTGGTTTTAATGATGGCACTGGGTAAATTTGAAGAAGCTATCGAGTTTAATTATCGTCGCCAGTCTGAGTGGGCGCCTTCGATGGCACATTTCTGGGTAATGATGATTGTCGCTTGCGGGGCGTTTATCGTCCAGTTTACCAGCGACATTATTCAAGACCTGTACTACCTGGTGACAGGCAAAGCGCTTATCGAACAAGCTCCTGAAGAGCATGAACAAACAGAGACATTAGTAGACTCAGCGGAGGGCATATGAGTATTGAAGTTCTGACGCTGTTACTGGTTGGTTGCATTCTGTTCACCTTTGCATTGGGTGCACCCGTTGGTCTTGCTCTGGGTGGTATCGCAATGGGAATGGGTTACCTTACTTGGGGTGAAGGGATCTTCAACCTGGTTCCAACAACCATTGAGAGTAACTTTTTTAGTTTTATTCTGCTGGCGATTCCTCTGTATATCTACATGGGTCAATTGCTGACTCGCTCCGGAATTGGCGATGCGATGTTTAACGCCAGTCAAATGGTCATTGGCCGTATTCGTGGTTCACTTGCGGTCAGTGTGATTGGGGTGTGTTCCATGATTGGTGCCATGGTCGGCATTATCGGTGCAGGGATCATGACTTCGGGTAGCATCGCGCTCAAGCCAATGTTAGAGCGTGGCTATGATAAGCGACTGGCTCTGGGTGTGATCATGGCCGGCGGTGGCTTGGGAATTTTGATCCCGCCGAGTATACCGATGATCATGTATGCGGCGACGACCCAAAATTCGGTTGGGCGGATGTTTTTAGCGGCACTCATTCCAGCTCTGATCTCAATCGTTTTGCTGATGGCTTACGTGATCATTAGCTGTAAGCTTAATCCGAAAAAAGCCCCGCTAGGCACGGGTAGTGAAAGCAAAATGACGGGTAAAGAGAAGTTCACCACAGCACGTGATGGCCTGTTTTCTCTATTACTGATTGTGGCTGTGTTGGGCAGCATCATTACTGGTATTGCTACGCCAACCGAGTCGGGTGCTATCGGGGTCGTTGGCGCGATAATACTTGCGATTGTCTTTAAGCGATTCCGTTTCGAAATGTTCAAATCATCGGGGTTTGAAACGGCGATGCTGGTCAGCGTGTCGATGTGGATCATCTTAGGCGCGTCGCTATTTAGTAACTTTCACATGTTAAGTGGCGTGCAAAATATGGTGGCGCAGATCACTGAGGATCTCGGCTTACCGCCTTGGGGTGTGATCCTCTTGATGCAAGCGATCATGCTACTGCTTGGTTTCATTATTGATGAATTAATCATCGTTTTGATGTGCGCTCCGTTGTTTACACCTATTGTCGTGTCTTTGGGTTATGACCCAATCTGGTTCGGTATCTTAATGATCCTAAACATCGAAATCGCCGTGCAAACGCCACCTTATGGTTTCGCGCTGTTTTATCTGAAAGGAATTTCACCTCCTGGCGTCAGTATGATGGACATCTATCGCTCGATTCTTCCGTTTATCGCTCTAAAGCTGTGCGTATTGATTCTGTGCATGATGTTCCCTGAAGTGGTGATGTGGTTACCAAACACAGTGATGGGAGTAAATTAATATGAGCCTCAAGCGAATTCTAATGCCCGTTGACCTTTCACATACCGATGTCGTGAAAAAAGAGGTCGACATGGCGCTTAAGCTGATAGACGAACAAGGTGTCATAGACATGTTGTATGTCGATGAGGCACGGGTGCATCACAGTATGGTACCGACAGCATCAGGCAGTGCTTTTTCAGCTCAACATCAAAGTGCCTTTGATTGTGTACAGACGATGTTAGAAACCTATGTGCCAAAACAACATCGTGGCAAAGCGATGGTTCGTAATGGAGTTGTGTTTGATGAAGTGTTGCAGCAAGCCAAATACTCTCAAGTGGACGCCATTGTTATGGCATCCGCAAATCCGAATTTTCGCTCATATTGCTTAGGTTCTAATGCCGCAAAGATAGTTCGCCATTCTCACTGCTCGGTGTTTGTGGTGAAAGGCGAGCCAACTTAACGATTCTTCGCGTTTAGCTAACGCATACAACAATAAATAGAAACTAAAGTCGCCAAAGGGAATCATTCCTGGCGGAGGTATATGTACAACTCAAGGAATACAAAAATGACTAACCAACAACTACACGAGAGAAGAAATCAGGTATTTTCTAACGGTATGGGTGCACTTTACCCACTGTATGTTGCCAAAGCAGAAAACGCCCTAATCTGGGATGTGGAAGGCAATAGATATATCGATTTTGCGGCGGGTATTGCGGTAAACAATACGGGTCACGCCAACAAGCGTATTACTCAGGCAGTAAAAGCACAGTTAGATAACTTTTCTCATACCTGCGCTTTGGTGACACCTTATGAATCGTTTGTTGAGTTGGCAGAGAAGTTAACTCAAATCGCACCGGGCGACTCAGAAAAGAAAGCGATTTTCCTGACTACAGGCGCAGAAGCCGTGGAAAACGCGGTAAAAGTGGCTCGTGCACACACTGGTCGTAGCGGCGTGATTGCATTTAAAGGTGCTTTCCATGGTCGTACTAACCTGACGATGGCTCTGACGGGGAAAGTTGCGCCGTACAAAGCGAGTTTTGGTCCGTTCCCTGGCGAAGTCTTCCATGCGCCGTACCCAAACGAGTTCCACGGTGTATCTGTAGAACAGAGCTTGCAAGCACTTGAGGACCTATTCGCTTGTGATATCGAAGCAGCACGTGTTGCGGCGATCATTTTCGAACCAGTGCAAGGTGAAGGCGGATTCTACCAAGCGCCAGTTTCCTTCGCACAAGGCTTACGTGATATTTGTGATAAATATGGAATTATGTTGATTGCTGATGAAATCCAGGCGGGCTTTGCTCGTACGGGGAAAATGTTTGCAACTGAGTACTTAGGTATCGAACCAGACATGGTGACCATGGCAAAAGGCATTGCTGGCGGCTTCCCAATTTCTGCCGTGGTTGGCAAAGCTGACGTTATGGACTCAGCACCAGCAGGTGGCCTTGGTGGTACCTATGCGGGTTCTCCGATGGGCTGTGTTGCTGGTCTGGAAGTGTTAAAGATCATTGAAGAAGAGCAACTGTGTGCAAAAGCGATTGGTATTGGTGAAGTTGTTAATGCTCGTATGACCAAGCTACAAGAAACAGTTCCACAAATCGGTCAGGTACGTACGATTGGCGCGATGATGGCAATCGAGTTCACTGATCCGGAATCTGGTCAGCCACTACAAGATCTTACTAAAGCGATTATTAGCAAGGCGCAAGAAAATGGTGTGATATTACTTTCTTGTGGCGTAAAAGCGAACGTAATTCGTCTACTTCCAGCACTGACCATTGAATCTGAAATACTAAGCGAAGGTTTGGATAAACTAGAGAAAATTATCAAAGAACTGGTTTAAGTCGCTCGAACTCCTGAGCGCTTTTTATACCATTAATCTGGAAAATTAACTGTTCAGGGAACAGGGTTCGATAAACAAACTCTATTTGCCATGGATGGCAAATCGAAGCCCCATGGATGGGTTGATGCGTGTTTGTGTTCGATGCCTGTTTTCTGGTTCTCTATCATTAAGTATGACCACTTTCTTGCTTAGGTTAGTACTATACCGTTAAGGGCAGATAATAGTATTAAAAAAGCCCCATCGAGTGATGGGGCTTGGGTTATGGAGCAAAGCTAATTACAACTTTTCCTGGATTCGTTCTGCGTACCAGTTGATGAAATCAATCACACCGAACTCAAAGGTTTCAGAGTAAGGTCCTGGTTCGTAGCTTAGCGAGTTGATACCACGTTGGTTCTCTTCCCCAAGTCGACGGTCTTGCTCATTTGTAGCATCCCAAACACGACGTAGGTTTTCTGGATCGTAGTCCACACCTTCAATCGCGTCTTTGTGCACAAACCATTTAGTGGTTACCATCGATTCTTGCGCTGAGATAGGCAATACGCGGAATACGATGAAGTGATCACTTTGCATGTGGTTCCACGAGTTAGGTAGATGCAAAATACGCAAAGAACCTAACTTGTCATTCTTAATGCGACCTAGCATTTTTTTCGAACCAGCTGAACCATCGATGGTCATTACAGACGTACCTTCTTTCAAAGGCATACGCACTAGACGGTTTCTGCTACCATATTTTTTATGCTCGTGCGGGATCGATTCTGCATCCCACTCCGCAGCCATACGCTCGTAATACTTTAAGAATTCTTCAGTCGCACGTGGATCGTTTGTGTCATCCCACTCCAGAAGCGTGTTTAGTAGCTCTGGGTGGCTACCGCTGCAGTGATAACATTCGCGGTTGTTTTCCAGTACAAGTTTCCAGTTCGCTTTTTCATACATGTTCGACTCAACAGCGAGTTTGGTGTTCTCGACATCGTACGGTTCCATGTATTCTTCTAGCGTGGCTAGGAACTCATCAAAATCTGACTCTGGTGGCTGTTCGCCAAGGCAGATAAAAATAAAGCCACCGGCAGTTTTACAATGAACTGGTTTGAGTTTGTGTTTTTGCATATCAAACTCATCGCCCATTTCAGTACCGGCGAATAACAAATTCCCTTTCGTGTCGTATGTCCACTGGTGGTAAGGACAAACCAAATTGGCCACTTTTCCTCTGTGCTCTAGACAGATTCGAGAACCGCGGTGGCGACATGTATTGTGGAACGCGTTAACTTGTCCGTCTGCGTCACGCACGATAAGCACAGGGCTTTGTGCGATTTCTACTGTAAAGTAGTCACCTTTTGACGGTATTTCACTCGTCATGCCAGCAAATAACCACTCCTTCTGAAAGATCTCTTCTACATCAATTTTGAATAGAAGTGGATCGTTATACAACGGACGCGGTAGTGAATAATTAATACGACGCTCTTCGAGCGTTTTTTTCATTTCTGCTCGAGCTACTTCTAGGCTCGAGTAGCTGATGTTGAGAATATCGTTTTGTGTCATTGTCTATCTTCTTCTAGAAAATGTGGACGATACGCCCTACTAGGGGGCTTCCATGCGTTTTCGGCCAACAGCCTTACTAATAGTGGGTAAATGTTTGGCTCGGAGATATCCTGCCATTATTGGCATGTTAAGAAGTGGTCTAAATGCGACATTGAGTGAGCCTATTTAAGACACGTAATAAACTATTTTTCCTTACGTGACCGTTTTGGATAACTCCGTGTCGCTAATGGATAACTCGAATAGTCAATAATACCCAAAATAAGCACAACCCATGGAGGGAATCCACTAAATACACCGTTGCGGAGAAGCCGGATATGAATACCCCAATGAACTCTCTAGCCACCAGTGGCTCTTTTATACCTGTTGAAACTCAAATTTGGGATAACGGTCGTCACGCAGTTCGTTGCGTAAAAACCATTCAAGAAACTTGGGACACCAAAACTTTTTGTTTTATGGCTGAACAGCCGACCATGTTTTTCTTTAAGCCAGGCCAATTTGTCACGCTTGAGCTTGAAATCGAAGGTGAGCAAGTTTTCCGCTCATATACGATTTCGAGTTCGCCTTCAGTCCCTTATAGCTTTTCGATCACGGTTAAGCGTGTTCCGGGTGGATTTGTATCTAACTGGATCCACGACAATCTGGAAGAAGGTTCAGAACTGGCGGTCCATGGACCGGTTGGGGCATTCAATAGCATTGACTTCCCGGCAGAGAAAGTTCTTCTGTTGTCTGGCGGGGTAGGTGTAACGCCGCTGATGTCTATGGCTCGCTGGATTTATGATACTAATAGCGATGTTGATGTTACTTTCGTTCACAGCGCTCGAACGCCACGCGACATCATCTTCCACCGTGAGCTTGAATTTATGTCATCTCGCATTTCCAACTTCCACTTGCATCTGATTTGTGAACGTTTGGAGTCGGGGCAAAACTGGTCTGGATATCGTGGTTACTTAGACGACATCAAACTGCTGATGATTACGCCAGATTTACATGAGCGTGAGATTTTCTGTTGTGGTCCGACACCATATATGCGAGCAGTAAAATCTATCCTTGTCCGACTGGGCTTCAACATGGAGCGCTATCATGAAGAAGCATTCGGTGAGGCTCCAGCAGGTGTAGAAGAACAAGCAGTTCAAGATGCTGAAATTGCAGCGGAAGAAGCAGAACAACTGACTGAAAGCGATCTAATTGAAGTCATGTTCATGGAAAGCGATAAACAAGTCCAGGTGGCGCCGGGTGAAACGGTTCATGCTGCGGCGGCTAAAGCAGGACTGACCATTCCAAAAGCTTGTGGTATGGGTATTTGCGGTACATGTAAGGTCAAGAAAGTCAGTGGTGATGTAGAAATGAGCCACAACGGCGGTATTACTGATGAAGATGTCGCAGATGGTTACATTCTTTCGTGCTGTAGTGTGCCAAATGGCAACGTGGTTATCGACTGCTAAACAAATAGTAAAAACTCACAACCTTAACTTCAGTACTTAATTCAAACAATAAGTGTCAATAAATTTAATTTGGTGAATTTATAGCACTCATATATTTGAATTAAGAACTGAAAAATCTTGCGCTAAAATCACTATTAGTAAATATATTAATAATGATTTTTGGGATTGTAGACAAGGAGGTGTACATAACAAGACTTATTGATTTTTATCGGGATTTTGGCAGAGCGTAAGCTCTGCTTTTTTTATTTAAAAATAAATTAAATGATGTCGCAAATCCGCAGATTTTGTCGTATTTACGCAAGCGCAATATTACGAATTAATTACTATTGAGTTGTCGATTAGGTTTTCATTGTAACGATTTTGAATTCAATGTCGTGCGGCAAACCTGATGCCTAAACAGGGAAGCGAGATTCCAGTATCAAGGAGAAGATATGTTTAACACTACTCAAAACATCGAAGCGTACGACAGTGAACTATGGTCGGCGATTGTAAAAGAAGAACAGAGACAAGAAGACCACATTGAGCTGATTGCTTCTGAAAACTACACCAGTCCACGAGTGATGCAAGCTCAAGGTAGTAAACTAACCAATAAATACGCTGAGGGTTACCCGGCAAAAAGATACTACGGTGGCTGTAAATTCGTTGATGAAGTAGAAGTATTGGCGATTGAACGTGCAAAACAACTGTTCGGTGCGGAATACGCGAACGTACAACCACACTCAGGGTCACAAGCAAACGCTGCCGTGTACATGGCTCTTTGTGAACCAGGTGACACAGTACTAGGCATGAGCCTTGCTCACGGTGGTCACTTGACTCACGGTTCGCACGTTAACTTTTCAGGCAAAATTTACAACGCTGTTCAATACGGTCTAAACGCTGAAACGGGCGAAATCGACTACGAACAAGTTGAACAACTTGCTCTTGAGCACAAGCCTAAAATGATCGTTGCTGGTTTCTCAGCATACTCACGTGTCGTTGACTGGCAACGTTTCCGCGATATCGCGGACAAAGTTGGCGCTTACCTATTCGTTGATATGGCGCACGTGGCGGGTCTGGTTGCAGCTGGTGTTTATCCAAACCCAGTACCTTTCGCGGATGTTGTAGCGACGACAACACACAAAACGCTACGCGGTCCACGCGGTGGTTTGATTGTTTCTCGCGACGCTGAACTAGAGAAAAAGATCAACTCTGCTGTTTTCCCTGGTGGTCAGGGTGGCCCTCTAATGCACGTGATTGCGGCAAAAGCAGTAGCGTTTAAAGAGGCGTTAGAGCCAGAATTCGCTGAATACCAGAAACAAGTTGTGGCTAATGCTCAGGTAATGGCGAAAGTATTTATCGAGCGCGGTTTCGACGTTGTATCAGGTGGTACAGACAACCACTTATTCCTATTGAGCTTAATCCGTCAAAAACTGACAGGTAAAGCGGCAGACGCAGCACTTGGCATGGCGGGTATCACCGTAAACAAAAATGCTGTACCGGACGATCCACAATCTCCATTCGTTACTTCAGGCCTGCGTATTGGTACACCAGTGATCACAACACGTGGTTTCGGTGAAGCAGAATGTGAAATGTTGGCAGGTTGGATCTCAGACATTCTTGATGTCCTTGATGACCCGCAAGCGCTGGCAAGCACGATTGAAGTCGTAGGAAGCAAAGTGCAGTCACTATGCCGTGATTTCCCTGCATACCAATAGAAAACGGTATTTGACTTTAGCTGAAATGAAGGAATAGACAAATGCAGCATTATTCAGGTTTTGGTCTACTTAAACACTCTCTTTCCCATCACGAAAATTGGCAAAGTGTCTGGCGCAATCCTACGCCAAAGAAAAAGTATGACGTCATTATTATTGGTGGCGGTGGTCATGGTCTAGCGACCGCTTACTACTTGGCAAAGCAACATGGTATTACCAACGTTGCTGTCATTGAAAAAGGTTATCTAGGTGGTGGTAATACCGCACGTAATACAACCATCGTTCGTTCTAACTACTTGTGGGATGAAGCTGCATTTCTATATGAACACTCGCTGAAATTATGGGATGGCTTATCACAAGACCTGAACTACAACGTGATGTTCTCTCGTCGTGGCTGTCTCAACCTCGGACACACGCTGCAAGACATGCGCGACATTGAACGCCGTGTTGCAGCTAACCGTCTGAACGGTATCCAGGGTGAAGTACTGGATACACAACAGGTTAAAGAGCTTGTGCCGCATATGGATTGTTCTGCGAACACTCGTTACCCAATCCTTGGTGCGTCATGGCAGGCAAACGCTGGTGTAGCACGTCACGATGCCGTTGCATGGGGCTTTGCTCGCGGTGCAGATAGCATGGGTGTCGATCTGATTCAGCAGACTGAAGTCGTTGATATGATCATTGAAGATGGTGCTATCACTGGTGTGAAAACCAACCGTTATGGCGACATCATGGCTGATAAAGTGGGTTGTGTAGTAGCTGGTAACTCAGGCGTGCTAGCGAAAATGGCTGGCTTCGAAATGCCTTTAGAGTCTCACCCACTGCAAGCGTTGGTATCTGAACCGATCAAACCAATTCTAGATACGGTTGTAATGTCTAACCACGTACACGGTTACGTCAGCCAATCAGATAAAGGCGACTTGGTTATCGGCGCAGGTATCGATGGCTACAACGGTTACGGTCAGCGCGGTTCTTACTCAACTATCGAACACACTGTTCAGGCGATTGTTGAAATGTTCCCAATCTTCTCCCGAGTGCGCATGAATCGTCAGTGGGGCGGTATTGTTGATACCACAGCGGACGCGTGTCCAATCATCACCAAAACACCGGTTGAAAACCTATTCTTCAACTGTGGTTGGGGTACGGGTGGATTTAAAGCAACACCTGGATCAGGCAATGTATTTGCAGCCAGCTTGGCGAAAGGCGAAATGCATGAACTGGCTGAACCTTTCTCAATGTTCCGCTTCAACAATGGTGCATTGATCGACGAACACGGTGCTGCGGGCGTAGCGCACTAACAGGAGAAGAATTATGTTTCTGATTTATTGCCCTCACTGCTGTGAGTATCGCGAAGAAGAAGAGTTCCACCCAAAAGGTCAGGCTCACATTACACGACCAGTTGATGCTGATAGCTGCACAGATGAAGAATGGGGCCAATACCTGTTCTTCCGTAAGAACCCAAGAGGCCTTCACCACGAAATGTGGGTGCATTCAGCGGGCTGTCGCAAGTTTTTCAACATGACACGCGACACGCAGACTTATGAAATTAAAGAAGTCTACAAGATTGGTGAGCAACCTTCACTGGCTGCAGAGTAAGGAGTGTTAAGGATGACACAAGTAAATCGTATTTCATCACAAAGTCGAGTTGACCAGTCTAAGTCAGTGACTTTTGAATTCAATGGTAAGTCATACCCAGGTTATGCTGGTGACACATTGGCTTCAGCGCTATTAGCAAATGGTGTTGATGTTGTAGGTCGTAGTTTTAAATACAGTCGTCCTCGCGGCATCATTGCAGCAGGTGCAGAAGAGCCAAATGCAATCTTCCAACTTGGTGCGACAGAAGCAACGCAGGTTCCTAATATTCGTGCGACTCAGCAAGAGCTTTACGATGGCCTCGTTTGTCAGTCGACCAATGGCTGGCCTAATGTAGACAAAGATGTAATGGGAGTTTTAGGTAAAGTTGGTGGTGGCATGATGCCTCCAGGCTTTTACTACAAAACGTTCATGTACCCAAAATCCATGTGGGAAACCTACGAAAAATACATTCGTAGTGCTGCGGGACTAGGTCGCTCACCACTAGAGAACGACCCTGACCGTTACGAAAACATCAATCAACATTGTGACGTTTTAGTTGTTGGTGCTGGCCCGGCAGGTTTAATGGCTGCATTAACGGCAGCACGCAGCGGTGCTCGCGTAATTCTGGCTGATGAGCAAAGTGAGATGGGCGGCAACCTACTTAACACTAAAGAACAAGTAGATAACCGTCCAGCGACTCAGTGGGTTCAAGAGGTTCTGGCTGAGCTGGAAGCATGTCCGGAAGTGAAGTTGCTACCACGCTCAACCGTGAATGGCTACCATGACCATAACTTCTTAACTATCCACGAGCGCTGTACTGATCACCTAACGGATCTTGCGCCTAAGCATACTGCTCGTCAGCGTTTGCATCGTGTTCGCGCGAAATGGGTAGTGTTGGCATCAGGTTCGCACGAGCGCCCACTTGTTTTTGGTAACAACGACTTACCAGGCAGCATGCTTTGTAGTGCCGTATCAACATACATTAACCGCTACTCAGTGGTACCGGGTCAAAGCCTTGTGGTTATGACGACGAACGACAGTGGTTATCAGACAGCATTGGATTGGCATAGCGCAGGTCGTAAAGTTGCAGCAGTTGTTGATACCCGTACGCATGCGGACAGCGCAGTTATTCAGAGCGTGATTAAAGCAGGTATCCGTGTCATCAAAGGCTCTGCGGTTGTTGAAGCACTAGGAAGCAAGCGCGTAACTGGAGTTCGTATTAACAAACTCGACGCGAGCGGTAAGAAAGTTGACGCTTCGAGCGAGACGCTACAAGTTGATACAGTTGCGACATCTGGCGGTTACAGCCCAGCAGTACACCTTTCTTGTCACACAGGCAGCCGTCCTGTGTGGAACGAAGAGGTTATCGGTTTTGTTCCTGGTGAAACTAAGCAGAAGCAGCTTATTGCAGGTGCGATCAACGGTAACTTTACTACTAAAGGTGCAATGCAAGAAGGTATTGACGCTGGTAATAAAGCAATCCAAGAGTTAGGCCTGAGTGCAGTGGATGTTGCGCTACCAAAAACCAATGAGTTACCAGTCGCGAAACCAATGGCATTGTTCCATATCCCGCACCCTAAAAAGACATCGAAAGCGCCTAAACAGTTTGTCGACTTCCAAAATGACGTAACAGCGGCTGGTATTGAACTGGCATGTCGCGAAGGTTTTGAGTCTATCGAACACGTTAAACGTTACACAGCAATGGGCTTCGGTACAGACCAAGGTAAGCTGGGTAACATTAATGGTATGGCGATCGCCGCCAACGCGCTGAACAAGTCAATTCCGGAAACAGGTACCACGATTTTCCGTCCAAACTACACGCCGGTTACCTTTGGCGCGATTGCGGGACGTAACTGTAAAGAGCTGTTTGATCCTAAGCGTTACACCGCAATGCATCAGTGGCACTTAGACAATGGCGCATTGTTTGAAGATGTTGGTCAATGGAAACGTCCATGGTACTTCCCTAAAGCGGCAGAGACCATGCAACAAGCGCTTGACCGTGAGTGTCTGGCAGTACGTAACTCAGTTGGTATTCTGGACGCATCAACACTGGGTAAGATCGACATTCAAGGTAAAGACGCGCGTGAATTCTTAGGCCGTATTTACAGTAACGCTTGGGCAAAACTGCCAGTTGGTAAGTGTCGTTACGGCTTGATGTGTGGCGAAGACGGTATGGTGTTTGACGATGGTGTTACGTCATGTCTTGGTGAAAACCACTTCTTGATGACAACGACAACTGGTGGTGCGGCGCACGTACTCGAGTGGCTAGAGCTATACCATCAAACAGAATGGCCAGAACTTGAAGTGTACTTTACTTCGGTTACTGACCACTGGGCGACAGCGACGATTTCTGGACCAAACAGCCGCAAACTGCTTCAAGAACTGACAGATTGCGACCTGAGCAAAGAAAACTTTGCCTTTATGGACTGGAAACAAGCGACGGTTGCTGGTGTACCAGCTCGTATCTTCCGTATCTCTTTCACTGGCGAACTGTCATTCGAAATCAACGTACAGGCGAACTACGGCCTTCACGTTTGGAAGAAGCTGATGGAACACGGTGCTAAATACGACATCACGCCTTACGGTACTGAAACGATGCACATCCTACGTGCAGAGAAAGGTTTCATTATCGCGGGTCAGGATACAGACGGAAGTGTTCACCCTTACGATTTAGGTATGGGATGGTGTGTCGCGAACAGCAAACCATTCAGCTTTATCGGTAAACGAGGCATGGCACGTGAAGACTGTGTGCGAGAAAACCGTAAGCAACTGGTTGGCTTGAAAACCATCGACCCTAACGTGGTTATTCCTGAAGGTTCACAAGGTGTTCTCGATCCAAATGCGCCGATTCCTGTTCCAATGGTTGGACATATTACGTCTAGCTACTGGAGTGCAAATCTGAATCGCAGTATCGCGATGGGCTTTGTAAAAGGTGGTCTGGACCGCATGGGCGAAAAGGTTTACTACCCACAAGTAGACGGTAGCGTGATTGAAGCTGAAATCTGCAGCACTGTATTTTTGGATCCAAAGGGAGAGCGCCAAAATGTCTGATACAACATTGATTGAACAAGAAAACAAACAACCATTGGTTGATCTAATGAACCAGGTTCCTGGTGGGGAAATTTTCGGTGAATCTCCTTTGCATCACGCTGAGTTCGACAAATTGGCAAGCATGCCTCCAGATCGTCAAGGTGTGGTTCTTAAAGAAGTGAAGTTAATGGGGCATCTAACGTTACGATGCAACCCAGAAAACGAAGAGATGCTCAAAACAGTGTCTTCAATTCTTGGTTTCTCACTGCCACTTGAACCGTTGACATCAACGTCGAAAGGCGATTTTGCCGCTCGTTGGTTAGCACCGGATGAATGGTTGATTACGGTTCCTGGACTGGCAGCATTTGATGTGGAATCAGCGTTTCGTGAGCAAATGAAGGGTCATTACTCTCTGGTTAACGGTAGCGGCGGTTCAACGATTCTAGAGCTCTCTGGTACTCATGCTATTGATGTTCTGAAAAAGTCGACGCCAATTGATGTTCACTTGAAGGAATTCCCAGTTGGCAAAGTTGTGTCAACCGTATTTGCGAAAAGTGGCGCGATCATTCGTCGCCTTGAAGAAGATAAGTTCGAGTTGGTTGTTCGCCGTAGCTTCTCTGACTACCTATGGTTGTGGATTCAAGATGCAAGCCTAGAGTTTGGTCTATCGATCGCTAAGTAAAGAGCTAGCTAAGTTGTAATCGAGCCGGTACGGGATGTACCGGCTATACCATGAGTAGAGGGAACTATGGAAAATTCAACACAAACTTGGATTCTTACCGCACATTGTCCGAGTGTAAGCGGCACTGTTGACGTCGTTACGCGTTATTTGGCGAGCGTTGGTCATTACATCAATGAAATCCAGTCTTTTGATGACAGAGCAACAGGGCAGTTTTTTATTCGTATTGAGTTTATTCCTGCTGAACCAGATTTTGATCCGCAGCAATTTGACTCAGAGTTTGGTGTAAGAGCGAAAGATTTCTCAATGGAGTGGAATCTGACCGCCTCTGGTCAACGCATGCGTATGGCAATCCTGGTTTCAAAATATGATCACTGTCTGAACGATTTGCTTTATCGCTATCGTACTGGTCAGCTAAATGTTGAAGTGCCGGTTATCATCTCAAACCATCCAGATTTGGAAGACTTGGCGAAGTGGCACGGTATTCCTTACCACCATCTGCCGATTACTCCTGAGACCAAGCCAGAACAGGAAGCGGAAATTGTTCGCTTGTTAGATGAATACGACATCGAATTGGTCGTACTGGCGCGCTACATGCAGATTCTTTCTCCTTGGCTTTGCGAACGCTTAAGTGGACGCGCAATCAATATCCATCACTCTCTCTTACCAGGCTTTAAAGGTGCACGTCCGTACCACCAAGCATGGGAAAAAGGCGTGAAGATGGTGGGTGCAACGGCTCACTACGTAAACAACGATTTGGACGAAGGTCCGATCATCTCTCAAGGCCTCCAGGAAGTCGGGCATGCTCACTATCCAGAAGACTTGATTGCTAAAGGCCAGGATGTAGAACGAATCACGTTGTTTAATGCCGTAAAACATCATGTTGAGAGACGGGTATTTTTATCCGGTACTCGCACAATTATTCTAAGCCATTGATAGGAGTAGCAAGGGATGTCTATCAGTGTTTTCGATTTGTTTAAAATTGGCGTTGGGCCATCAAGTTCCCATACTGTTGGACCAATGGTCGCCGCCAATCGATTTGCCAATGAGTTAGATGAGTTAAAGTTCTTAGAATCGACTCAGCGAATCGTGGTTAAGTTAATGGGCTCCTTGAGTGCGACTGGCGTTGGCCATGGCACGGATGCTGCCATCGTCGTTGGCCTAATGGGAGAGCTACCGGACACCGTTGACACGGCAACGATCCCTGTTATCACACAGGAATTAAAGCAAGGTGGTGACTTATGGCTAAAGCGTAAAAAATTAGTCGCGTTTGACTGGCCAAACGACATGAAGTTCTTGCGTGAAGTGCATCCTTATCATCCTAACGCAATGGAAATTATCGCCATTGATGAATCCGGTCATACGTTATACCGAAACGTATACTTTTCTGTGGGTGGTGGTTTCATCCTAGATAAGAAGGAAGCTCAGTCTGAGTCGTCTGCAACCGATACTGTTACTCTGCCATATGACTTTCATAGCGGTGAAGAACTTCTCCAGCTATGCCAGAAAAACCAAATGAGTATCAGTGAACTGATGCTGGAAAATGAAAAGGTTTGGCGTTCAGAACAAGAGATCCGAGACGGTTTACTGAATATCTGGTACGCGATGAAGTCTAGTATTTCTAATGGCCTCAATGCTGAGGGCGTATTACCAGGTGGACTAAATGTTAAACGCCGTGCAAAGAAACTATTCGACTCGCTCGTTTATTGTGCCAACCCGAATGTCATTAGCTCCACACTTAGCGGCATGGATTGGGTCAATTTATACGCGCTAGCCGTTAACGAAGAAAACGCGGCTGGTGGTCGAATGGTAACGGCACCGACAAACGGTGCTGCGGGTATCATTCCAGCGGTATTGATGTATTTCAAAGAGTTCACGCCGAATTGTTCTGACGAGCAGGTGGTTGACTTTCTTCTAACGGCCGCTGCGATAGGTATTCTCTGTAAGAAGAATGCGTCTATCTCTGGCGCGGAAGTGGGCTGTCAGGGTGAAGTGGGCTCCGCTTGTGCCATGGCTGCTGCGGGTGTTTGTGCCGTTCTAGGGGGAACGCCACTACAAATTGAAAACGCCGCAGAAATCGGCTTGGAGCATAACTTGGGATTGACCTGTGATCCGGTTGGCGGGCTTGTTCAGGTTCCTTGCATCGAACGTAATGCGATTGCTGCAATGAAGGCTATCAACGCCGCTCAAATGGCACTACGTGGTGATGGAGAGCACTTTGTGTCTCTGGATAAAGTCATCAAAACAATGCGCGATACTGGCCTGGATATGCAGGATAAATACAAAGAAACATCAACAGGTGGCTTAGCTGTTAATGTGATTGAGTGTTGATATTTTCTATCTCTCGTCCTTGGTGTTGACACTCACTTACTAAGCCAAAGAAGACACAGCGGGCTCTGTGTCTTCTTTTTTTATTAGCCCCTATTTTTATTGGGACTTGGCTTTTTAACGTGTTGAATGAGTCGAGTTTTTCATCTTCATATTTTGACGCAGCTGAGTTGGCGTGTAGCCAAAAAAGTCTTTGAAACAGTTACTAAAGTGACTACTGCTAACAAATCCACAGCTTAAGCCAATTTGAATAATAGGTTCTTTATTCTTTTCCAGCTCTTTATGAGCAGCTAACAAACGTAGCTTCAGATAATACCTCGATGGCGAGATATCGAGATGGGTTTGAAATAGCCGCTCTAGCTGTCTGCGAGACATCGATAAAAATCGCGCGAGTTCGTCGGGCGTCAACGGTTCCTCGATGTTTGATTCCATCAGGCTAATTGCATCTTGCAAGGCCTCGGGGCGGGCCAGGGTATCTACTGACGGCTTGTTCGGTTGGCTGTGTAAAATTGTCTGTCTTCCTTCTGACGCTTGATCACAGCTTAAGATCTCGCGTACTGCCCGCACTAGCTTTTGATTAAACTTCGCCTCAATAATACTCAGCATCATCTCCATTGTACTATTCGGCCCCGCGCAGCTAGCACGATTGGCCGACACTTCATACGTGTGGGAGGACAATTCCAGAGCAGGGAAAGAGGTATGAATAAACTGATGACTGTTAGGGTGCACAGCGGAAGCGGTATTTTCTTCAATGGCGTTCGCATGGGCTAATGCAACGGTCCCATTCCAAATGCTGCCTAGATTGATCTTTTGATTGTTGGCAGATGTCAGGCATTCCGTAAGCGGCTGGGATGCTTGCGTGCTGCAACGATAACCACCACAAACAAACAGCCAATCCAGTGAGCCTCTTTTGTGTAGATTTAGCGACTCAACCGTTGCATCTGTTGCGATATCGATGCCTATATCACTCAATACTTTACGCGAATCGATACCAAAGGTTTGAATCTGAAATAAGCTGGTTTCATGGACTAGGTTTGCCGTAATAAGCGCATCCATGGCAGCAGTAAATGCCATAAGAGAAAAATGTGGTTGGAGAATAAAACCGATTCTGATTGGCTCAGGACAAGGGTTACGCTCAATAGATTGCGACTTTTTTTCCTGCATTTACTTCTCACTTTCTCTTAGGTTGGAGCATATGTTTAGATACGGATATGATTCCTATATTTAGGCATAAATATCTCCCGACGGCTAATCACTTTGACTGAGATTGTGAAGGTGTGTGAATGGGAGAGGGACGGGTGGTTTCTTTTCTGATTTACCTAGTGACTTTAGGTGTTATACCACGGCTAAGTGAATAGCTACCAATCCTAAGTATTTGCCTGGCAGACTACACTATATCAATGATTATCGTTAAGCCTCGCTTAATCTGAAGCCCCGTGACTACTATCGAGCAAAGATAAGAGATTATCGGGCAAGAACTGTGATCACTAAGGGTATAAGGTGACAGTGATGACATCTATTTGATAGTCATCCTATTTTATTAAGCAATAGAGAATAAAAGGATATTGTGACATGAAAACAGTTGGGTACGCGGCACAATCAGAAAATACGGATCTTGTACCATATCATTTCGAACGCAGAGAGTTACGTCCAAATGATGTCGCGATTGAAATAACCTATTGTGGTGTATGCCACTCAGATTTACACACAGTGAACGGTGATTGGGGTCCTCAGCCTTACCCGCTTGTTCCTGGCCACGAAATTGTTGGTATCGTTACTTCGGTAGGCGCTGAAGCGTCAAAATATAAAGTGGGTGACCGAGTTGCCGTTGGTTGTATGGTCGACAGTTGTCAGGAATGTGACCACTGCCACGACAGCGAAGAGCAGTACTGCCGCAATGGCATGACGCCGACTTACGGTGCACCGGATCGTCATACTGGTGAAATCACACAAGGCGGCTACTCTAAACACATCGTGGTTCGTGAAGAGTTTGTATTAAGCGTACCAGACTCTTTGGATATGTCTCGTACTGCGCCTATTCTGTGCGCTGGTATCACAACATACTCTCCACTACGTACCTGGAATGTCACTGAGGGTTCGCGAGTAGGGGTCATTGGTTTGGGCGGTCTAGGCCATATGGCAGTTAAACTTGCTGTGGCGATGGGCGCTGAAGTAACGGTAATCAGCCGCACAACCAGTAAGGAAGAGCAAGCAAAAGCATTAGGTGCCAAGGCTATTCTGGCGTCAACTGACGAGCAGTCTATGCAAGATGCTGCTTCTTCGTTCGACCTTATCATCGATACAGTTCCAACCAAACATGACGTTAACCTTTACACTCCACTGCTGGATCTAGACGGTTCACTTGTGATTGTTGGCCAGGTAGGTCCTTTAGACGAGCTAATGAGCGTACCGCTAGTGTTCGGTCGCCGTCGTGTTGCTGGTTCTCTGATCGGCGGTATTGCTGAAACGCAAGAGCTATTGGAGTTCTGTGCAGAGCATGACATCTACCCAGAATGCGAAATGATCAAAATGGATGAAATTAACGATGCATTTAAACAGTTAGCTGCTGGTGACTTGGCGCATCGTTTTGTTATCGATATGGCTTCAATAGGTTAATTCAGTTAACTTGGCAAAAGCATAAAATAAAAAAAGCGAGCTATGATGCTCGCTTTTTAATTTCACTTAGTGAGAGCAGAGAGTTAGAAGCAATCTTCCAGAATGCTCAGGACTTCTTCAGTGGTCAGTTTTTTGTAACCGTTGCCAATGATGATGGTCGATTCCGCAATTTTAGGTAGCATCTCTTGAGTCGCACCAAGTTCTTGCAAAGAAGTGACAATACCGCACTCTTTAGTAAACGCTTCTAGTGCATCAATACCTGCAAGTGCAATTTCTTCTTTGGTTTTGCCTTCAGCTGATACGCCCCAAACTTGTGTTGCGTAACGTACGAATTTGTCTAAACCAAATTTGTAGATTAGGCGGTAGTAAGGCAGAGATACTGCAGCCAGACCCATACCGTGAGCACAGTCTGTGTAAGCGCCAAGCTGGTGCTCGATCATATGTACTTGCCAATCCTGAGTTTTAGACAAGCCAGTAATTGTGTTCAGCGCTAAAGTCGCGTTCCACATGATGTTGCTGCGAGCTTCGTAATCTTCTGGATCTTTCAGAGCTGCACGTAGGTTATCGATTGAAGATTTAAGCAAGCTTTCAATAACGTAGTCAGTTGTGTTTGCACCTTGATCAGAGAAGTATTGTTCCATAAGGTGAGACATCGTATCAAATACACCGCTTACCATTTGGTACTGAGATACGGTAAATGTGTACTCAGGGTTCAGGATAGAAAACTTAGGGTAAGCTACTGGCGGGAATACGCGACCCGCTTTGTTTTTCGTTTCTTCATGAGTGATCACTGAGCCACCGTTCATTTCTGAACCAGTACCTACCATTGTAAGAATAGAAGCAACAGGCACGACTTCGTTTGAGATGTCTTGCCATTCTACCCAGTATTTTTGGAATGGGTCAGTATCGGTACAGTGTGCTGACACTGAGATACCTTTCGCACAGTCAACAACTGAACCACCACCAACAGCAAGAATCAGGTCTACGTTGTGCTTACGAACAAGCTCAACACCTTCCATCATTTTCGCATAAGTAGGGTTAGGCATAACACCAGACAGCTCAATGACTTTTTTACCTGCAGCTGTCAGGCTAGCAATGACTTTATCGTAAAGACCGTTTGATTTAATCGCGTTACGTCCGTAGACCAACATGACCGTTTCGCCGTAGTTTGGCAGTTCGCTGTCTAGTTTTGCTAAAGAATCTTTACCAAAGTGAATGGTTGTTGGGTTGTAGTATGAGAAGTCTAATTGCATGGTCACATCCTTCTAAGGTGTTAGCACTTATGATTTATGGTCTCAAAACCAGGCAGTCACAAGCCGTTTGTTTTTCGCTCACAACTTGAATCGCAAACGTGTTTAATATAGGGCGTATTTTAGAAGAGGAAAGGGTTTTCGTGAATGTCGGATCGTCTCCGAACATTGCCTATTATTCCAATCATTGATCTCAAAAAAATAAACCCACAACTCAATCCTTCCTATTTTAATTTTAAATGATTGATATGTATAGATTATATTTCAATCGCATACATACCTATTGTTTGGTAATTAGCTTTGCATTGCCTAATTGTAAGTGACTCTGAACAAATAAACCTTGATTTAATTGTGTGAAATGGCAGGCGAGGAGGAGGATTTACGGAGCTTGAGAGAGGATTCCACCAGTTTGTTGTCAGCGGAGGAGTATGCCTTTTTCTGCTTCTCTTGGCTGATCTATTGCTTGTTCAAAGCAACTGCAATTCAATGGTAACGATTACACTTCTTCCTTGGTTTTTGAATTATTTATCTAAGTTGAATTTTTGATTCATTCAGATGGAGACTGGATAAATCCTAATGAATATCAAAATATCTGAAGATTAGGCGTAAATTGCCTCTGTGATGGCAAAGTATTTTCTTTTTTGAAATTAGTGAAAACGTTTACACTAATTTGAGTTTGATCACGGATCTAAATCGGTATTGGTTGATAAACTTTTAGCCAGTTAAGACATGGGTGTATCGGCCTGATGTAATTAAAACTGAATCAGTGAGCATCAGGTCCGGTATCGAGCACGAAGCACCAATAGCGGAGAAGCAAAAGTGAGAGTACTTGTCACAGGTGGTATGGGTTACATCGGCAGTCACACATGCGTTCAGATGATTGAGGCGGGCATGGAGCCCATCATTGTCGATAACCTGTGTAACGCCAAAACAGAAGTATTGAGCCGTATTAAAGCGCTAACTGGCAAACAGCCAACGTTTTATCAAGGCGATATTCGTGATGAAGCGTTTTTGGATTCGGTATTCGCTGAGCATGATATCCAAGCGGTCATTCACTTTGCAGGTCTGAAAGCGGTCGGTGAGTCAGTCGTCAAGCCGTTGGAATATTACGATAACAATGTCAATGGCTCATTGGTGCTGGCGCGCAGTATGCGTAAAGCGGGTGTCAAGAGCATCGTATTCAGTTCATCTGCAACCGTCTATGGCGATCCAGAAATCGTTCCGATCACAGAAGATTCACCAACAGGTGCAACCACTAACCCATACGGTCGTAGTAAATACATGGTGGAAGCGTGTTTGAGTGATTTGTTCAATGCTGAAAGCGATTGGAGCATCACTTTGCTGCGCTACTTTAATCCTGTTGGTGCGCATCCATCAGGCACAATGGGAGAAGACCCACAAGGCATTCCAAACAACTTGATGCCGTTCATTGCACAAGTCGCGGTTGGTCGTCGTGCCAAGCTCTCCGTATTTGGTAACGACTACCCAACGCCAGACGGTACCGGCGTGCGTGATTACGTCCACGTAATGGACCTGGCTGATGGCCACATTGCTGCACTGAAAGCCGTGGGGCAGAAAGCGGGATTGCACATTTACAACCTAGGTACAGGTAAAGGTTCGAGCGTACTTGAAATGGTCGATGCTTTCGCTGCCGCCTGCGGTAAACCTGTGCCTTACGAGCTGTGCCCACGTCGTCCGGGTGATATCGCTGAATGTTGGGCGAGCACAGACAAGGCAGAGCGCGAGCTTGGCTGGAAAGCAACACGCAGCGTTGCTGAAATGACGGGCGATACCTGGAAATGGCAATCTGACAACCCACAAGGTTACTAATTTTAATCCGGTGCAGTGCGCCGGAGTCGCAGAATATTAAGTTGAGTAAGTAAAATGTCGAACGTTGAATTTAACCCAGTGGATCACCCACACCGTCGTTACAACCCACTAACGGGTCAATGGATTTTAGTGTCACCACACCGTGCAAAACGTCCTTGGAGTGGGGCGGATGAGAAAGCTGCGATTGATGAGCTACCAAGCTACGATGAGAAGTGTTTCCTGTGTCCGACAAATGAGCGTATCTCTGGAGATGTTAATCCAGATTATCAGGGCACGTATGTTTTTAATAACGATTTTGCCGCACTGATGGTGGATTCTCCAGATGCGCCAGAATCAGACAACCCACTATTCAAAACCCAAGGTGTACGCGGTTTGAGCCGAGTGATTTGTTTCTCTCCTGACCACAGCAAAACCTTACCTGAACTACCGGTAGACAAAATCCGTGGCGTGATTGATACGTGGAACGAGCAAATTGAAGAGCTAGGTAAAGAGTACGTTTGGGTTCAGGCGTTTGAGAATAAGGGTGAAACCATGGGTTGTTCTCAGCCTCACCCACATGGTCAAATCTGGGCGAACAGTTTCTTACCAAATGAGATTGAACGCAAAGAGCAAAACCTAAAAGCGTACTACCAGGAACACGGTAGCAATCTGCTGGTGGATTACGTACAAGCTGAGCTAAAAGATGGCTCCCGAATCGTCGTTGAAACCGAGCATTGGTTGGCGGTTGTCCCTTACTGGGCGGCGTGGCCATTCGAAACCATGCTGTTACCGAAAACACACATCCGCCGTATGAGTGAGTTAAACAATGAGCAGCGTGACGACTTGGCGGTAGCAATTAAAAAGCTGACCAGCCGTTATGACAATTTATTCCAATGTTCTTTCCCTTACTCAATGGGTTGGCACTACGCGCCGTTCTTTGAACCAGGCACAGATATCGACCACTGGCAGCTTCACGCACTGTTCTACCCGCCACTATTACGTAGTGCAACAGTACGTAAGTTTATGGTGGGTTACGAAATGCTGGCCGAAAGCCAACGCGACTTAACCGCAGAGCAAGCGGCACAACGTCTGCGTGATGTCAGTGACGTTCATTATAAGGAAGCTAGGTTCTAGATCCCAGGGTCCTAGGTGTGATGGCTGTGAGTCTTGTTATAGACGTTGCCTTTGAAAATTGCTGTTTGGGAATACGGAATACCGTTTACGTAATCCTATTGGTCAATACGTCATCCTGAACAGCGACGAAGGAGCGTGATTCAGGATCTACTATCCGAGAACATTGGGTTTTAAGGCGCTGGTTTCGGCTGCCCCCTTGCTGTAAGTAGATTCCTAGTCTCGCTTTGGCTCGCTGGAATGACCGAGCTAATTAGTAAAAATAATCAGCCAATCAACCCAGACCCTTTCTATTACGTTATTACTGAATAGGACCCAAAAAATCAGGTCCTAAATTGAAAAATTCAACCGAGATTTAACTATGTCTGATTTAATCCAAAATGTGAAAGCGTCTTTTGAGAAAGTGTTGGGCTATGCACCAAGCCACATTATCCAAGCGCCTGGTCGCGTCAACCTGATTGGTGAACATACCGACTACAACGATGGTTTTGTACTGCCATGTGCGATCAACTACCAAACGGTTGTTGCTGCAGCAACGCGTGAAGACAACCTAGTACGGGTGGTATCGGTTGACTATGGTAACGCGGTAGATGAATTCGATATCTCTCAAGAAATAATATTCCAAGAAGACAAAATGTGGGCAAACTACATTCGCGGTGTCGTGAAGTGTCTTCTTGCTCGTGGTTACCAGTTTACCGGTGCTGATATCTCGGTGAGCGGCAATGTTCCTCAAGGTGCAGGGTTAAGCTCATCAGCGGCACTGGAAGTCGTCATTGGACAAACCTTTAAAGTGTTATTCAACTTAGAAATCAGCCAGTCGGAAGTTGCACTAAATGGTCAGCAAGCCGAGAACGAATTTGTTGGTTGTAACTGCGGTATCATGGATCAAATGATTTCGGCAGAAGGTCGTGAAAACCACGCCATGCTATTGGATTGTCGTAGTCTGGAAACAGAAGCGGTTTCTATGCCTGAGGACATGGCAGTCGTGATCATCAACTCGAATAAAAAACGTGGCTTGGTAGACAGCGAATACAACACTCGTCGTGAACAGTGTGAAGAAGCGGCACGAATCTTTGGTGTTAAAGCTCTACGCGATGTAACCATTGAACAGTTCAACGACAAAGTCTCTGAGTTGGATGAATTGGTAGCAAAACGTGCGCGTCACGTGATCACGGAAAACGACCGCACAGTCGAAGCGGCAAAAGCACTGCGTTCGCATGATATTAAACGTATGAGTGAACTGATGGCCCAGTCGCACGCATCAATGCGTGATGATTTCGAAATTACCGTCAAAGAAATCGACGTCCTGGTTGATATGGTGAAAGAGGTGATTGGCGAAGAAGGTGGCGTACGCATGACTGGCGGTGGCTTCGGTGGCTGTATTGTCGCTCTCGTTCCACCTTCATTGGTGGATAAGGTGAAAACGACGGTGGAAGCTAAATACCAAGCAGCAACAGGTTTAAAAGCGTCGATTTATGTGTGCAAAGCCAAAGATGGTGCAGGTCTGGTTGAAGCGTTGTAAGCAGCTAGAGAAAGTGATGACGCAAACACATCGATTAACGAGTGTTTTCTAGCTGTTTGCGTTTTAGAGAGCATTTGGGGTGGGCGATATGCCCACCTTTTTTGTTTTTGTTGAAAGGTCTGGAGGTGTCCAAAGTACCCACCGTATTCACTCTTGGAATTATCAGTACGCGTCGGTGGAACTTGGCTTGTCGTTCATCAATTTAGTCTCTATAACGTGATACAAAGCCTTTGATGGCTTAACGAGAGCACTCTCATCGACAAACGATATAAATGTTAGAGCAAAAGATCTGAGCTGCTTAGATTATTTGAGTTTCTGACCTAAATTGTTGGGGAGTTAAGCCCGTATGACTCTTAAATGCAGCAAAAAAGGAGCCTGGATGCTTAAAGCCACTATCATTCGCGATATTCTTTATTGGATTTCGAGTGTTACTCAATAAGACTTTGGCGTGGTTGATGCGCATAATAATCAAATACTGCTTTATCGAGACACTCAGCATATTCTTAAATAACCCCATCGCGTATTTTGGATGCAATTTTACATGGGCCGCGATGTCATCGACTTTGATGTCTTTGTTGTGGTTTTTAGCAATATAATCGAGCATAAGCTGGACGTTTTTATAACCCGTATCATTTGGGTGGCGAGAGGAGCCGTTACGCAGGAAGCTGAACATTTCCACATTATAGTCGAATGAGCAGAGGCGGCGTAACATTAACCAGACCTCGTCACTGACGATTCCACTTCTCACATTATTGTCACTGTGATAGCAGTTTAGCCAACGGTTACTTTCGGCAAGGCTGACAACCCCATCTATTTGAGAAGTAATAACCCCGCCATGCATGACTTGCTGGACAAACTCTTGGGGTAACACCCAACCAAGAAATGCACTTAAAGGTATATTGATGATGCCAAGCAGAGCGTCGTCACTGACTTTACTCACTCGATGTGGCGTCACCGCCCAAAATACCGCCATTTCTCCGGCCGATATTTGCACGTTGGCATTATTAATTGCGTATTCGAGCGTTCCTTTATGCAATACATTGATTTCTACTTGCTGGTGCCAATGATAGTCCGCCATGTAAAAAGGTTTGCGCTGCTCAAAACTCAACTCGGTGTCGACATCAATTAGAGGTGCTGAGCGCATATCATTGACTAAATAGCTGATGTTTTCAGACTGAAATACTTCTAATTTATGCATGTAAATTTGTCCAAATAGCGTTTGATTGGGTGCCATAAAGTAAGTTTTCGAGATAAGACTATCAGATGGTGCTTATTTGAAATGTGATCTGCATTGGCTTTGTGGTCTTGTTTATAGGGGAGTGTGAGGCTTTATGCTTGGTGTGGAATATGCCTTTTGGTTTTGCTTTTTATCTAAAGACTCTTAAAAAGTAAGGTTTGGTGATGTGGGTGTTTATTTCGATTTGATGACAAAAGAAGAGTCGTTTAATTTGACAGCAAGTTAATCGTTTGCCACATGTCGAGTAAGATGTAATGAAAGAGAAAAAACTAATTGAGTTAAGCGGAACGAAGTCCCAACTGATTATTGAGGTTGGCGACTTTGCAGAAATTCTACACTGGGGTAAGCAAGTCAGTGGCGGCTTAAACAATTTTCGCACAGCTTTGCATCGTCCGGTACCGCATGGACGCTTAGATAAAGATGTCGCAATGACTACGCTGCCTGAGCTTGGCCGTGGTGTATTCAGCAGCCCTGGCTTAGAAGGTCACCGTGATGGTCTGGATTGGGCGCCAGTATTCTTCCTAAAAAATATTCAACAAACTGATACCCAAATCAGTCTTACAAGTGAAGATGAACAAGCTGGTTTACAGCTGTTGACGGAAATTTGTTTAGACGAATTTGATGTTGTTAAAACACGCCACACATTAACCAACCTCAAGGTAGGGAAATACTTTGTCAATCGCTTTGCGAACTCAATGCCGTTACCTGTAAGAGTCAATGAACTCATGACGTTCCATGGCCGCTGGGCACGAGAGTTTCAAACGCAACGTCAGCCACTTCTTCACAACGGCTATCAGCAAGAAAACAGACGCGGAAGAACGTCTCATGAACACTATCCGGCAATGGTTGCTGGAACGTCCAGCTTTACGGAGACTCAAGGTGATGTTTGGGGCTTCCATTTTGCTTGGAGTGGTAACCATCGATTACGTGCCGATGTAAAAACCGATGGTCGTCGTACGATGCAAGCAGAAGTGATTTATTTCCCTGGAGAAGTCGCGTTGCAAAAAGGGGAAAGTATCTCTACGCCATGGTTGTATGCGAGTTACAGTGAGAACGGACTCAACGAGATGAGCCATCACTTCCATGCGCATGTAAGACAGTCGATCATCGCTGAAGATTTTAAGAAGAAGTTACGTCCGGTGCATTTGAATACATGGGAAGGGATCTATTTTGATCACGATCCTGAATACATCATGGAAATGGCTTCTCAAGCAGCAGAGATGGGAGTAGAGCGTTTTATCATCGATGACGGATGGTTCAGAGGTCGTGACGATGACACTGCGGCATTGGGGGACTGGTTCCTGGATGAGCGCAAATACCCGAATGGTCTAGAGCCGGTTGTCGATCACGTTAACGCGTTGGGCATGGAATTTGGGTTGTGGTTTGAACCAGAAATGATCAACAAAGACTCAGATTTATTCCGTGAACATCCTGATTGGCTACTGGCTGTCGATGGTTATGATCAACCGACAGGCAGACACCAACATGTTATTGATTTACAAAACGATGATGCATTCAACTTCTTATATGAACGACTGGAGCATTTCTTAAGCACCTACAATATTCGTTACATCAAGTGGGATATGAACCGTGAAATCGTCCAGCCGGCGCATGATGGCGTGGCATCTGGACGCAAACAAACGGAGCGTTACTACCAGTTAGTCGATAAGGTCAGAGCGAAATTCCCTCTCGTCAGTATAGAGTCTTGCGCAGGTGGCGGTGGTCGTATTGACTACGAAATTTTAAAACGCACTGATCGCTTCTGGCCTTCGGATAATAACGATGCTTTAGAAAGACAAGGTATCCAACGTGGTATGAGTTACTTCTTCCCGCCAGAAGTGATGGGCAGCCATATTGGGTCTGATAACTGTCATTGTACTCGCCGCCGTCATAGCATTGAGTTCCGTGGATTGACGGCACTGTTTGGTCATATGGGAATAGAGCTTGATCCGGTGAAAGAAGATAGCAATGAAAAAGCAAACTTTGCTCATTATGTTGCTTTACACAAGCAATTAAGGTCGTTACTACACACGGGCAAAATGTGGCGAACACCAACGGATGACAGTTCACATCAAGTGTTATCAGTGGTATCGGAAGATCAATCTGAAGCAGTGGTTATGGTCGCACAGTTGGATATGCCAACGCACTCATTGAGCGGCAACCTGCGAATACTTGGTCTGGATGATAAAGCAACTTACCGTATCTATGTTTTAGACAAGCCTGCGAACTACAACGACATTGTCGTGTTCCAACCACCTTGGACTGAAGCTGGGTGTGAACTTAGTGGTGAGTGGTGCAAAGAGGTGGGCTTAAGTATGCCGCTACTCGACCCAGAAACTGCGATGTTAATCAAAGTTGAAAAGGTAAATTGATTCAGTACTTCGAATAATTAAAAACGGTTTTGGCTATCAATGAATAGTTATTGGTAGCCAACTATTCCGATGACAGAACAGGGTAGTAAAATGTCTAATCAAATAACGCTAAAAACCAAAGCATCCTACGGACTTGCTGCATTAGGTAAAGATTTCGCCTGTGCACCTATTTATATCTTTTTAATGTTTTACTTTACCGATGTGGCGGGTCTCTCGGCAGGCTTTATCGGCACTATTTTTTTGGCGGCGAGAATCATTGATGCAGTCACTGACCCAATGATGGGAATGATCGTTGATAACACACGGTCAAGATTTGGCAAGTTTCGCCCTTGGATTGTCATTGGTACACTTATAAATGCAGTTGTTCTAATCGCTTTATTCCGTACACATACTTTTGAAGGTACACCACTTTATATATATGCAGCAGCTGCTTATATTTTGTGGGGATTGACCTATACGATTATGGATATTCCGTACTGGTCTATGATACCTGCACTCTCCAGTTCTCGTCAGGAAAGAGAGAAACTCGTCATTTGGCCACGTATGTTTGCCAGTCTTGCATGGTTTTTAACTGGTACTTATGGCCTGACTATCATTGGCAAGTTAGGTAATGGAGATCAGGGAGAAGGCTTCTCCAACCTCGCGATATTAATTGCTGTACTGTTTATTATGAGTGCATTCTTAGTGGCAAGAAATGTTAAAGAGAGTGTGACCATTGATAAAACAACCGAAAAATTTAACTTAAAAGATGTGGGTGATATTTTAAAGTCTAATGACCAACTCAAAGTATTAATCAGTTCAGTATTGACATTCCAAATTGCCAATATGATATTTGGTGGCTTTGCAATCTACTACTTCACTTATGCTTTGAATAAGGCTGAATTGTTTTCTACTTATATGATGGTGTCAGGGATTGCTGAATTCATTGGTGTCATTACTTTTCCTTATATAGCAAAGTTATTCCCTCGTAAAAACCTTTGGCTAATTGCTTGTGGTCTTGCGATTTTATCTTGCGTTCTATTGTATGTAATGCGTGCCTTTGTTCCTGGTAGCGTACTTCTGATAGCCATGGGAGCTGCCGCGAAATCCTATGGTGTGGGTATTGTAAATGCACTTCAGACCGTAATGTTGGCTGATGTTGTCGATTATGGAGAATATAAGACAGGTCACCGAAGCGAGAGTGTGATCTTCTCGGTACAAACCATGTTGGTTAAGTTTGCAGGTGCAGCTGGTGGGTTTGTTGTAGGTGTTGGCTTGTCATTCGTTGGCTACATCCCCAATGAAGTTCAAAGTAGCGAAACCATTGCAGGTTTGGAGTTCATGATGATTTGGGTACCGACGTTATTAATGATAGCCAGTTTGGTTGTTTACCGTAAATTCTATCGTCTTCATGATGGCTTCGATAAAAATAAAATTGAAACAGCGATGGAGCGATATGGATTTAAACGACCAATATTGCTTAGTAACTAAGTTAACTATCTTTAATTGTAATTCTATTTAATATATAGAGGAGAAATATAACAATATTATAATGTAGCTAATACCTTATCTAAATTAATAGTGAAGTTTTTACTGTAATAATGCTGTGTGTAATTTATTAGTAATTAACTCTATATTGGTAATTAACCCTACTAAATGATTTAATTAAAAGTAAATTAAGAACAGTAAGAAAAAATAATTCAGTAACGGAATGATTGTCTTTTTACGAAAGGGCTGGGATTTATATTTCTTAAATTCCAACATTTAATAAAAACAAATATAGGTAAATTTATGAACAGAACATTTAAACTATCTCTGGGTGCTGTCTGTGTTTCTTTTGCATTGTCTGCAAATGCTGGTGTAAAGATCATTGATAATGAACTAGGCAACTTTTCTATTGCTGGCAATGTTGAATTAAACTTTAACTTCCGTGATCGTGAGTCAAACCCATCTGGTGATCAGGAATTTAACCAAGATGGTCGTGTGCTGATAGAATTTGCAGGAGAAAAGTACACAGATAAAGATTATTTTGTCGGTGTTAAGGCACAACCACTATTTGAAAGTACGGGCAATGTGGTATTAGATGATGCGTACTTTGAGTTTGGCAAAAAGGATGGCTGGGCGATCAAAGCCGGTCGTTTTGAGGGGGCAGATATGTTCCCTGTAGGTTTGGACGTATTCCTCGAATATTCGGGTGATACCTCTAATGACCTTTATACCGATGGCTGGGCATACACATACCAAATGAAAGAAGCGCGTGGTCGTGGTTCTGATGGTCAGTTGATGTATCACCAGACGTTTGGCAACCTCTATGTTGAACTGGGTTCGATGATGGGTGATCGCTCTAACCTGTTTAGGGATGGTGTTGATGGCACATATCATGGTCACGAAATCGATAAAAGCAAAGACTCTTTTTTAGTTCGTCCTCTTGTTGCTTACGAATTGGGCCAATTCCGCCTTGCCGCCGCTATGGAAACAAATTTAGTTTCTAATGCTGTTGTCGCAAATGGTGTTGATATCTCTGACCGTACGGGCTACGGCGTCACTGGTAATTGGTCTAACGATGGTTGGTCGGTTAACGTCAATGTCGCTTACCTAGACGCTGTTGATGAAACCAACTTTAGTACTGGTATAAACGCGCTTTGGAATAACGTCGGTATAGGCTATGTGTACGCAGAGAATAAATACGACAACAAAGAGCTCTCTGGCTGGGTGGATGGCAATGTTGAAGTGGCGACAGTTTACGCATCTTACGCATTGAGAGATGTACTGGAAGTTAAAGACTTTGATATTTTATTTGGCTCCTATTACACGTGCATCACCAACGAACTCACTCAGCTGCAACCTGATACCAACTTTACTGAAGATGAAGATATGGGAGCAAGAATTCGTTTGTTCTACGCGTTCTAGCCGTTGTAGATAAGATAACTTCCGCCATAGTTGGTTAACCAATACATTCTTTATTGAAATCAACTATGGCTTGTTCATCACCAAACCACCTTCTTAGACGTCAGTTATGCCTTAATTACTTCCCATCACGTCTACAACGTTAACAATAGTGTTTAAGTATCCATTAAGTTGCTTGTTTCTAATCAGTCTGCGTGCCGGTGTTTCTTATTCCCTTCTGTTTTCTTCTCAAACTTCTCTGTAGCGGAAAAGTTAACTTTCGATATCTCCATATCCATAAGATTACTGCACGTAATTTTACCCATCAGTCTATTATTTTTATAACAGCTATCAGTTGTGCGGCTGCTGAAGGAGAGTCGGCTCTCTTGATAAATAGTGATGTTGAATCTGACTATTCAAGAGAACTATTAATGTGATCTACGTAATGTTTTTATGGTTCATTGTGTAAAATAGTAAGAATTAAATTGTGATGATGAAGGTTATTTTATGTTGAGCCTAACTAATGATGTGAATTGAGATATATGTGTAACCGCTTATGCACTGATGGAGTGGGCTGATGCAAAGAATTAGTTCATTTACTCTTGAAAAGTAAGAATTGGTGATGTGAGGGCAGAACTGGATTTGATGATAATTCAAGAGTCGGATAATTTGAATAAACAAAAGAAAGAACACGTACTCTACCACCTAATTATTAAAGGACCGTGCATAATGAATTATAAGAAGCATCTATTAGGAATCTCAATTGTATGCATATGCTTTCCAGCATTATCGGAAACGCTGCCAGACGGTGCGACAACAATTCCAAAAGCCTCGGAAATACCAAATCGCCTATCTATTGAATATTTTTCGCCTGACCAAATTGTCGAGTTTAAAAAACTTGATCATTATTCTGAACCTCAATGGGTTACCGAGAATTACGTAAATACGGGGAAATTACCGCCAGTTGAACAACGTTTACCTGATGTCCCAATGGTATTAAAAACGGCATCTATGCCTGATGGCGTCGGTGTTTACGGCGGCGTTCTTCGTCATGTTATTGGTGGCCGACCTCAGGGTTGGAACTGGTCTGCTGCTCACTCTCAAGGGTGGGGTGGTATCAATTATACCGTGCAGCAATGTTTAACACGCACTGGTCCGATGTATCAGATCAAACCTGATGAGCTGGAAGTGCTGCCGAATCTGGCGCAAAGCTGGGAATGGTCTGATGATGGTAAGGCATTAACCATGCATCTTATTAAAGGTGCTAAATGGTCAGACGGTGAACCATTTACCTCGGAAGATGTGCGCTTTTACTGGGAGGATACGGTTTTAGAGCCAAGAATTCCGTCTTTCTCTTCTCAGAATGCATTGGGTGAAGGGGCGACTCTAGAAATCGTTGACGAATACACCATTCGCTGGCATTTCGAGAAAGCATTTCAAAATCAGGCACTTTATAACATGGCCTTTATGACATTCTGTCCAGGCCCTGCACATATTCTCAAACCACTTCATCCAAAATACAACGATAAAGTCACGTTTGAAGATTTTAGTAACGCGTTACCGGCTAGCGAAGTACCTACTGTAACGATGGGACCATGGGTTCCGGTAAGCTATAAAGACGATCAGATTATTGTTCTGCGCCGTAACCCTTACTACTGGAAAGTGGATGAAGCTGGTCACCAACTGCCGTATATCGACGAAATGCGCTACAAGCTTTCCACCTGGGAGTCACGAACTCTAGAAACCATGTCTGGCAGTGCGGATTTTTCTAATATGGAAAACCCACCGATATACATTGAAACGTTGCGCAAACTCGCTGCACCTAATTCACCAACTCGAGCCATGTTTGGGCCGCGTAATCTGGCGTTCCAAATTCAGATGAACATGAACCCGACGTTATCTGTGAGCGATGATCGAGAAGGGGCCATTCGACAACTCAATCGAGACCTAAAATTCCGTAAAGCGATTTCTCATGCAATTGATAGAAAAAGCTTAGGGCAAGCACTGGTTAAAGGTCCGTTTACGGCTGAATATGCGGGTGGTCTGCACCCAGAAACCGCATTTTACCGAGAAGATGATGTCGTTTATTACCCATACAACCCAAGCTTGTCCAAACAATACTTAGCAGACTTAGGCCTGATTGATTCCGATGGTAATGGTGTTGTGAACTTCCCTAAAGATGTTAATAACGGCGATGACGTTGAGATTGTTTTTAACAGTGGTAACGGAACGGCCGATAGTGTTTTCAATGAAAACTTAGTGTCGATGATGGCTGATATTGGCATCAAGCTTATCCCAAGAATACTTGATAGCGTTCAGGGAGACTCTTCGCGTGACGCAGGTGATTTTGACTGGCGTTTAAATCGTAGTGACAAAGAATTAATCGTTCCTATGCAACGTATGGAATGGTTAGCGCCAATTGCGGAGAGCGGTCCGGTATGGCACCGAGGTACCGAGAATAAACCGCAAGTACTTCAGCCGTTTGAAGAGAAGATGGTGGCCTTAGCTCATGAGATATTCGCTGAGCGTGATTCAGCGAAACAAGCGGATCTTATTGGTCAGTTAAACCATGAAATGACCAAGAATGTCTATCACGTCGGCTTAGTCGCCTATCCAGGGGCACTACTTGTCAATAAGCGCATCAAGAACGTGCCTAACGCACCAATTACCGCGTATCAGTGGGCGGAAGATGCCGTCATGCGTGAGCGTTTTTGGGTACCTCAGGATCAGCAGCTAAAAGAACTGCAGCCACACACGGTTCCTGAGTACAAGCTTGATACTAAGAAGTAATACAAGGATAAGGCGGGAAGCAATCTCCCGCCTGAATATGGGATGTAACATGATTGAATTTATTACTAAACGGATACTTAGCACTATCGGTTTACTGCTTGTGCTGAGCGCCATCACTTTCGTCATCATCCAACTGCCAGATGGAGATTACGGCGATTTAATTAAAAACCAAGCGATTTCAATGGGTGGGGCTTCTCCGGAGCAGGCTCAGCAGTTAGCGGATGCGGCTCGTGAGCGTTACGGCTTAAACGAACCGGTTCTAACTCAGTACGCAAATTGGTTAAAAAATATCGTTTTTCATTTTGATTTTGGTTATTCGTTTGCTTACAACAAACCGGTTATGGATGTGGTTGGAGAACGTTTACCAAGAACGATTTTTATCGCCCTTGGGTGTCATATAGGAGCGACTTTATTAGGGGTGTTTGCGGGGATATTTGCTGCGAGGAACCAAAATAGAATTGGGGACCGAGTTGCAACGTTGTTGTCCTTTATAGCGATGACGGTACCTCGATTTGTTATGGCGATTATTATTGTTTATTTCATGATTTTCGCTTGGGACATAGGCTCGATAGGCGCAATGAACTCTCCCGAATATCTGTTTGAGCCGATGTCGTGGAATAAGTTCTTCGATACCTTGGTTCACATCTGGCCAGTCATCTTTATTGCCGCCTTCGGTGGTATGGCATTTAACCTTCGACTGATGCGCGGTAACTTGCTCGATATTTTAAAAATGCAATATATCGAAACAGCTCGTGCAAAAGGGTTACGCGAAAGCAAAGTGATTTATAAACACGCAGTACCGAATGCCTTACATAGTTTGATTTCTTATCAGGGTGTTGCATTGCCTTACATGATTACCGGTGAAATGGAAGCTGCGATGGTACTTGGGATTCCAACCATTGGCCCTCTGATCATTTCGGCGATGGCAGAGCAGGATACGTACGTTATCGGCACCATCATGTTACTAGTGGCTGCTTTGCTCATCATCGGTAATTTAATCTCCGATTTATTGTTAGCCATCTTAGACCCTAGAATTCGTTTATCGTAGGTAGTACTCATGAAACAATCACAAAGTTACTCGAGTTTAGTTTGGATACGTTTCAAACGAAATAAAATGGCATTGATGAGTTTGGTTCTGCTTACTCTTCTTGGCCTGACGTCCATATTCGCCCCGTTCTTTTCCTCTAACGATCCGACGGTTCGTTTTAGTGAAAATATTTATGACGCACCTGCGAATATTAACTTCTTCGATACGGATGGTAATTTTCACTTACGACCATTTGTTTATGAAAAAGTCGTTGATCTTGATCCTGTTACGTTTTTACCCGTCGTCACAGAAAATAAGGACAGCCGTGTTGATTTAGTATTCTTTAATCAGGGCTGGGAGTATGAGTTTTTGGGTATGAGCTTCAATACTCATTTCGTTGGGTTAGAAGACGGATCACCACTGTTTTTGCTTGGTTCAGACAACTTGGGACGTGACTTGCTCGCTCGTTGTTTCTTCGGTAGTCGAATCACGTTGATCTTTGCGATTACGGTCGTATTTGTTGTGGTCTCTGTTGGTACGGTTGTCGGTATTCTATCTGGTTATTATGGTGGCCGATTTGATTTCGTCGTACAGCGAATTGCAGAGCTGGCGTTAGCCTTTCCAGCGGTTCCACTTTATTTAGCGTTGATTGCCGTGCTGCCAAAAACAGCCGACTCATTGAGCGTCTTTATCATGCTCATCGTTATTCTGTCTTCACTGCAGTGGGCGTTCGTGGCCCGTCAGGTCCGCGCGCAAGCCCTGTCGATGCGAAACCTGGACTACATACGTGCTGCGAAAGCGGTGGGTGCAAAAGATATGCGTATTGTACTCCGTCATATTTTGCCAAACGTCACCAGTAACGTGGTGGTGCTTGCGACAATTATGTTGCCAACCATCGTACTCACCGAAAGTTTCTTCAGCTTTTTAGCGGTGGGAGTAAAAGCACCTATGTTTAGCTGGGGCTCACTGCTTAATGCTGCCGGACAATTCCAAACCATCGGCTCTTACCCATGGTTGCTGTACCCCGTTGGTTTCATCTTAGTTGCCGTATTAGGTTTTAACGCACTTGGTGACGGCCTACGAGACGCCGTTGATCCGTACTCTAATTAACCGCTGATGTTGAGGAAATATGATGCAAGATAGAAATACACCTGATAGTCAAGCGGCTAACAGACCAACAATTGCGAGAGTGGCTGGCCTAAATGTGGGCTTCAAAACCGAAGATGGTTTAGTGCAGGCACTCAAAGGCGTTAGTTACAATATTAAAGCTGGTGAAATGGTTGCGCTGGTTGGTGAGAGTGGTTCCGGTAAATCGGTCTCAGCTCGCTCTCTAATGGGGTTGTTACCTAAGCATGCTCAAATTGGAGAGGAAAGTAAGGTCACTTACCGCGATGTCGATATCACCACTGCGAGCGAGCGTCAGTTGTTGAAGTTACGAGGCAACAAGATTTCCATGATTTTTCAGGAGCCCATGACTTCTTTAAACCCGCTTTACACGCTTGGTGAACAAGTCAGTGAAGCGATATTAATTCACCAAAAAATCTCTAAAGCTGAAGCGAAAAAGCGAACCATTGAGCTTTTTGAAGCGGTGCAGCTCCCTCATCCGGAAGAGCGCTTCGACCAATACCCTCATCAGCTTTCTGGTGGTCAGCGTCAGAGGGTAATGATCGCGATGGCACTGACCAATAACCCAGACTTACTGATCGCTGATGAACCTACGACAGCACTGGATGTGACGGTTCAGGCGAATATTTTGCGCCTAATTAAGAACTTGCAAGAAAAAGCAGGCATGAGTGTGTTGTTGATTACTCATGATTTAACCATTGTTCGCCAGTTTGCAGACTACATCTACGTGATGAAGCGTGGTGAGGTGGTAGAGCATGGCTTAACCGAGAATATTTTCACCAAAGCGGAGCATCCTTACACCAAAATGCTGATCGACTCGGAGCCAAAAGGTGTTGCGTCACCTGTTCCACAGGCTTCACCGGTCATTTTGCATGCTGAAAAGATGAGAGTGGAGTTTAAATTAGGTAAGAAGGGTTGGTTTAGTCGTGAGCCAGAAAAAAAACTGGTCGCTGTTGATGATATTTCTGTTTCACTCAAACGCGGTGAGACATTGGGTATTGTTGGCGAAAGTGGGTCGGGTAAAACGACACTCGCAATGGCGATGTTTCAGTTACTCAATTCTGGCGATATCAACGGTAAAGTTACTTATGATGGGCAGTGCCTGAATAGCATAACGAATGAACAACTTCGCATTTTGCGCAAAGAGCTTCAAGTTGTATTTCAGGACCCATTCTCGTCGCTTAACCCGCGCCTTTCGGTGAAACAAATCCTTGAAGAGGGGTTAATCGTCAATGGCTTATGTCAGGATCCAAGTGAACGCTTGCTTAAGTTGGAGAAGGCGCTATTGGATGCAGGATTACCCGCTAATATTCTCAATCGCTACCCACATGAATTCTCTGGTGGGCAGCGTCAAAGGATTGCCATTGCCAGAGCACTTGTTCTCGACCCGAAAGTAATTTTGTTGGATGAGCCAACGTCGGCTCTGGATTTAACCATTCAGAACCAGATCGTCCAGCTACTTAAGCAGCTTCAAGAAAAGCGTGGTATCTCTTACTTATTCATCAGCCATGATTTACGAGTCGTAAAATCACTTTGTCATCGTGTATTAGTGATGAGACATGGTGAAGTTGTAGAAGAAGGCTTAACGATTGATGTGCTGGAAAACTCACAAATGGAATACACACAAAAATTGATAAAAGCTGCCTTTGAAATCGCGGCTTAAAGATAATTTAAATTAATTTTTATCCTTTTTTATATTCAAGATGAACGTTATTAAGCACGTTAAATTTATTTAAAATTAAATTTAACGTGCATTTTATTCCTTAAATAAACAGCAAAATAATTTTAAAGGTTATGCTGCCTTATTTAAAAAGAAAAAGAGAAAACTTGGAACTCAATAGAATGCAACAATTAGCAAAAGACCCTTTTCGTCCAACACTGCACTTTACGCCTCCATTCGGTTGGATGAATGACCCTAATGGTTTGGTATACGTAAATAATGAATACCACTTGTTTTATCAGTATTTTCCTTACGCAAATAAGTGGGGACCGATGCATTGGGGACATGCCGTCAGTGCCGACTTACGTAATTGGCAGCACTTACCGCCAGCACTGGTCCCAGACGATAAAGGAATGTGTTTTTCAGGCAGTGCCGTAGTGGATTGGCGTAATACCAGTGGTTTGTTTGACAATGAATCTCAGCCAGGTGTATTGGCGTTTTATACTGCGTGTATTGCCTATGATGACGGCAGAGACAGCGATCAAATGCAGAGCCTTGCATACAGTAAAGATGGTGGCTTTAGTTGGAGTAAACTTGCAGACAATCCGGTTCTGCCCAACCCAGGATTAAAAGACTTCCGCGATCCAAAAGTCATTTGGCACGAGCAAAGCCAGCACTGGGTGATGGTCGTAACAGAAGGCCAGGAGGTTGGTTTTTATCGTTCTAAGGACCTCAAGCAGTGGGAGAAAACCGCTAACTTCGGTTTGAATGAAGGTAAACATGATGAAATGCCATGGGAGTGTCCGGATCTTTTTCCTATCATATTGGATGGGTCTGAGATTTGTTATTGGGTACTTATTGTGGGTGTGCAACGTTGCAGCCACGCAGGGGGATCAGGTACTCAATATTTTATCGGCCAGTTTGATGGTGAACGTTTTATCAATCATCATGATGCTGATACCGTACTTTGGCTAGATTATGGTAAGGATTATTATGCAGCACAAACTTGGTCTGATGTGACAAATGGTCGCCGCACGTCAATCGCGTGGATGAGCAACTGGCTGTATGCTAACGACGTTCCAACACAGGCATGGCGCAGCGCAATGAGTGCGCCACGAGATTTAAAATTATCGCAAACTCAATCGGGTTTACGCCTTTTATCTTCTTTACCTAACCTATGGCTCAATGAAAGTAATACCATGATTGCTAAAGATAAAACGTTAGAGTCGGGAGATAGCCTTGTTATATCTGAGAATTATCAGGCAGGAATATTAGATGGTACGTTGCATTTGTCTAGAGGAAGTTCAATCGCTATTTCTCCTCTAGGAAGTGAGTGTTTAACATATAATATTGAACGTAACGAACAAAATATTGTTGTTACTACGAGTAGAAAGGTCGGTGCTGAGGGTGAAGAAAACTATAATAACCTGTTCAGTCACGAAACTAGTTTAACTATTCCTTATAGTGAAAGCTTACAATTTACATTAATCGTTGATCGTTGCTCTAGTGAACTTCTTCTACAAGATGGTGAGTATTGTTTTACAGAACTCTGCTTCCCGATCGAGGCTAGATCGATAGACTTTTACTGTTCTACGGGTAAAGGAGTAGTTAAAAGCTTGAAGTTCTGCGAATAATTCTAACTTCGAGTACAGAGATAAATCTTATAGAAAATTATTACTGGGCGAAAAATCTAGAATAAATTAAACACAGCTTAAAATCAGGTGACAGGTTTACTCTTGTTACCTGATTTTTTATTTTCTAGTCGATGAAGAGTGACGCTAGTTTTTTGATATTGGAAGAGACTAAATTTAAGATATGTTGGCTTCTTTCAGCGCTTTAATGTCTTTTGAAGGTGGCGCACCAAATAAGCGGCTGTATTCGCGGCTAAATTGGGAAGGGCTTTCATAACCAACTTTAAATGTCGTTGCCATCGCATCTAAGTTTTCTGTCAGCATTAGGCGTCGAGCTTCACTCAAGCGCAACTTCTTCTGGAACTGTAATGGCGTCATTGAGGTCATTGAGCGGAAATGCGTGTAAAAAGCAGACTTACTCATACCACTGTACGCTGCAAGGTCGCCTACGCTTAATGGTTTGACAAAGTTATTCTTTAACCAGTCAATGGCTTTGGCGATTTGATGGCTGTGGCTACCTGTCGTCACGATTTGGTTTAATCGTACGCCTTGTTCAGTCATTAGTAATCGGTAAAAAATTTCTCGCTTGATTACCGGAGCAAGGATCTTAATGTTATCCGGCTCATCTAATAGCGTCATAAGGCGAATAAATGCATCTTGCAGCGAATTAGAAAGCTCACCTACCGCGATGCCTTTTTGTGCTTCTTTGCCGCTGTTTAAAGAAAGCTCACTATCAACAATAAGTTGAGAGATCTCTTGTAAATCCAGCTCCATTATTATTCCAAGGTAAGGCGCTTCTTCACTTGCTTCCAGAATGTTGGCTGTAATTGGCAGGTTAACTGATGAGATCAGGAAATGGTTGGCATCATAGATATAGCTATCTTCACCAAGTAAAACTCGTTTCTTGCCTTGTGCAATCAGGCAGATACTCGGGTTATGGGTATAACTGGTTGGTGGGGTAGGCGTTGTCCATCGACTTAATCTAAGCCCAGGAATTTCGGTATCAACTTGTGTGGCGTCACCGGTCCACTTTTGGATTTTTTCAGCAAGGATTGATGCTGATACATTCATGTTGTGTGAGTCGTTCATAGCTACTCCATGGGCACCGAAGGGTTGGACTACATCTGGTTTTGACTATTTAGTTATAACAGCTATTTTTTTTATGTAAAGAATATTAGGCAACTTGTTATTGACGAATTTATCACATTCTTTCTCACTTATCTCTCACGGTTTGACTTGTTAAGTTAACCTTTAAATGACTAAAAGATTATGTATAACAATTGCTTAAATATTATTTTTCATGAGGTGATTTTAAGGTGAATCTCCATTCGGTTTTCTGTATCAAAACGCATATTTGGATAATTAGGCAAATATTGGCAACCATTAGGCTAACGGTTATTTCAATTTAGGCGTAAATTTAAACGTGTCGTCACAGTATACAAAGTCCACTTTCTAGGGCACTTGTCGATACTAGGCAACTATTTCACCTTTGACTCAAACTTGGGGGAACCATGCAAGAACATTTTTCTGGTAAAGAACAAGCCATCATTCCAATAGCTGCATTTACTGCAAGTGGTGAGCTTGAAAAGCTGAAGATGAGTTTGGTCGAAGGGTTGAATGCAGGCCTCACCATCAGCGAAACCAAAGAAATACTGGTACAGATGTACGCATACACTGGCTTTCCAAGAAGCCTCAACGCCTTGGGGACGTTTATGGCGATAGTAGGAGAGCGGAAGCAACATGGTATCGTTGACCCTGAAGGGGAACCGTCAAGTCCTCTGCCAACAGACGAAAGCAGCTTAAGTTTTGGTACTAAGAACCAAACACAGTTAGTCGGACAACCTGTCTCTGGTGCTCTGTTTGATTTTGCGCCTGAAATCGATTTGTATCTTAAAGCACATCTGTTTGGTGATATTTTCCAACGTGATGTACTGACATGGAAAGAACGAGAACTCGCGACAATTGCAGCCTTGGCAAATATGCAAGGTGTGAATGGTCAACTTCAGGCACATTTTGGTATTAGTCTGAATAATGGTATCACACCAAACTTGTTAAAAGAGTTTGTTGGTGAAATAGAGCAGCACTGTGGAAAGGCAGTCGCGGAAAATGCCAGCCAAGTTCTGGCGGATGTTTTAGGCTAATTTAATGAAATGATTATTTCTTAAAGCGTTATACCCAAATAACCTCGAGATGCTTGGTTCAGCGAGAATGACTTGGCTCTCAGACGCGGCAACGATTTGAAGATCTAGTGGTTCTAAATCAAAAATCGTTAACAAAGACTGTGAGTCAAGACAACTCGCCCTTCGGGAGCTTGTCACTGACACAATTTCTGCGTCAAATAATTTGGAAAGAGCTTGCTATTCCGCTGCATTATTTTCCTTGAACTAGCATCAGTGACAACGCTCTGAATCCGGCATCTTGAAGTCATTTGGGTATATTAATTAAAAAGATATGAAAGCCTGAAATACTCACTCAGCAGATGTGAAAAATTTCATAACTAATATAGATGAGAAATAAATTCACCGAAGAGGTTATTACTCAAGTTTTAATCTCATTCTAGTTTTTTGTGTAAGGTTTACTAATCCACTGTCTTTTTGTATTCCTTACCTTTTTATTAAATATTAGCATGGTTAGCTAATTTATTAGCCATGCTAAATATAAAAATGACAAAAATGATCATTAGGGTACCTGTATGGCACCCGGGGCGATTATTGCTCAAATTTAAGTAAATAATTTAATGCGTTGGTATACGTCAACGACTATCCCAAATTCGCTAAGTTCAGGTACACCATGACTCTATCAAAGACAATTCAAGAAAATCTCTGTAATCAAGAAAAAATCTGCGACACCTTTTTTGAAGGTGAAAGACCGCTATACGCAGCAGAAAACAAGTTTCTGCATAAAGTGCGATTTTACCCAGGCGAGTCCGCACTCAAGCATAGCCAGAATATTATGGTTAAACATAGTGAGTTTATGGGTAAATACCCATTCTGGCACAGTAATGACGTCCTAATTGAGCAGAGTCTGTTTACGGTGTATGCACGAGCGGCGATTTGGTATTCAGAGAACCTAACTATGAATAATTGTGTTGTCGAAGCGCCCAAAATGTTTCGCCGAGTCTCGAATCTTACTATCGAAAACTCACGATTTCCTAATGCTGGTGAGACATTGTGGATGTGTGACAATGTCAGCCTTAATAATGTTGAAATGCGCGGCGCCGACTATGTTTTTATGAACTGTGAAAATGTCGAAATTGACGGCTTCAAGCTGCAAGGAAACTACTCGTTCCAAGACGCTAAAAATGTCACGATTCGCAATGCGTATTTGGACTCTAAAGATGCACTTTGGGGCACGGAAAATGTGACTGTGTACGACAGTGTTTTAGATGGCGAATATTTAGGTTGGCATTCTAAAAATTTACGCTTAGTGAACTGTACAATACGCGGTGAGCAACCGTTGTGTTACGCGCAGGATCTAGTTATGGAAAACTGCGTAATGGAGGAGACGGATCTGTGTTTTGAATACGCGACATTGAACGCAGAAATTGTTTCCGACATTATCAGTGTCAAGAACCCGTTGTCTGGTTCTATCAAGGCACGCTCTATCGGCGAAATTATCCTTGATAAACATTGTAAGAACCCAGGAGGGTGCACAATTGAAACGGAATTTGAGGTAAGAACGTAATGTCATCTTTCGACTTTGATCAAATTGTTGAACGGCAGGGAACAGGCAGTGTTAAATGGGATAGTATGGCTAACAGCTCTATTCTTCCGATGTGGGTTGCGGATATGGATTTCCGCACTGCCGAACCTATCGTTAACGCATTGAAGAAACGTGTTGAACACGGTGTTTTTGGTTACACGAAAGTGTCAGAAGGCTACTATAACTCGGTGATTAACTGGTTTAGTACAAGGCATAATTTTCATATTGAACGAGACTGGATACAGTACACATCTGGTGTGGTACCCGCGTTATCAGCAATACTAAAAGCGCTGACCAATCCGGGGGATGGCGTTATTGTTCAAACTCCCGCGTATAACTGCTTTTTCAGTTCGATTCGTAATATGGACTGCCACCTTATTGAAAATCCGCTGGTGAATCGTGATGGTTATTACGAGATGGATTTTGACGATCTTGAACGAAAAGCTTCTCGATCTGATGTGAAGGTTCTGATTCTATGCAACCCTCACAATCCGGTTGGCCGTGCGTGGACACAAGAAGAGTTGACCAGATTGGGTGAGATCTGCTTTAGACATGGTGTCAAAGTGATTAGCGACGAAATCCATTGTGATCTTACGTTTCCGGGAGTTCAACATCAGCCTTTTGCTGCCTTGGGGGATGAGTTTCTTGCTAACACAGTGACGACAAATTCTCCGAGTAAGTCGTTCAATATCGCAGGGCTGCAAATCGCCAATATCATCACTGCTGATAAACAGCTACGTGACAAAATCGATCGCGCATTAAATATTCATGAAGTTTGTGATGTGAATCCCTTTGGCGTATCAGCATTAATCGCGGCATACAACGAAAGTGAAGCTTGGCTAGATGCTTTGAGAGAGTATCTTCATCAGAACTATTTGGTTGTCGTTGAATTTATCAATCAACAATTGCCACATTTAAGTGTCATTCAGCAGGAGGCCACGTATCTGGCATGGATCGATTGTCGTCAGCTAGATTTGCCTTCCGCAGAAATCGGCGAAAAACTGATAACTGAAGGCGCTCTTATGCTCAATCAGGGCGCGGTTTACGGCACCCAAGGCGAGGGTTACATTCGTCTCAATATGGCTTGCCCGAAAGCTCAACTACTCGACGGGCTGCAGAGAATGGCACGCGTATTAGGTAACCTCTAAAACTGTCACTTAACTAAAAGGGAATCACTACTATGTTGTTAAAGAAGTGGCACAAATCCATTTTATCCACGCTTACAGTGTTGCCCGCATTAATGATTAGCCAAATTTGTTTCGCTTCCGGCAACGTGACCGAGAGCGGAGTTATTACCGGGGAGAGTACAATGAAGATTCGTTTTGTATTTGATGATCGCACCGTCACTGCGACGTTAAATGACAGTCCGAGCACACAAGATTTTGTTGCGCAACTACCATTAACGGTAGAGTTGGAAGATTACGCCAGTACTGAAAAAATAGCCTACCTACCATCGAAGTTAACCAAGGAAGGGGCGCCAGCTGGCGTGAGTTCCAAAGCGGGAGACATTTCTTACTACGCGCCTTGGGGGAACTTAGTCGTGTTTTATAAAAACTTTGGCTATGCATCTGGATTGATTAACCTCGGTAAAGTTGACGGCGATTTATCGCGCTTTACTTCTGGTGGCTCAATGAAAGTCACTATCGAGGTTATTGAATAATACATTGGATTTTGTAAATAAAGGCCTGTTAATCAAACAGATTAACAGGCCTTTCTACGTTAACCCACGGCTTCATCTAAGTCCCGCACATACCAAGTAACTATTAATCATTATTAATGTTAATTAACAAACGAGCATTAATTACCATTTAATTTTTAATCGTTCGAGCTTAAATATAAAAATAGTCAAGTTCATGATCTTATTTAATTTGTTTCTGAATGTAAAATCTTGTTTTTATTTTTGTCTTTAATCTTGGTGAAATTGTTTAATAGAGGATTAGGCAATAATTAGACTCTTCTAGGCAAAGTACTATGCGTATTTTGCGATAAGTTTGTATTTAGATAGTACGGATTAAGTACTTATCAATATAAACAGGGTTAGGGAGAATAAAATGTTTCGTATAAACAAATATGTCAGCAACTTATCCATTTTGGTGGCTAGCTTGTTAGCTGTATTTACAATGAATACGGCCACGGCTGCAGAAGGTTTTGGTAGTAAAGAGAAGGCGATTATCCCAATTGCTGCGTTTGCTGCCAGTGGCGAAATTGATAAGTTGAAAGTAAGCCTGAACGAAGGCTTAGAAGCTGGTTTAACCATTAACGAAACCAAGGAAGTGTTGGGTCAGCTATACGCATATGCTGGTTTCCCTCGTAGCCTGAATGCATTGGCTGCATTTATGCAGGTTCTTGAAGAAAGAAAGAGTAATGGAATCGAAGATGTTGCTGGTCCAGAGTCATCGCCACTACCGACAGACAAAACCAGCCTTGAATTTGGTGCTGAAAACCAAACTAAGCTCATTGGCGTGGAAGTAAAAGGGCCGTTATTTGATTTCTCTCCTCAAATTGATGAGTACCTGAAATCTCATTTGTTCGGCGACATTTTTGCCCGTGATGTGTTGACCTGGAAACAGCGTGAAGTTGCGACTATTGCGACCTTATCCAATATACCGGGCGTTAACAGCCAGTTGGCGGCGCATTACAACATCAGTATGAATAACGATGTGACGGTTGATGAGCTACAAGAATTCATCACCATTATCGAAAAGCAAGTTGGTGAAGACGTAGCTAACAACGCACAACAAGTTCTTGATTCGGTTATAAACAAATAACAGGGAAGATTATGATGAAAAATAAACTCGTTTTAACGTTACTCGCAGGGATCGTGTCATCGACAGCAATGGTTTCTACCGCGAATGCTTCTGAGGAAGCAACCGATGGTCAGCAAGTGTATCGTGGCAAAGACCTGAAGTCGTTTAATGGACCGGAAGATTTGTTCACAGGCAATGTTAAAGTAGACATGCTATTCCCAGAAAATGATGTCGCGAATTACAGTGCTGCTTATGTGACATTCGAAAAAGGCGCTCGTACAGCGTGGCACATGCACCCAGCAGGTCAGCATATGATTGTCACTTCTGGTGTGGCTCTTACTGGCACCCGAGATGGTAAAGTAATTCGCTTTAGTGAAAACGAGAGCGTTTGGTGTCCACCAGGTATTGATCACTGGCACGGCGCAACTCCAGATGCACCAATGACACACCTTGTCGTTACAGCATCGAAAGATGGCAAAAATGTTATCTGGAAAGAGAAAGTAACTGACGAGCAATACGCCGCTGGTCAATAAAATCTAGCCATCAATAAAAAGTAGCCAATCAAGCCCGGTTCGCCGGGCTTCATTTTATGTAAGAAAACAGTCTAAAGAAAGAATGATAGGAACAGTGCAAATGAAAAAATATAGCGTACTTAAGCGAGCTGGTTTCTTAGTTGCTTGTCAGATGCTATGGCTCGCGTGTGTCAATGTTGTCTCTGCTGCAGAGCAGGTTTATAAAACGGATATAAAAACGCTGGTTATTGTCTCACATCCCTATCCAGAAAGGTCAGTGATGACCAAGGGGATGCAGCAAGCTGCTGAAAGTGTTGAAGGAGTTACAGTCCGAAACCTCGAGACTATTTATGGTTTTGATACTCGCGCAATAGATGCGCAAAGAGAGCGCGAGCTAACGAGAGAACACGATCGCATTGTATTTATGTTTCCAACCCATTGGTTCAATATTACCCCGATGATGAAAGCTTACATGAATGATGTTTGGGGGAGTGTAGGACCTGGATTATGGCAGGGAAAAGAAATGCTGCTGGTGACGACTGCGGCTGGTGGTGCAAGTACCTATGGCGAGTCTGGTCGAATCGGCGTTAAACTAGAAGATGTGTTCTTACCAATGAAAGCGAGTGCGCTACATGCCGGTATGACTTACTTAACGCCATTAGCATTTCAATCCGTCTCTCGTTCGAAATTACCTGAATATCAACAAGCGTTGATAGAAAGGCTAACACACTAATTTGGCTAAACGTTTCTACCGTATTAATTAAACACATTAACTTCTCGTGTTTCTACTGAGAAATCGTTGTTGTCTTGATGCAGACTTTCAATTGAGCCGCGAATGGATAGCGTTATGCGGACAATTGAAAGTCTGGTTTAACGGGTCGCGGGCGACACCTGAAGAGATCTACGGCTTAAACTGAAAATTCGTTTATTGCGTTAATAACCATCTCGCTGTTGCTTCGTCGGTAACTAAACCATTCACCCAGTGTCCTCTCAGTGCGGCGAGAATAGCCGGGCGTTTATCTTCCCCACAAGCTGCACCAATTCGAGGACAGTCATTGTTACGTATATCGTAACTGGTGATGAAAGTGTTGATGGTGCAGTCAATCACCTCACCTTCAGCATTGATAAAACGGCCAAGGATTTCGCCTACCGCTCCTTGCTGATTGAGCTCATCTGCCTTATCTGCAGAGATGAAACCGTCTTTGATGATTGGGCTGGCTTTACTCAATGAACCGATACCGAGAAAAATCACGTTTGCACTGTCGGCAACGCTGGATACCTCTTTGAAAACGCGCATACTTGCCCAAGTTTTGAACTCGTCGTTAGAAGTCGCGTAACGTGGGGCGGGCAATTGGAAGTAGTTTGCCTGAATTTTTCGCGCCAGAATCAGTGGCACATCATCATAGTAATTACATTGGCCATCTATGCCCATCGCACTTATTAATGCGACACATTTACTGTTCGGTGCTTCAAAATCAATTCGGTTAATGGCTTTCTTAAGTGTCAGACCAGAACCAATACCAATGATCTGATTTTGCAGGTCTTTCATGTATTTCGACATGAGCTGGAAGCAGCCAAAAGATACGTTATCAAGCGTCTCATCATCGCTGATGGTTGGCACGATATTACACTCTACCAATTGATACTTCTCTTTAAGCAGTTCTGCGTAGTCCAAACAAGTGGAGATCGGATGGTGAAGGCCGACAGAGACAATCCCTTCTTCTTTCGCTGCTGCTATCAGGCGCTGGACAACTGGACGTGATAGGCCAAGTTCAGATGCTATATCGCGCTGATTTCGACCAGATATGTAATACATCCAGGCTGCGCGAACCATCTGATCGGTTTTAAAACTATCGTCTCTCGCCACGTTTTATCCTTATTATTCAGCTTATTGCGTTTCTCTTGATGACAATATTTAGTTCGTCATCGTATCTAGAACACCTATCTTCTCTCTAACTTCGCGTGAGTGCAATAGCAATCAATTACCCACAAATGAACAAAAAACCAATTAACGGTCTTTTGTTCATTTGTGATCTATAGCTCTTTATTTGGTAATTTGATCAATTAGAGTTAAGCCATCAAACAAAAACGAGGAAATATAATGAAAAACCAATATACGTGGCTTCACATCGGTCTGGGTTCATTTCACCGTGCGCACCAAGCCTGGTACCTACACAAGTTGCTAGAAACGGGTGACCAAAGCTGGCATATCGCGGCAGGTAACATTCGCAATGATTCAGAATCAACCGTTGAAACTCTGCGTGAACAGAATGGTGAGTATGTGTTAGAGACGGTTAGTCCAGCAGGGGAGCGTGAGTATGAGGTAATCAAGTCTATTCAGACATTGCTTCCGTGGCAGGAAGATTTGGCACCGCTGATTGAAGAAGGTGCAAAATCTCAGACAAAAGTGATCGCGTTTACCGTCACGGAAGGTGGGTACTACTTAAAAACCGATCACTCGTTGGATGTCGATAACGCAGTCCTAAAAGCCGATCTGAGCGGTGGCCACCAAACGATTTACGGTACGGTGACGAAGATTCTTGAGCGCCGTATGGCGGATAATGCTGGAGCAGTGACACTACTGAACTGTGACAACGTGCGTCACAATGGTGAGCGATTCCGAGATGGTCTGATGGAGTTCCTGACTTTGACTGGTAAGACTGACGTGTTGCAATGGGTGAAGGAAAATACGACGAGCCCGAATACCATGGTGGATCGCATTACACCTCGTCCAGCTGAAGACCTGCCATATCGGATTAAAGAACAAACAGGTATTGAAGATAACGCACCAGTGATGGGGGAAGCCTTTATTCAGTGGGTCATTGAAGACAGTTTCAAAGACGTTCGACCTGCACTAGAAAGTGTGGGCGTGGAAATGGTGGAGTCGGTTATTCCTTACGAAGAGGCGAAAATCCGCATTTTGAATGCTTCGCACAGCTGTATCGCTTGGGCTGGAACATTGGTTGGCCAGTCGTTCATTCACGAAAGTACTTTAACGGATTATATCTACAAGATTGCGCACGATTACGTAAGTCAGGATGTGATTCCTTGCCTTGGTGACAATGGCATCGACCTGCAGACCTATCTTGAGGTGGTGTTAGAGCGCTTTACCAACCCATACATCAAAGACACCAACCAGCGTGTCGCTGCGGATGGATTTTCTAAAATCCCGGCCATGATTACGCCAACGATGATTGAATGTTATCAGCGTGGTGTTACACCAGATGCGACTGCGATGCTTCCTGCGCTGTTCTTTGTGTTTATGCACCAGTGGCACAAAGGTTTACTGCCTTATGAGTATCAGGATGGGATTCTTGATGAAAATGCCGTGCACAGCATGTTTGATTCTGAAGACCCAGTCGCCGTTTACGCGCAGGATGTTGCTTTATTTGGTGAACTAGCCGGTCGTGCGGATTTTGAAACACTGCTGCGAGATAAAATTGCAGCAGCTTACTCAATGATTCAATAAGGAGTGGGCATGTATCTAGGTATAGATCTCGGCACCTCAGAAGTGAAAGCGCTGGTGATTGATGAACACGGAGAAACGGTCGCTTCACACAGCACACCACTGACGATTCAACGCCCGCATCTTCATTGGTCGGAACAGGCACCGCAAGAGTGGTGGGAAGCAACGAACTATTTGATCGGGGCGCTGCGTGAGAAATGCACAGAGTACTGGGGGGCAATTAAAGCGATTGGATTGTCTGGACAGATGCATGGTGCAGTGCTTTTGGATGAGGCAGATGATGTGATTCGTCCAGCTATTTTGTGGAACGACACACGTTGTCACGAAGAGTGCATCGAACTTGAAGCGGCAGCTCCGGATCTGCATGAAATTGCGGGCAACCTTGCGATGCCAGGATTTACGGCGCCCAAGTTAATCTGGGTTCGCAAGCATGAACCGGAAAACTTTTCCCGCATTAGCACTGTTCTTCTGCCGAAAGATTATCTTCGCTTCAAAATGACTGGCAAAAAAGTTTCCGACATGTCGGATTCAGCAGGCACTTTGTGGTTGGATGTCGCTAAGCGTGACTGGTCAGATTCTCTGCTGGATAAATGCCAGTTAACACGTCAGCAAATGCCCGAACTGGTCGAGGGCTGTGAGGTATCGGCTTCTTTATCCGCTGAAATGGCCCACAAATGGGGATTAAGCCCTTCGGTAATCGTCGCTGGTGGCGGTGGTGATAATGCCGTAAGCGCAATCGGTGTTGGTGCGGTAAGTCCGGGTGATGCGTTCATTTCTCTCGGCACTTCCGGTGTGTTGTTTGTGGTCAATGAGAAGTATCGCCCCGCACCTGAGTCTGCCGTACACGCCTTCTGTCATGTTTTGCCACAACGGTGGCATCAGATGAGTGTCATGCTTAGCGCCGCCAGCTGCCTTCAATGGTTCTGCCGCATAGTAGGCACAACGGAAGTGGAGTTGTTGGCTGAAATTGAACAGCTTAGTGAAGAAGAGAAAGCAAAATCGCCAATTTTCTTACCATATCTGTCCGGTGAGCGCACGCCACATAATGATCCTCAAGCAACGGGTATGTTCCACAGCATGACCCATTCCACCAACCGCGCGTTACTTGGCTATGCGGTGATCGAAGGGGTGAGCTTTGGTATTGCTGATGGTTTGCGAGTGTTGCAAGAAAGCGGTACGCACATCGAACAGTGTTCATTGGTGGGTGGTGGTGCCCGTAGTTCGTTGTGGGCTCAGTTGCTCGCCGATATTCTTCACTTGCCAACGATTACTCACAAAGGTGGTGAAACGGGTGGGGCGTTAGGGGCGGCTCGACTCGCTTGCCTAGCGTCAGGAAAATCGGTGGATGAAGTATGTAAGAAGCCGGAAATTCATCGCGTTTATCAACCGAATGTCGAGCGTGAAGCAGGACTGTCTGAGCGTTATTCACGTTTTCGCTCTCTTTACAAAAACGACTTGGCCCTTCGGTCGTAACACTGGCCGTTAAGAGCCTCCTTAGAAAGAACATCACAACTAAAAATGGACTACGCCCCCCAAAAAAGAAAAAGGAGGGGGCGTGGGATTCCTTTACCCTACGAAACGAGGAATATATGGAACACGTAAGCAAACAGTGGCTTGGATTGCCGCTCAATCTGATATGGGGATACGTCGCTATCGCAATCTTTATGACTGGTGATGGCTTTGAACTGGCGTTTCTGTCGCACTACATTACCGAGCTAGGCTTTAGTCCGGCTCAGTCATCTTTTGCATTTACACTGTACGGTTTGGCTGCGGCGTTGGCCGCTTGGGTATCCGGTGTGGTAGCGGAGATCATTACTCCACAGAAAACGATGAAAATTGGTTTTCTACTCTGGTGTGTATTCCACGTACTGTTCTTAACCCTTGGGTTGAGTCAGTCAAACTACGGACTCATTTTACTGTTTTACGGTATTCGTGGCTTGGCTTATCCACTGTTCCTCTATTCATTTATCGTGGTGATTGTACACAACGTTCGCAGTGATGGCGTAAGCTCGGCACTTGGCTGGTTCTGGACGGTATATTCCATCGGTATTGGTGTTGCGGGTAGCTACATACCTAGCTTTACTATTCCTTGGATTGGTGAGTTTGGTACCTTGTGGTTATCGCTGGCATTTTGTGCCGCGGGTGGTCTGATTGCAATGGTCGCTTTGCGTAATGTTAAAACGCCGACGCACATGCATAACCTGACTAACAAGCAGAAACTGACCGAATTAAGCCGAGCAGTAACGCTTCTTTACACCAACAAGAACATACTTTTCTCTAGCTTTGTACGTATTATCAACACGCTGTCGCTTTTCGGTTTTGCGGTCATCATGCCGATGATGTTTGTCGATGATCTTGGCTTTACTACGTCAGAGTGGCTTCAGGTGTGGGCAGTGTTCTTCTTTACCACCATTTTTTCTAATGTCTTCTGGGGGATCTTGGGCGAAAAACTGGGCTGGATGAAAGTAGTGCGTTGGTTTGGTTGTGTGGGAATGGCACTCTCTAGCCTTGCGTTCTATTACATTCCTCAGCATTTCGGTAACAACTTTTACATGGCGTTGATCCCGGCCATTTCTCTGGGGATATTTGTAGCAGCCTTTGTACCAATGGCGGCAGTGTTTCCGGCACTGGAACCAAACCACAAAGGCGCGGCGATTTCGGTTTATAACTTATCTGCCGGATTGTCTAACTTCCTTGCGCCAGCCATTGCGGTGGTATTACTACCGTACTTCAGCACAATCGGTGTGGTCATTGCCTACACTACGTTGTACGTGCTGGCCTTTTTCTTTACCTACTTGATTAATGTTGAACAGCCAAGGTTTGAAACGACATTTGTTGAGTCAGATAAAGTGTCTGTCGTTTAAAAGACTTAGGGTATGGCAATGGTTTTGGTTGTCATACCTTTTCTAATTTTGAGGTAAGCATGAATATAAAAGCGGTTATTTTTGATATGGATGGTGTACTCATTGATTCTGAGCCTCTGTGGCAAGAAGCGCAGATGGAATCACTCGACAGTTTTGGTGTGTGTATTACACGTCACGACTGCGAAAAGATGACAATGGGGAAGCGTGTTGATGAAATAGCGCAAATTTGGTGTGAGGCATATTCATTGACCGTTCCAACGAAAGAGCTGGAAGTGATGATTCTGTCGAAGTTGTGTCATCGTATTTCTACTTCTGGTGAGGCGATGACTGGCGTTTACGAGGCATTAGACTACTTTGCCAAGCAAGGGTTACAGGTTGCATTGGCAACATCTTCCAATCATGTCGTGATTAACGCAGTCTTCGAGCGTCTTCAGCTGTGGGACAAGTTCAGTGTTGTCTGCAGCGCTGAAGATGAAGAATATGGTAAACCCCATCCAGATGTTTATTTAACCGCTGCCCGCAAACTCCACATGGCCGTTGCAGAATGTTTAGTTATTGAAGATAGCTTTACAGGCCTGACGGCGGCGAAAAGAGCGAACATGACGACTTACTTAGTTTCGCCAAATTATGAACAACATAAATTTTCTATCGCAGATGGATGTTATTCCGATTTAGAGTCCATGATGAAAAACCATGACAAGTTCGTGTCTAAATTGCATCTTAAAATATTGACTTGTTAATGTAGCCCTACAGTAGGATTTAGCTGGTCTTTATATTGATTAAAGTAGGTTCCAGCTGAATGACCTGCTCGCTTTTATCTAATCCAGTTTAAACATATTAGCGATCATCTAGCCAATGACGTGAATAACATGAAAAAGCAAGTCAACATACAGCACATGCTAACATGTGCTGTATGCGGTTTACTTAGTCTACCGTAACCCATGTTCCATCTTTAAAAGAAACTTCTGCTGCATCGATAACTTTAGTTACCTCCCAAGCTGCTCTGAAATCGGGATACATCGGTGAATTACTTGTAATGCCCTCAATAAGGTCACGTATCTCAACTGATTTCATGTCGTTATATCCGAGACCATGACCTGCTGAGACACAGAAGTTTTCATAATCAGGATGCTCTGGCCCTGTTAAAATGGTTCTGAACCCTTGTCTAGATTTTTTGTCTTCGGCAGTAAATAACTGTAGTTCAGATAATCTCTCCTGATCATATATTATGGTTCCTTTAGTTCCGGTTACTTCAAACCAAAGGCCATTTTTTCGTCCCCAAGCAATTCTTGAAGATTCTATTGTTCCGATAGCCCCACTCTTAAAACGTACCATCATATGGACTTGATCATCATTTTCTACGTTTTTTGGGATAGGATCGTTTGGCTCATATCTAGTTGTGTAGATTGTACTCATGTCTGCACAAAGCGAAGAGATAGGAGATACTAAGAACTGCGCCATATTAATAATATGTGATCCCATATCACCTAAAGCTCCTGTACCGGAAAATTCGCGTTGTAAACGCCAACTAAAGGGAGTCTTTTCATCTGCTAGATAATCTTCGTTAAATGTACCTCTGAAATGCACAACATCACCAATTTCTCCATTTTCTATGATTTGTTTTGCCAGTTGGATGGTTGGGTTTTTAATATAGTTAAACCCAACTAATGTTTTCACACCAGCTGCTTCTGCTGCTAGTGTCATTATTTTTGCGTCTTCGGAGTTAAGGGCTAAGGGCTTTTCTGAATAAACGTGCTTTCCATTTTTAATTGCTAGAAGAGCAATGTCTTTATGTAAAAAATTCGGGGCACAGATATCTACGATATCGATCTTGGGATCACTCACCAACACTTGCCAATCATCTGTATAACGTTTGAAACCAAATTCTTCCGCTTTTACTTTCGCTTGAGTAAGGTTGATATCGGCGAGAAATTCACATTTAATGGATGCACTTAGAGGGAACACTGCCCCTGCATTTCGATACGCAATAGCATGAGCTTTACCCATGTACCCAGTACCAATCATACCGATACTTAGACTTTTCATAGTTTAATCCTTTTTAAAAATTATGTTATTTTTGTGGGAAAGAACTACATATTAGTGTTTCACATAGTTCTTTGTTCTCGGGAAACAATGATAAAATCAGCGGAGGTTGCTAGTACATGTCTGAAATATTCGACAATTTGTCTGAAATTAATTTCGATGGTTTGAAAGAAGTCTACTTTGGCAGCGTAAAGTATCCGCCTGGTGGTTATCACGGTCCCAGGGTTCAACGTGGATTACAGCTTTTTCATTTGTTATCCGGTGAGGTGACTTTTTATGTTGAAGATACTGAAGTCAATATAAAACCAGGTGAATTTTGTCTTTTACTTCCTGGTAACAAGGAAACCCATCACTTTAGTAAGCATCAAGAAAGCCACCATACTTGGTGTCAGTTAGACTTTTATGAACGGCCTGATTACTACAACAATATTATTCCCAATGCCCCGTTAGTTACGGAACAGAATATGGACTTACTGCGTTTTATGGAGTTGGGGTTATCTTTAACAAGAAATCCGGTTACTCCTACTGTTCAATCGTTAATGTTGTTGGGGCCTGCATTAATTCGTTACTACATTAATTATGCGCATGGGTTTACGTCAGAATCTTCTGAGACAAAAGTACCTAGGTCTATTACAAAAGCCTGCGATTATATGAGTGAGCACCTTGCAGAACCTATTACGTTAACTCAAATTGCTGAAAATTCGAATATAACAGCTAATCATCTGGTGGTTATTTTCAATAAGTACCTATCTATCACGCCGATGAAATATTTATGGCGATTACGCTGTCAGCAGGCTGCACTGCTTCTCAAAGGAACAAGTATTCCTATTGGCAATATTTCGGATCAATTTGGTTTTAGTACGCAGTACCATTTCTCAAGATTGTTTAAGCAGTATTATGGCGTTGCCCCCTCTATTTACAGGAAAAATTAAGATATTTGGGAGTTTCAAGTTAGTTATTCAAACTTTCTTCGCGTGACTGTGTTTTTGCTTCCTGAATTGTAAAGGAGATATGCCAAAATTCTGTTTGAATACCCGGGAAAAGTGATATGGGGAACTAAATCCCGTCTGCTCTGCTATGTGGGCGATAGGTATATTATTTGTATTGTTCAAGATAACACTTGCCCGCTCACACCGGAGTCGCCAAAGATAACGCATTGGAGTGACTGATAAATGAGTTCTAAATAGGTGTATCAAGTGATTAACGGATACGTGTGCGGCTTCTGCTATTTGAGGTAGAGTCAAAGGCCGTGCTATGTGTTGGCTTATATAATCACATGCTAGCAATACACTTCTGGGCAATGGGGGTTGATCATGGTCAGTAGAAGATAATCTATGAGAATAATTAATAAAATAGCGCAGTAGCGATTTTCCTAGCTCCAAAAGTGCATCGTAGGTATCAAGTTCAGGAGACTGAGTAAGTGCTAAACCCAAGTCCATATAACGGATGATTTCACTATTTGCTTCAACAACGGGTGGAATTGGCTCGAGCTGTAGCCGGAGATGATCTGTATTTCCAATAAAGTCTAACTGGCACCAGGTATGGTAACTTTCTTGTGTTTGGCTGAATTGATGAAATTCATGACGCCCAGGTAAGAGAATACAAAAATCTCCTGCATTGAGTGTTAATGTAAATTCCTCTATTTCAAAGGTGACCTGCCCACTATGTAGGTGAAAAAACTGTATACCCCTTTGAATACGTGGTCCTTGGGTACCATTTATAGGGTATTTTATACTCCCAAAGTAAACTTCCTTTAACTCTTCTATAGTGATTTCAGACAATTTTTTCATAGTTTCAGATATGTACCTTTATGTTATTTAGGCATTATATTATCAGGGCTGGTGAAGATAAATACTTTGTGATTGATTGAAAAAATTTATTAGCGATCACAATTATGGATAAAATGTGACATAACGCAAGTTAAGCGTATTTTTGTGACAAAAGCCAATGTGGCCCAGGATAATAGGTAGCATGTCTAATCTGTTGTCTGGGGTATTAATCTGGCTAATGGTGTAATTACTGGCGTAAGAAAATAGGATCAGTAGTCAGGTTGAAATTATTTATAGATATGTTGGGAACAATTTTTTACTCCTGTTAGATTATTTTCAACAACATGAAATGCAGATATTACATCTTTAATAACTTTGAGGTGCATCATGTATAACATTGCTTTATTTTAACGCTGAAGTATATGAGTCGTTAAAACCAGTAAATAATTCGAACTATAACTATATAACTGCTGACCGTTTGTGCAGGCTGGAATTTAATGATCATGTGAAAATATTAAACAGTAAGTCGAAATTAAATTCCAGAGAGAATGGCTCTCACTGGAGGAAAAACAATAACTTGGAGAACATCAATGGATAAGAATAAAGTAAAATTAGGTATTGCTCCTATAGCCTGGACAAACGATGATTTACCTAGTTTAGGTGGTGATAATACCTTTGAACAATGTGTGAGTGAAATGGCTCTTGCAGGATTTACTGGAAGTGAAGTAGGTAATAAATATCCGAAAGATACTGCTGTATTAAAAGAGAAATTAGATTTGCGAGGTATTCAAATTTGTAACGCTTGGTTCAGTACTTTTTTCGCAGATGGAAAAGAAGATGAGACTATTACGGGTTTCCTATCGCATATGAACTTTCTACATGAAATGGGAGCAAAGGTTATCGGATGCTCTGAGCAAAGTGGCAGTATTCAGGGTACAGATAAAGCAGTGTTCGATGAAAAGCCTACATTTAATGAAGAGCAATGGAAAAAAGTTGCATCTGGTTATAATCAGTTATCTGAACTTGCTGCCGAAAAAGGAATGAAAGTTTGTCTTCATCATCATATGGGGACAGCTATCCAAACGCCTGAAGAAATTGATAAGTTTATGGGAATCACTGACCAATCGGTAGGGTTGTTGCTAGATACCGGACATATTTATTATTCAGAGGGAAGTCAGCAGGCAATCATTGATGTATTAACAAAATATGTCGATCGTATTCCTCATGTTCACCTTAAAGATATTCGGGATGAGAAGCGACATCAAGTTATTGATGAGCATCGTAGTTTTCTTGATGGTGTGAGATTAGGCGCATTTACTGTACCTGGTGATGGTGTAATAGATTTCGCACCTGTATTCGAAATCTTGGATAAAAGTAGTTATGAAGGTTGGATGGTTGTAGAAGCAGAGCAAGATCCTGCTACAGCGGATCCGTTAGAGTATGCACTAAAAGCACGTCAATATATTAAAGATATTGCAAATATTTGATTTCCTCGTTAGGAATAAATTTTTGTTCTAGTAGTTACTAAAAAGTAACTATTAGAATGTCAGAAATATTATTGATGCTACTTTATCCCGTTTAATGGGCCTTTTTGTAGGTAATATCTCTGATTTATAGTTTAATTTTGTGAAATATATATCTGTAATAAAGTGATAGTTAATATTATGTCATTTGATATTGGATATAAAAATAATTTTGAAACTGATGCATAAATTAAGAATTGATAATTAAGAAAATTTTCTATTACTGATTTATGAAATAGGAGACGACAATGTATAATATTGCACTTTTCGGCGCTGGACGAATTGGACAAGTCCATTCTGTAAATGTAGATGCACATAAAGATACCAACCTTTATTCAGTTATTGACCCGTTCGCAGAAAATGCAGAGAACTTAGCAACTAAATATGGCGCTAAAGTTCAGTCTATTGAAGAAGCGCTCGCAGACGCTAATGTTGATGGTGTGCTGATTGCTTCTGCTACAGATACGCATGCTGAGTTAATTGAATTGGCAGCAAATGCAGGCAAAGCAATCTTCTGTGAAAAGCCGGTCCATCTTGATATTGATCGTGTACGTGCGTGTCTGAAGACGGTGAACGACAATCAGGTGCCGCTTTTTGTGGCTTTTAACCGCCGCTATGACCCACAGTTTCGCAAGATTCGTGAAATGCTAAGTTCTGGCAGCATAGGTAAAGCTGAATCTCTGATCATTACTTCACGTGATCCATCACCACCACCAGCGGAGTACGTAAAAGTATCTGGTGGCATGTTCCGTGATATGACTATCCATGACTTTGATATGGCGCGTTTTATCATGGGTGAAGATCCTGTGTCTATCTATGCACAGGGGAGTAACCTGGTTGATCCGGCTATCGGTGAAGCTGGTGATATAGATACCGCATTCGTTGTTATGAAGTTCCCATCAGGCGCCTTGGCGACTATCTCAAACACACGCCGTTCTGGCTATGGTTATGATCAGCGTATCGAACTGCATGGTGAAAAAGGTCTGCTGACTGCCAACAACATCAAAGAAGATGCAGTTGAGCAGTGGAACGACGCTGGTTGCACTGCAGCAAAACCAGAGCACTTCTTTCTGCAGCGCTACGATGCGGCTTACAAAGCTGAATGGGAACATTTTGTTGATGTGCTCGCAGGCCGCACTAAACCGGAATGTAGCGGTTATGACGGTGAGCAGGCTTTAGTGATGGCTGATAAAGCCCTAGAGTCTCTGCAGACTGGCAAAGAAGTCAAATTATAATAACTCTATAAATTTTTTAACATTCCAATAGTAGTCTGGCGCCAATTCTGTGTTGGCGTCATGGCAACGTGCAAACACAATTTGGAGGCTACATGTTAGCTCTATTATCCTTTCTTGCATTCACCCTGTTCGTAGCAGGGTTCGCATACTACAAAACACGTGCGGCTCATCTGGAAGAGTCATCGGAAGGTTACTTTCTTGGGGGGCGTTCTCTGACCGGTGTTTATATCGGTGGCTCCATGTTGTTAATGAATATGTCAACAGAACACTTGGTGGGTCTAAATGGCCTATCTTTCCGAACTGGTTTTATCGTTATGGCCTGGGAGGTTATGGCGGCAATCACTATCGTATTGTTTGCGATGTACTTCCTGCCTCGTTATCTCAAACTCGGCATCTCCACGATTCCTGAGTATCTAGAAAAGCGCTTCGACAAGCAGACACTGACGATCACATCGATCCTTTTCCTCAGCATGTATGTCATTTCTTTACTGCCGATCGTGCTTTATACGGGTGCGCTCGCTCTCGAGAGTTTATTTGATGTATCCAATGTTTTTGCAATCGATAAATCAGCGGCGATGTGGCTCATGGTCTGGGGAGTGGGTGGCTTAGGTGCTATCTATGCTGTATTCGGTGGCATTAAAGCTATCGCTGCCGCGGATACAATTAACGGTGTCGGCCTTATTACTGGAGGACTGATGGTAACTGGATTCGCACTAGCCTATGTTGGTGATGGTAATATGTGGAGCGGTTTGGTGGAGGTTTACCAAAGCCACCCTGATAAGTTCAACTCCATCGGTGACAGTGATTCTTTAGTCCCATTTTCTACACTGTTTACTGGTCTAATTGTCTCTAACATGTTCTTCTGGTGTACCAACCAGTCGATTGTTCAGAAAGCACTGGGTGCCAAAAACTTGGCTGAAGGTCAGAAAGGTGTGCTGCTGTGTGCATTCTTTAAGCTAATGATTCCAATGATCATTATCTTGCCGGGTATCATTGCTTTCCATGTGTTCAATGGCCAAATAGACAACCCAGACAATGCCTATCCGAACTTGGTTCACCTTGTGCTACCAGAAGTACTGGTTGGCTTCTTCGCCGCAGTTGTAGTTGGAGCGGTATTCTCGACCTTTAGTGGCGGACTTAGCTCTTCGGTGACTCTGTTTACGGTAAACATCTACAAGAAAACTCTGCGTCCGGATGCTACTGAAGCACAATCCGTTCGTGTAGGAAAACTATTGGGAATGGGGCTTGCGGTAACTTCTATGCTGGTTGCACCACTGGTCGCAAATGCACCGGATGGCCTATTTTACCTGATTCAGCAGTTGCAGGGGATCTTTAACTCGCCAATCCTGAGTGTAGTGTTGGTTGGTCTACTGACTAAGAGAGTACCGGCTATCGCAGCTAAGCTTGGCTTGGTGTTTGGTATGGCGGCATACATTCTGTTTAACTTTGTGATTAAAGTCGATATCCACTTCTTCCACCTTGTCGGCCTTCTGTTTGTAGCAAACGTTGTATTCATGCTAATTGTTGGACACTTCTATCCACAAGATGCGTACGAAGAAGAATACACAGAACAGGTAGATATAACTCCTTGGGCCTTTGGTAAGGCTGCCGCATCACTTATTTGTTTGGCGTCTATCTCTATGTACATCTTCTTAGCTCACAATGTACCGGGCTGGGTGATGAATGGATATTACGTGTTGGCTATTGCTATCTTGGGTTTTGTTTTTTGGTCAATCGCCAAAGAACTGATGCGTGTATCGCAGTCTAAAAAAGTGGCGCCAGTATCTGAATAACTATTGTGGAATATTAAACGTTGTTTAATTTTTTAACCTTAAACCACCTACTGAAGTAGGTGGTTAACATTAAGCAGGTTGAGTTAGTCTAAAGACTAGGTTCCCTTCTCGGGACTCAAGAAAAACCAACTTTTTAAGGTGATAGTTTACCTTCAAATTCCTCTCAGGTGATGACCGAGAGAATTGTTTTGGAAACGTGACGACATGGAACAATCATTACTTCCTAATATCTTTGGTTTTCTGTCTAAACTGCCACCTTTTGAGCAGCTACCTTACGAGGAAGCCAACGTCATGGCTTCTAAGGTAGATATCCTATATCTCCATAAAGGCCAGGCGTTGGAGGAGGAGCAACTGGTTGGCAAAGGGCTTTACATTGTAAGGGTAGGGGCTGTAGAGCAGTATCATCTTGATCAAACACTCAGAGCTCGCTTGGGCAGTGGTGACCTATTTGGTTTCAGCCATCTGTATCGAAAACAGGTATGCTCATATACGGTAAAGGCGATAGAAAATACCTTGTTATACCGTATCCCCAAAGCGGTTCTCTCTGAGCTTATCCGTTGTACACCGTCACTTGGTGATTACTTTTCCGATCTTGAATCGGTGAGGTTGGCCAAGTCAACCACGGTTATGACCAGCGGTGATGAAGCTGTTTACCTGCGCCCGGTAGACTCTGTGATGAATAAAGAGATGGCCATTGTTTCGGCTGACACCTCGATAGATGAAACGGCCAGGGTAATGGTTAGAGAGCACAGGTCAAGCGCCCTAGTAATGCAGGGGCACGAGCTGTTAGGCATTGTGACCGAACGCGATATGACAAAACGTGTCATCGCGAAATGCATGGATTATAGCCAACCTATCTCCACTATTATGACCAGTAACCCGCTAACGATCACCAATGGCACCTCGATGTTAGAGGCTATTGAAACCATGATGCAGCATAATGTGAGGAGTCTTCCTGTTGTAAATGCTGGGAGGGTTCAGGGCGTTGTAACGGCAACAAGTATGGTTGAGCGCAGCCAAGTACAGGCCGTGTTTTTAATTAGTCGTATCTATCGTAAAGAGTCTCTGGAAGAACTGGTGGCGCTTACAAGTCAGCGTACTGCCGTCTTCAGAACCTTAGTTGAGAACCGTACGCATCCTAGAACTATCCAGCATATGATGACCCTTATAGCCGATGCTTATAATAAACGCCTGCTACAACTGGCTGAGAAGTTGTTGGGACCTGCGCCTGTTGACTACGTTTGGTTTGTGGCTGGGTCGCAGGCTCGGTACGAGATCCATAACCTGTCGGATCAGGATAACGGTATCATCCTTAAACGTAAGGTTGATGTTAAAGAGCGGGAGTATTTTGCCAAATTGTCGAATTATGTATGCCAAGGCCTAGATCAATGCGGCTACTCCTTGTGTAAAGGAGACATGATGGCATCTAACCTGAGCTGGTGTACCGACCTGGCGACCTGGACTGGCTATTTTGGCCGTTGGATCAAATACCCCGAAGCAGAAGCGCTGTTAAACTCCAGCGTTTTTTTTGATATTCGGCCACTATATGGGGATTTTGGCTTGGCGGAAGAGCTAAAGGGTAACATTAACCGGTATCTCAATGGAAATAGGCGCTTTATATCCATCATGTTGGCGAACTCACTCAGAGTGTGCCCGCCGCTTGGTATGTTCAGGCAGTTTGTCTTTGAACGGAATGGCACCAATACTAAGTCTTTTAATATTAAGCGTCATGCTGTGAATCTGTTGGTTGAGTTAGCTCGGATCTATGCATTAACGGCCAAGAGTAAAGAGACCAGCATGGAGGAGCGGCTACGCGCTGCAATTAATGCTTCTCTGTTGAGTGAAGAAGGCGGGAGAGAGCTCCTAGAGGCGTTTGATTTTATTAATCAAGTTCGTTTTAACCATCAGTGCAATACCTCCGAGCGTAACCTCGCTTTAAGTAATAACATAACTCCCGAGGTGTTAACTCAATTTGAGAAAAATCATTTAAAGGACGCATTTCGGATAATATCCAGGTATCAAGAAGCAGCAGAGCAGAACTTTAAAACTCTGGAGATCAGAAGGTGATCAGGTTTGGGAAACATAAGAAGAGTCCTCTCGAGAGATTGGAGCTGCAACGCCAGCAGTTTATACAACGCAGTGATATACCTAACGCAGTAAGACGCTGGTTCGCATCGCCTGTCGCATCCGCAGGCAGTGTATTTGCTGCGTTACCCTTGGTGGTTATGGATTTTGAAACCACAGGGTTGGACCCAGAGAGCGATAAGATACTGTCGGTCGGCTTGGTTGAGATCAATGAAAGTGTTTTATCACTGTCTAGTGCCGAGCACTATTACCAGTTATCGCTGGACGGAGTTAAGGCTGAGACTGCTGTAATCAACCATATAGTGCCTGAGACGTTGCATGGCGGTTTGGAAACACAGGCATTTGCGGAAAAAATCCTGAGAGCAATCTGCGGAAAGGTGGTAGTGGTTCACTGTGCCACTATCGAAAAACGTTTTTTGGCGAAGTTGTTACAGTTGCCACAAGATGTTGAGCTCCCAGTTCTCTGGATAGATACCTTAGTTCTGGAAAGTTCGCTATATGTCAACAAGCTCAATTTTCTCAACGATTATCGTCTGTGTAAGATCCGAGAAAAGCGGCAGTTGCCGGCTTATCTGGCACATAACGCTCTTGCAGATGCCGTGGCAACCGGAGAGTTATTGCTAGTGTTAATACAGGAGATTTTTGCCTCAGCCAGCGAGCCGACGTTGGCGGAAATCTATGCAAGATCTTGCGGTTATCGCTAGATCATGTGCTTATTTAACGACTAGTTGCTTGAGCTAGGGTTAGGCGCAGCAGTTAAGCAAAAAGTATAGAACCTAGGCTGACACGAAACATTCTACGGTCGTTCAAAGCATCAGTATTAACTGTAAAGAGATTACTTCAATAGCCGTATACAAGCTTTTTCAACATACAAAAGCGACATTGAACTGTTTAAAGAGACTCAGGTTCGTGGCGGTGTTCCACTAGCGGAAAGACCAGTATTTACTGAATTAGATAAAAAGCTTAATCAAGGTGATGAGCTAACGATTTGGTGGATTGACGAACTTGGTAAAGAGTTTTCAGTATGCTTAAACAACATAAAATCACTCATTGGTCGTGGCGTCATAATTAAAACCATTGTTCAGGATCTGGAGTTCAAACAGGATGACCAAATCACAGGTGCCTTGGTAAAAATGATGGAAGGCTTCGCAGAGTCTGAAAAACACAAACGTCTTTTTGCAGCAGAGCTGGGTCGACGTTCGATCAAAAAAGATTGTGAAGGCTGGAAAGCGAAATTCCGCGGGCGTCAGGTTAACGAAGAAATGCATCAGCAAATTGCACAAGCCCTATTTGAAGGAAAAACGCTGCAGGCTGTTGCTGATGAAACCGGCGCAAGTATTTCTACAGTTAAACGAGTGAAAGCAAAAATTAAAGAAAACGATGAACTAGGTCATCTCAGAGGCCGTGGTTACGGGCGCGGTGGTAAACATGGTGAAAGACGGCATGGAGAGCGAAAACATGGTGGAAGACGCCACGCTAATGAGGAGTCTCACGGTCATAAAAAAGGTCATGAAAGAAGACGACTTCGTGGAGAAGGTAGTAACAGCGAGTAACAAGCTATGAGCTATTTAGATGAAAAACATCTTGTCAATATCGGGGCGGGGGATAGAGCTGGTACTGGATTACAGTTCAGCACATCGCAATGGATAGCGACATAATACTGAAGTCATATATACGATACGTCCTAAACTTCTCCATGGCCGAGAAAATGAATTGTGAAAATTTAACCCGATTCTTCTCTTTCTCAGATTTATTGATGAACTGAAAAAGATTAGAAATCTAACTTACCTGTAGGCATTAATTCACCGTGTACACAAGCATATTAGCCTTGCGCAAAGTTATTTGTTATCGTTGTTGATTCGCTAGTTCCAGTTTCACTTTGAAAAAGAGAGGGAGGAGTAGTGCGTTCCCTCATAAGTAAACGAAGCTCGCAAGGCATTAACGGTAGAAACAATCTCTGAGCGCACTTTCTTGTGGCAATCCCTATCTGGATCAACCTTATTTAGGGATTCAAGAACTTTTATGATGATTGGTTGGCTTCGCCTAATCGCAATGGCGCGAATTTTGGTCTTGAGGCTGAACTTAAAATCGAATGGATAGCCGAGTTTGACTAAGGTTTTTGGGGTACAAAGTCTGACAAAGTAAACAGAGTAGTGGTTTTTGAATAGATACATTAACTCACCTAATTGACTCACCGTAGCCAACCTAGGTACTCTGAAACGAAAAAACCGCTGTAAAAACAGCGGTTTAATCTTTAATAGTGGCGGAGAGATAGGGATTTGAACCCTAGATACGCTATTAACGTATGCCGGTTTTCAAGACCGGTGCTTTCAACCACTCAGCCATCTCTCCGTTGTGGGTCGTATGATAGTGAGAGCGCTGAAGCTTGTAAAGCCTTGAACTAACAAAAAAGAACTGTTTGGTCGTTTTGCACTCATAGGTCTATGCTGTGATAGGTAGCGATAAAGAAGTATCAATTAAAATAGGGCATTTTATAGAGCTTTTACTTTATCTTGATGTTACTCAATAAAATGGTGTTTTATTGCTATCTTTATGAAAATAAAGAGATAATACGCTTTGAGGATACAGGTGTTCGCCCGAAAGTGTTTGCATCAGTTTGTGAACTAATTCAAAATTAACTGGTATAGCCAGTTGTGCTTAAATTTTTAAGGGTGTTTATGAAGGTCACAAATCTATTTAAAGACAAAGTTGATGCGATATCTGCACATCAATCCGAGTTTATGAATTGGATGTCTCCAACGCTACGCGACTATTGGAGTGACTTTTTAGATAGAGCTCAGCACAGTTTCCTGTTCTCTAAAGTAGGCGATCACCATCAACCTGCGATTAATGAAGAAGTTGCGCCACAACCCGCGCCTATCATCATGGCACCAGAAGCTCAAAAGTTGTATCAAGAGCTTGGTGATAAAATTGGTGAAGTTATTCACGTGGGTGAGTGGGTACATGTATCTCAAGAGCGCATTAATCACTTTGCTGCGGTAACTGAAGATATGCAATGGATTCATACCGATCCTGAGCGTGCATCTGCAGAGTCACCGTTTAAGACGACGATTGCTCATGGTTTTTTAACTTTAGCGTTGTTGCCAAAGCTGACAGATTCGGTCGATCCTGACAATCCACTGTTCCCGACAGCGAAGCTCGTTGTAAACTTAGGGCTTAACCAAGTTCGTTTCCCATACCCAGTAAAAGCAGGGAATAACGTTCGTGCAGTGAGCACGCTAACTAAGGTTACGCCAATTAAGAAAGGTCTTGAGATTGAGCGTGAAATCAAAGTGGAAATTGAAGGTGTACGCCGTCCAGGAGCCGTGGTCGTTTCTGTTATCCAACTGCATTTCTAAACGACGGGATGAATGAAAAAAGAGAGCATCGATATGCTCTCTTTTTCTATTTATTGGTCAAATTTTTTCACTGGTGTGTAGCCATATTCCTCCACGGCTTTTTGGCCTTCTTCTGATTTCAGAAATGCCACAAAGTCTTTACCAGCCTGGTCCAGTGAGTCTACTTTATACAGAACTAAGAAAGGTCGCGCTAAGGTGTATTTGTGGTTTGCGATGTTTTCAGTGCTAGGTTCAATACCCTCAAACTGGATAGGTTTCACAGAGCGATCGACTGAGCCCACAGAGATAAAGCCAATAGCTCGTGTGTTATGGTTTACGATCGTTTTCACCATACTGTTACTGTTTACTACCAGGTTGTTAGGGCTGATATCAGAGACTAGACGGTTGTTTACGATTTTGGTGAGACCTAGTAGGCTTTCAAAACTGTAACGAGATCCAGATGAGGCTTCACGTGTCACAACCGCGATTGGTTGATCGTCACCCCCCACTTCTTTCCAGTTTTTAACTTTGCCTTGGTATATGTCAAATAGCTGCTGCTGGGATAGGTTATCTATTGAGTTTGCACGGTTTACGACAATAGCTAATCCATCATAAGCGATAGGGATAACGTTTAGGTCTTCGCCTTTTTCGTTTTCTGTCAGGTATCGGGAGCTCATCCCAATTTTAACCACACCTTTGTTCACCATGGTGATGCCAGCACTCGAACCAATGCCTTGAACAGCAATATAATTGTCTGGGTGCATTTTATTGTACTTCTCGGCTAGAACGTCCATAACACGTGCAACGGAGGTTGAGCCAGAGATATTTACCTCTTTCGCCATAGCGGAAGGAAGAGCGATGGCCATGGCTAGCAGAGTCGCCACAGTAAAACGTAACATATTAAACTCCAAAAAATGGTATCAAGCAGCGCATATGATATTTCGCTGAGGTTACACTTTTGTGAATTGACCTGCGCAGAAGCAGGGAAATTCCTTGTTTTAAAGAAACTTTATATTTGGGATTATAATGTGTTATTCAGCGTAAAGCTTATAAACACAAATGTCGTGAGTACCGCTTTTAATGGTGGTAGGGTGTATACTAAGAACTACCTATCAGGAGATCTTTCATGTCTGTGTCTCAATTGGCAACTAGTCGTTTATACAAATTAGTTCACTCACTCTGTACTGATCGTAATGCTAATTTACCTGTAGAACAGGGCAAGTGTCTTTATGAGCCTGTAGAAAACGGCGTGGAGCTTCATCGTGCACATTTCTTGCTGGATTCCCAGCATAGCGAATATACATCTCCAGTGGCAAAGATTTTATTTGATGAAAAAACGCAACTTTGGCGTTTTTATGTGCCGAGTTATCGTACAGGTGATTTGAATTGGGTACCTTATGAAACCCTACCACAAAGCCAGTCTCTCGAAGCGTTACTGGACGAGTTAGAAAGCGACCCTCTAGCGTGTTTCTGGGAGTGAGTCTTTATAATCATTTTACGTAAACAATAAAAAAGGCGCTTTGAGAGCGCCTTCTTCGTTTTCATTGCTATTTATTCACTAACAGTCTGTTCTGTTTGTGCTTTTGGCGGCTCAGCAAACACCTGGGTTGGCTTAGCGACTAAACTACGGTTTTCTTGGTTTACATCCGCTAAGACGACTTCCAAAGTATCCCCCAGTTTGTATACGGCTTCTTTATCGATAGAGATTGTGCCGTTGTCAGCGTTACACTCAATGCGCTCTTTATTATCAACAATCAGTGAGCCAGGAATAAAGGCTGCTGCGCCATTTTCAAGCAGGCGAACACGTGCACCAGCACGATTGATATCGAAAATCTCGCCTGTGTAACGAGTTTGTTTGCTTGGCTCTTCTGCAAGAGTACGAGCATATAACCAATCAGACACATTGCGCTCAGCGATTTTGTGGTGCTTACGGTGTAGTGCCAGTTCTTCACCAACCTGATCATCAGGTTTTTGAACTGGCTCTTTGTTCAGAATAACCGCTTTTAGCATACGGTGGTTGATCATATCGCCGTATTTACGAATTGGTGATGTCCAAGTCGCGTAAATGTCTAAGCCCATTGCGTAGTGAGGAAGCGGTTCATTACCGACTTCACTGTACGCCTGGAATTTGCGAATGCGGTTATCCAGGTAAGAAGTCTCTTGAACAGACAACCAGCGGCGCAATGCTGCAAAGCCTTCCAGCGTTGAAATTGAGTCAGCCGTGAAGCCATGTGTGCCTTCAGGGTCAACCAACTGAACCACTTCTTCAACTTTTTCTGCTTTAAGGCCTGAGTGAGTATTAAATACACCCATTTCAAACTTTTCGCGTAGAGTACGGCCAGCACAGATATTCGCCGTGATCATCGACTCTTCTACAAGGCGGTTCGCGCTACGACGCATGTCTGCATGAATAGCGATAACGTCATTGTCTTCGCTTAGTTCAAAACGGTAATCTGGACGATCTGGGAATACGACAGCATTCTTTTCACGCCAGTCCGCACGAGCAAGAGAAAATTCGTAAAGATCGCGTACGATTGTGGCGATATCTTCTGATGGTTGCCATTTATCTGAGATACCATTTTCCAGCCAGTCAGACACGTGGTCATAAGCAAGACGAGCGTGAGATTTAATGTTAGCGGCAAAGAAGTTGATGTCTTCACCAACCACTCCTTCTTGGCTTACGGTTACGGTACAGCAAAGTGCAGGGCGTGTTTCACCTTCAATCAGAGAGCATAAATCATCGGCAAGATCGCGCGGTAGCATTGGGATATTGCGACCAGGCAAGTAGATGGTGTAACCGCGTTCGCGAGCCACTTTGTCCATTTCATCTTCTGGCGTAATGTACGCGGTAGGATCGGCAATCGCGATGGTCAGTTCAAAATCACCAGACGCTGTTTTCTTCGCGTGGAGCGCATCGTCCATATCTTTGGTGGATTCACCATCGATAGTTACGAATGGTATGTGCGTTAAATCGACGCGCTCTAAGTCGGCGTCGTCTTTTAATGCCCAGTTCTCAATACCAGCAGGTTCAGAGTTTGGAAGATCGTTTTGTGCCAAGGTGACCCACCATGGTGCGATTTTGTCGTCGGCATCCGTGATTTTCTCGGAGATTTCTACAAAGAAAGTATTGTCCCCTTTTAGAGGGTGGCGAATAAGATGGGCGACAACCCAATCACCTTCATTGAAGCTATCTGGTTTCAGACCTTTCTTCAGTTTTGCTTTCAGAGAAAGCTTTTTCAGTTGAGGGTGGTCAGGGACAACATTCAGCTTACCTTTGAACATTTTCACACGGCCAATAAAGCGAGTAAGTGACTGTTCTAGCAGCTCTTGTGGTTCTGCGACTTCGCGTTCATTCTCTGTGCGAATAATAGCGACAACTTTGTCGCCGTGAATGCACTTTTTCATGTACGCTGGTGGAATGAAGAAGCTGGTTTTGCTATCCACTTCAAGGAAACCAAAGCCTTTATCTGTTGCTTTGATTGAACCTTCTTTTTTAGGAAGGTTTTCTTGCATTTGCTGCTTAAGTTGGGCTAATAGCGGGTTATCTTGAAACATCTTGATTTTCTATCTGATTGTTTTTAGTAAATTTACAGGATGATTTAGCCCTTTTTTAAAACACTTCCCTTTAAGGGGGGTGAGCATAAAAAGGCGCTCGGTTATCGCAATAAATTTACCGAAATAGTGACTGAGACACATGTTACTTGGCATAGGAATGATTGTATAGTGATCATTGTATTCATCAAGGTATTGTCTAGCGCTTTTAGGCACACAAATCGAAGTAGAAGCATAGTATCTAAACCCCGCCTCCCTGTCTGTCCTTCTATCTAAAAACCTAAATTCACTCGTCGTTACAATCGATGACTAGAAAAGTCCCTTTTAGCGACTAAGATTTAATCAATCAAGGGGGTGTATATGAAACGGTTTGAGAACATACTTTTTGCCACTCAAGGTCTTCCTGGGCATAGTGACGCGTTGGGGCAAGCGATTAGAATCGCCTCCTATGATCACGTTCGAGTGTCTGGTCTTATTGCTTGTCCAGATTTTCCTAGCGACTTGGTTCAATATCAACAAGGGTATGAGAAGTCCTTACATGATTCTCTGCTTGAGCGTGTCGAAGCCTTGCGTGTTGAATATGAAGTCTCAAAAGAGCAAGTTCCGTTTCCTCTTTCAGTCAAAAGCAGCGTTCAGCCGGCTGTTTGTATTATTAAGGAAGCAATCACTCACGAGAACGATTTGATCATCAAAGAAGCCGAGCCTATTGATGAAGGATCTGAAGGCTTTAAAGCACTCGATATGACACTGCTGCGAAAATGTCCGTGTGCGGTTTGGTTACATCGCCCAATCAACAAGCCGAGGGATAAGCGACGCATTGCGGTGGCGATTGATCCGATGAAGACGAGTGACGAGCAGCACGCGATGTCGCTACGATTATTAGAACTCTCGCGTTCAATCGCTGACACGTGTGACAGTCGTCTGCATATTATTTCTTGCTGGGAATACTACTTGGAAAACTATTTAGTTGATAATGCTTGGTTCCAAGTTGATGAAGCCCAACTTGCTGATGAAGTTTCTCATGCCAAAGTGAAACATGAGCAAGCGTTGCAAAGCCTGATCAAGGAGTCTGGTATTTCTGGTGAAATGGTGATCCACCTTCTCCACGGCAAGCCAGATGAGCAGATTCCTAATAGTGTTGATGAACTTGAAGTCGATGTACTTGTCATGGGCACGCTCGCCCGAACCGGCATATCTGGGTTCGTTATTGGTAATACCGCAGAAAACATCCTGCAATCGATTAGTTGCTCGTTAGTCGCGATGAAACCCGAAGGATTTGTTTCACCGATTGAGTAACTCAATACTCATTGTCAGAATCACTAACGTCTACGTTTCAAGGGAATCACTAACGTCTACGTTGTTACCACGAAGCTTTAAGTGCTTAAAGGAGGATGATATGAAAGCTCTTTGCCCCATTTGCCGAACCGAAATGGTTGAACGTGCCCACATTCTATTATGTCCGAGAAATGATATTGGGGATTGTTGTTATGATCCGCTCAACATACCGCAGGATGACTCAACAACAACGCTCAACCAGACAAACACATTCAGCGACGTGCGCAGTTACGTTGTCCCTGATACTAAGTAGTTCGAATTAATAGCAATCTCAGTCTATTTTTTAAGTAGATAGTCGTAGCTTGGTGCTCATGAGTTTTGTTCATTGCTTAGTTCCCGACAGTTCGTTCACTGGCATTGCTCGGACTGTGTTCTATCCTCAACCCGTTTATTTTTTTAGAGGTCGATAAAGCTTTTATGTCGTGAGTAGTCAAGCAACTTGATTGTGTTGAACACATTTAAAGTATGGATGGCGGCATTGAATAACGTTAACGATAAAAATCAGGTTGATAACTCAAGAAAGTGCACACTGCTTTTGATGATCTTTCCGTTGATACCGATCATCATCTTGTTGTTTGTTGTGAGCTGGTATCGCCCAGAAGGGGGAAGTTGGAGCGGGAACTGGGTTCCGGGTCTTGATGTCAACTTAAGCTTTCGTCTCGATGCTTTGTCATTTCTGTTTGTGTGTTTGATTTGCGGTATCGGCGCACTAATACAATTCTATTCTCTTGCGTATATGCGCAACCATGCGGCGCGCTTTTCCTTTCATGTCTACCTTACGTTGTTCATGCTTTCTATGCTCGGCGTTGTCACGAGCGACAATGTTCTGCTGCTGTTTGTTTTTTGGGAACTGACGACCATCACCTCGTATTTGCTGATTGGCTTTAACCACGAAAAAGAGCAGTCACGTGAAAAGGCGTTACAGTCGCTTTTAGTTACTGGGGCTGGAGGGTTGGCGTTGTTGGCGGGGTTAATTTTATTGGGACAACTTGCCGGAAGTTATGAGCTTGGTGTCATTGTTCAACAATCGACGCAAATTGCCTCCCATAAATGGTTTATTCCTTCGCTCATATTGATCTTCCTTGGTGTGTTCACTAAGTCCGCACAGTTCCCATTTCACTTCTGGTTGCCCAATGCGATGGCGGCACCGACGCCGGTGAGCGCTTATCTGCATTCTGCGACTATGGTAAAAGCGGGTGTGTATCTTCTCGCAAGGTTGTCTCCGGTTTATTCACACAGCGACATTTGGTTTTACACATTAAGTACCTTTGGTGGTTTTACGGCTATCTGGTGTGGTTTGTTGGCATTAAAGCAGACCGATTTAAAGTTAATGCTTGCCTACAGTACCAATGTCGCGCTGGGTAAGCTGGTCCTGTTAATTGGCATGGGAACGGAGCTCGCTCTGACCGCCGCACTTTTGTTCATCCTGGCGCATTCATTTTATAAAGCGGCCCTGTTTATGGTGGTTGGAAACATTGATAAAGCCACAGGTACGCGAGAAATCACCAAGCTGAATGGATTGAAAACCGTGCTTTCTTTAAGTTTGGTAGCAGCAATGCTAGCGGCGCTGTCTAAAGCGGGAGTACCTCCATTATTCGGCTTTTTGAGCAAAGAATATATGTATAAATCGGGCCTTGAAGTGAGCAGTGTAGTGATTGGTTTGTTGCTCGTTGTCAATGTCATCATGGTGGCCGTGACGATAGCGCTAATCTACAAACCGTTCTTTTCTTATTCTCAACGTGAGCCAACCCCTGCGAAAGGCATCGAATCGGACAGAGGTTTATGGATACCACCGATGCTGCTGTCAGTTGGGGGATTGATTGTTCCAGTGTTGGGGCTTGGTTGGGTTAATCATAATGTCATTATTCCTGGGGTTTTATCGAGCCTTCCTGCATCTGCTCCACAGGCCACAAAGTTATGGCATGGCGTTAACCTTCCATTGTTATTGAGCGCGGTCACCTTAGGGATGGGGTGGGCGCTTTACGCGATGTATACGCAGCGATTTGCCAAGTGGTACAAAAGCGCGTTTGTATTCCCTACTGCGGAGCTAGTATTTGATAAAATTATCAATGGCGTCATGCGATTTGCCACGTGGCAGACACAACGGCTGCAGCAAAAACGGTTGAGCAAATATGTACTTATGTTTAGCATCGTTCTGGCCATCGTGTTGCTCAGTCGCCCGGTAGATTTTTCAACTGCGCCTTTTACCGAACTGTTCGCTATTAACTTCTACGAAATAACCGTTGCTTTGTTACTTGTGGCAGCGGTGTCGGTATGTACGTTCTCTAAGTCTCGATTGTTATCGGTGTCAGCCCTTAGTGTGGTGGGCTTTCTGACAACACTCGTGTTTATGTTATATAGCGCGCCCGATGTCGCACAGACCTTGTTGCTAGTAGAAACCCTTATGGTGGTCTTTTTAGTTTTGCTGATGCGCCATATGCCGAAACTGACAACTGTGCGTGGTCACTCTAAACGGCGTCGCTTATTGCACGCGGTTATCGCCGGGATAGTCGGATTGTCTGTCAGCACTGTGCTAATTAATATCACCTCGCAACCGTTCGATCCCATGTTGTCCAATTACTTTATGCAAAATAGTCTGCCAGAAGGACACGGACGAAATATTGTCAATGTCATCTTGGTCGACTTTCGTGCTATTGATACGTTAGGTGAGGTGATTGTGGTCGTAATCGCGGGCATTGCTGCGACAAATTTACTTACCACTCCAAATTACAAGCATCCTCCTGTCCATTCTCTGATCTTTTCCACCACGGCTCATATTGTCTTTACATTAATGTTGCTGTTTTCTCTGTACTTACTGCTGCGCGGGCATAACGAACCGGGTGGTGGGTTTATCGGCGCACTTATTGCGGTGATAGGGTTTGCGCTAATGATGTATGCAGAATCGCCTAAGTATGTCAGAGACCGTTTGTACTATTCGCCATTAACTATTGCGATGTTCGGTATCTTGCTCAGTTTTATCGCTGGGCTATTAGGCTTGGCACTCAATCTCCCTTTCCTGACCGGATTGTGGTGGAAGGATATTCTGCCACTTGGCACGCCACTGTTATTCGATGTGGGCATTTATTTAGCAATCATTGGTGGCGTCATGGGTGTACTGTTACACGTGAATGAGGTGCTCGACTGATGGAAGTACTGTGGAGTTTAGTCGTCGGTGTGTTTGTTACTGCTGGTATTTATCTGCTACTTGAACGGCACATATTGAGAATATTATTTGGGCTGATTTTATTAAGCAGTGCTGTGAATCTGGCCATATTAACGGCCGGGCGATTAACCATTGGTTTACCCGCTTTGATCGAGTCAAATGCACAACTCCCACCTGATGGTGCAGCCAACCCGTTACCTCAGGCGTTGATCTTGACCGCAATCGTGATTGGTTTTGGTTTGCTCGTTTTTGCACTGTTGTTGTTCTATCGGGCTTATTCAGAAACCGGCTCGGCAGATGTTGATGATATGCGACGGTCAGAATCAGAAGAGGAGGAGGAATGACGACGATTTGGCTAACTCTACCTATCGTGACTTCACTCCTGACTGCTGTCGTTGTGTTTATCACTAAGCGTAAGCTCTGTCTTGCTGAACGTATTAGTGGCGCGAGTGCACTATTGACGCTGTGTGTCGCCGCTTTTCTTACCAGTGATGTGATACAGGGTGGGCCAGTTGCGGTGGCTTTTGGTCAATGGCTCGCACCTTTCGGTGTTGTGTTTGTTGCAGATTTACTTACGATAGCCATGGTTCTGGTAACGGCGGTGATTGGCTTAATCTGTGTCGTTTATGCGGCTGGGGATCTCCGCAACAAACCATCATACGCGATGTATCACGCGTTGATACATGTCTTGCTAGCGGGCGTTTACGGGGCATTTTTAACTGGTGATATCTTCAATCTCTATGTCTGGTTTGAAGTGATGCTGATTGCCTCCTTTGGTCTGATGGTTTTGGATGCCAATAAGTCTCAGATTGATGGCGCAGTGAAATACGTGATACTCAACCTGATCTCGACGTTGTTTTTCCTGCTAGCGATAGGCCTGTTGTACGGTGTAACCGGGACGCTAAACCTGGCGGACCTTCACGCCAAAGCGGCTTTGATACCATCTGACACGAAAACCTTGCTCGCTGGTCTATTCTTATTCGCTTTTTCTATAAAAGCAGCACTGTTTCCCTTGTTTGTTTGGCTTCCAGCCTCTTACCACACCTTACCGAGCGGTGTGGTTGCACTGTTTGCTGCTCTGCTGACTAAAGTCGGGGTATACACATTAATACGTGTGTTTACGCTGGTTTTTCCGTTGGCAGATAGTGGTTGGCAATCGACGTTGATGTGGATTGCAGGTTTGACGATGCTGACGGGCGTATTAGGTGCGGCGAGTCATTACGACATTAAAAAAATCCTGTCATTTCATATCATCAGCCAGATTGGCTACATGATCATGGGACTGGCCATCTATACGCCATTGGCGATGGCTGGGGCTATCTTCTATATCGTTCATCATATTTTGGTGAAGGCGAACCTGTTCCTAATAGGAGGCTTCGTCGAGCGTAAATACGGCACCAGTCAGCTTAAGCAGTTGGGGGGAGTATATAAAGCAATGCCTTGGTTGGCCTTGTTATTTTTTATTACAGCATTCTCTTTAGCTGGATTTCCGCCACTATCCGGCTTTTGGGGCAAGTTCTTAGTGATTAAAGCAAGTTTACAAACAGAGGGCTATTGGCTTGCAGGGACCGCTTTACTGGTGGGATTACTAACGGTTTTTTCCATGAGCAAAATCTGGAATGCCGTGTTTTGGAACAAGCAGACAAGTGAGGTTGACGTTCAAATGATGACCAAGTCGACCACGTACTTATATTGCATTCCTATTGTCACCTTGACGGCGATGAGTTTGGTCATCGGCCTGGTTGCAGAGCCATTTTATCAATTTGCTATGCAGGCTGCGGTTCAGCTGTTAGAGCCCACTGAGTATATTCAGGCCGTATTGAGAGGTGGACAATGATCTACTTTTTTCTCAATCTCTTTCTCGCATTGGCATGGATGCTTTTAAACGGCACCTATACCAGCCTCAACTTTATATTTGGCTTTATTGCCGGATTTTTTGTATTAAGGCTAACTCAGCCATTCGGTACGAAAAGCCGTTACTTTCAAGTTTTCGTCTCACTTGTAAAGTTGGTGAGCTATTTCTGTTTTGAGTTGATCATGTCTGCCGCTCAAGTGATGTGGGACGTGTTAACGCCAACCCATTTAAGTGAACCAGATATCATTTACGTACCACTTGATGCTAAATCAGATATAGAAATCACACTACTTGCTAATATGGTTTCGTTAACGCCAGGTACGTTAAGTTTAGATGTCACACCTGACAAAAAGCATCTGATCGTGCATGCTATGTTTGCGCCAGAACACGACAAAGTGATTCAAGACATCAAAAGTGGATTAGAGAGCCGGATATTGGAGGTGACGCGTGGATAACTGGCTGCAGTTTAGTATTTACTTTGCTTACAGTGGGTTGTTGCTCAGTGTTGTGATGGCAATGGTACGCTTGGTGTTAGGGCCGACCTTGGCGGACAGGGTCGTCTCACTTGATCTTATCTCGTTTGTCACGATTGGGTTCATTGCTGTTTATACCCTGGATAGTGGTCAAGAGACGTTGTTAGATATTGCTATCACACTTGGTTTAGTGGCGTTTCTCGGCACAATCGCGTTTGCTCGAATGATAGCGAAGAGGAAAGGAGGGGAGTAATGGAATTGGTCATTGGTATATTGTTGTGCATTGGCACCTTATTTTTTCTGATCGCCAGTTTGGGAGTGATTCGAATGCCAGATCTCTACACCCGCATGCACGCGGCAACAAAAGCGGGCACGGTTGGTGTGGCATCATTGCTTCTGTCTGTCGCTATAGCCATTCCTGATGCCACGGTGATTTCTCGATCTTTGGGGACGATGTTGTTTATTTTCCTCACTGCACCTGTGGGTGCGCACTTATTAGGCAAAGCTATGAGGAAAAGTGGTTATCGAATGTGGCGCAACCCAAAAATAAACAAGTAAACCAAACCGCTCTCCCTGATTGAATCGTCTCCATGTTGTCGATAAAGGCGTTGCTCCAAATCCAGGATTTTTTACGGTGTTTTTCTGAACTTGTCGCGAAAAGCTTTCGGCGTCAATTGTTTGTACTTTAAGAACAACCGGTTGAAGTTAGAAAGGTTATCGAAACCAGAGAGCTCTGCGATGAGCGAGACAGGTTTGTCGGTTTGAACTAATAACGAGCAGCCTTTACCCAGTCTCACTTGCGTAATGTAGTTATTTACGCTGTGCCCCATCATTTTCTTGAAAAAACGACCTAGTGTGCTCTCACTCATACCGACCAACGAGGCCAACTCTGTGATGGTTAATGTTTGAGTATAATTTTCATGTATCGCTTCGAGAAGCTGACTTAATAAACGTTGCTGCCGTTTATCAGAGTCCTGCCTGTCCAGCATTTGGTGAACAGAAATACACTGATAATCTTGTGTACTGCTCAACCCATCGAGAATATTCAGTATGCTTGTAAGTCTGTGCATGGGGCTTGCCTCATCCAATGCTTCAAACAAGGGCAGTAATTTCTGAGCAACCTCCTTCGAGAAGTTCACGCCGCGATGAGCATCTTGCAGTAAAGGGGCAAAAGCCCGGCATTCTGGAAATAACCGTGTCACCTCACTGATCCACTCGGTGTCGAACCACAATACATAGACTTTCTGTTCCTGTGTGGCGTTCATACTTGCGCGAGAATGCCAAGAATGCGGAATATTGGGCCCAAGCAGTATTAAATCGAAATCCCCGTACTCTAAAACGGTATCGCCAATATAGCGTTCGCCAGTACTGTTAAGTGTCAGCGTCAGCTCATATTCAGGGTGAAAGTGCCATTCAAATGGAATCGCATCCAATCGACGAATAAGTAGTTGCCAGGAGTTGTCCTGGTTGTATTTAACTTTTTCATACTGGGCTTTCATGAGTAATACAAACCTGCGCATATCGCTAACTATTAATGACTATAAAGTATCAGTATATGCTGTTTTTGTATCACTTTGTTAGGTCAATTGTTGTCAGAATGTAATCAAACGGACGAGCTCAACGTCTGTTAAAACCACAATAATCAGCCCTACAGGAAACCACCATTATGAAAAACAAATACGGATTCGGAGACAACGCGCCTGGCAATAATAGTGTCTCCAACATCAATTCAGCACAGTTGAAAGACATACAAAAAACACTGCCTTTGAAGAAGCTAACACAAGAACAGTTCGAGTTTTGGCAGCACAATGGTTACCTGGTCATCCCGCAAATTATCTCGCCCGAGGCGGTAAAGCGTTCACAAGATTTTTTATGGGAGTTTCAGGAAATGGACCCGACTGACTCACAAACTTGGTATCAGGCACAGCGCCGTGATCACGCCATGGTGGAGCTCAACAACTCAGGGATGGTTGAATGTTATAACAACCAAGTTCTGTGGGATAACCGTCAAAACCCAGATGTTTACAATGCGTTTGTCGATATCTGGGATCAGGAAAACTTATGGGTCACCATTGACCGAGCGAACTTAAACCCGCCAAACAAATCAGGACGCGAGTTTAGTGGTTTTATTCATTGGGACGCCGACACCTCACTCGATCCGCTTCCAGTTAATGTACAAGGCGTGCTAGCGCTATCAGATACCAGTGAAGAGACTGGTGGTTTCCAATGTGTTCCCGAGCTCTACCGTCAACTTGAGGAGTGGCGTAAAACACAGCCGAATGATCGAGACCCTTATGTACCGGATCTCACCGGGTTTGATGTGGATTTTATTTCAATGAAAGCGGGGGACTTACTGATATTTAACAGCTTGCTTCCACACGGTATCCGTCCTAATCAATCGAACCAGGTGCGTATGGCACAATACATCTCAATGGTTCCGGCGGAAGAAGACAACCAGGCGATCAGAGATTGGCGAGTAAACTCTTGGCGTGAGAGAACACCACCGCAAGGTTTTGCTTTCCCGGGTGACCCACGTGACTGGGAGCAAACAAAGTACCCGCAGGCGACGCTTACAACCTTGGGTCAGAAACTATTGGGTTTGACCAATTGGAAAGAATCTCAAACGGCATAAACTGTTAGTCTGACTGGCTGTGATTTTTGATGTATTCAAGATAGACTTTAATCTGTTTATCTTGAAACCATTTCACTTACCCTTAGAGGTGAGTGAAGTGTATTATCCTTATTGCGAGCTATTATTATCGGTAGAGCGCAATTTGGTTGTGAGTTGTCCCTAGGGATTGATATAAGAAAGGCCAACGTCATGCTTTGGGTTGGTCAAAAACCATTCGCTTTCATTAAGCGCTTTTTTGTGGAGAATGGTGGGGTGGTGGGAATTTATGCGAAAATGCCATTATTGAGAATAAATTGTGATGTAATTCAATTTTTTCTGGCTTTTTTTATGCTTTTAAGGAATAATCCGCCTCCCTTAGTCGTCCCTAATGGCTTATCGCGGTTGTGTACTGTGCTAATTCCTATCTGAATGGATTTAGTATCTGGATAATTCAGTATTGAATTGGAAGAGCATATGGGACTGTTTTTTTGTTTAATTAAGTAGGATCCCAATGCAAGATTCTGTTATTCAATTCAGTGATTTATCTCTGAATGATTCTATCCTTTCTGCTCTAGACGGAATGGGTTTCGTGTCACCAACTCCAATTCAGGCTGCGGCAATCCCACACCTGTTGGAAGGTGCTGACGCGCTGGGCAAGGCACAAACGGGTACAGGTAAAACGGCAGCATTCTCTCTGCCTCTTCTCAACAAACTAGATCTAAACCAACGCAAACCACAAGCAATTGTACTTGCTCCGACTCGTGAGCTAGCGATTCAGGTTGCAGCGGAAATGAAAAACCTTGGTAAAAACATCAAGGGCTTGAAAGTTCTAGAAATCTACGGTGGTGCTTCTATCGTTGATCAAATGCGTGCACTTAAAAATGGTGCGCACGTTGTTGTTGGTACTCCTGGCCGTGTTCAAGACCTGATCAACCGTGAACGTCTACATCTAGACGAAGTGAATACTTTCGTACTTGATGAAGCGGACGAAATGCTAAACATGGGTTTCGTAGACGACGTAACTGCAATCATGGAGCACGCTCCTGAATCAGCACAACGCGTTCTGTTCTCTGCGACTATGCCTCCAATGCTGAAAAAGATTGTCGAGCGCTTCCTTCGTGACCCTGTAACGGTAGACGTTGCTGGTAAGAACCACACTGTAGACAAAGTTCAACAACAGTTCTGGGTAGTGAAGGGCGTAGAGAAAGATGAAGCGATGTCTCGTCTTCTTGAAACTGAAGAAACGGATGCGTCAATCGTATTCGTACGTACTCGTCAAGATACTGAGCGTTTAGCTGACTGGCTTTCAGCTCGTGGCTTCAAAGCTGCGGCACTGCACGGTGATATCCCTCAGTCTCTACGTGAGCGTACTGTTGACCACATCAAACAGGGTGTTATCGACATCCTAGTTGCAACTGACGTTGTTGCACGTGGCCTTGACGTTCCGCGTATTACGCACGTATTTAACTACGACATCCCATTTGATGTTGAGTCTTACATCCACCGTATCGGCCGTACAGGTCGTGCTGGACGTAAAGGTAAAGCGATCCTTCTTGTTCGCACTAACCAAATCCGCATGTTGCGTACTATCGAGCGTGTCACTAAGTCATCAATGGAAGAAATCCAACTTCCTCTACGTGACCAGGTTGCTGAAGCTCGTCTGGCTCAACTAGGTGCAGAGCTAGAAGCTGAGAAAAAGCACAAATCACTAGATAAGTTTGCTGAGTTGGTTGAGAAACTACAAACTTCTCTGGAAATCGACCCTGCAATGCTTGCTGCGATGCTTCTTAAGCGTCAGCAAGGCAAACGCCCACTATTCTACATTGGTGAAGACCCAATGGTAGAAGCGATTGAGCGTGATAAGCAACGTCGTAAAGAGCGTCGTGAAGGTGGCCGCGAAGGTGGTCGTAACTTCAACAACCAAGATTGGGATACTTACCAGCTACAAGTTGGCCGCGAGCAAGGTGTTCAAGTTAAAGACATCGTTGGTGCTTTGGCAAACGAACTTGGCCTGGGTAAAGGTTCTATCGGTGCGATCAAGCTAGCGCAAGGTCACACGTTCGTACAGCTACCAAAAGCAATGACTTCTGAAGCGGCGAACAAGCTAAGCAAACTGCGTATCCGTCAACAAGATGTTGGTGCGGTAGTCTGTGACTTCGATGATTTCCGTGAATCTCGTGGTGGTCGTCGTGACGGCGGTCGTCGCGATGGTGGACGTCGTGATGGTGGCTACCGTGGTAACCGTGACGGTGGTGCTCGTCGTGAAGGTGGCCGTCGTGATGGTGGTTTCCGTGGCAACCGCGATGGCAACCGAGAAGGTGGTGAGCGTCGTTTCGACCGTAACCGTGGTGGTGACCACCGTGGTAACTACCGTGGCGAACGTGGTCACGGCCGTGGTCGTAGTACACAAGACGCATAATCGACGAGGTTATTTAGATAACCTAAGTTAGATAAAAGCTGATTTAGAAAGCCGAGCTTAACATGCTCGGCTTTTTTCATGCTGAAAGGAAATTTTCACATTGTTCTCAAATATTTTTCTGCGCTATTTCTGAGCACTTATTTACTGTGATTGGTTTAACAACGAAGCGCAGCCAGTACCAAAGTCATCTAAATTCATCTTGATAGCGTCTTTTCATTTCATGTATCCGCCAAGTTAAATTCTCTTAACCTGACAATAGCTATGTTCGTTTTTGTTTGTCTAATAAATAAGTTAGCTCAACATTCCTACAATATATAAGCAGGCGAACTCATAAGTTCTGCATATAATAAGATATATTTTTTGCGTCAAATAAAATCAAAAAATGCCCTAGATCAATAAAAATTGTCCAATCAGAACATTAATCCTAAAAGATAGTTGAAAGATTAAAAAATTATTGAATAATAGAAACTAAATGAGTCGTACGCAGCGTGAAAGCGCAATGACAACCTCTGCTCCACAACAGGATAACTATTTCATGTCTAATTCGTTTGTACTAGTGATCAACTCAGGAAGCTCGTCACTAAAGTTCGCAGTCATCGATTCAAATTCAGGTGATGCTGTTCTAAGTGGTTTGGGTGAATGCTTTGGTCTTCCAGAATCTCGTATGAGCTGGAAATTCAACGGTGAAAAAAAGGAAGTTTCTATCGAAGGTGACGATAGCCATCATAAAATCGCTATCGGAAAACTAGTAGGGTTAACCGACGAATTAGGTTTAGCTAAAGACATCGTTGCGGTAGGCCATCGTATTGTTCATGGTGGTGAAAAATTCACAACGACGGTTCGTATTACCGATGAAGTGACACAAGAAATCGAACAGCTTGCTGATCTTGCTCCATTACATAACCCGGCAGGTGCTATCGGCATTCGAGCTGCAATTGAAGCGTTTCCGACTCTTCCTCAGTTCGCTGTTTTCGACACTGCCTTCCACCAAACGATGCCACAAAAGGCGTTTACCGGTGCTATTTCGCATGAGCTTTACGAGCAGTATGGTATCCGACGTTACGGTTTTCACGGCACAAGCCATTACTTTGTAAGTCGTGAAGCGGCGAAAATGCTGAACAAGCCTGTGGAGCAGTCTAGCTTCATTACGGTACATCTTGGTAATGGCGCTTCTGTATGTGCGATCAAAGATGGGCTATCGGTTGATACCTCGATGGGCTTTACTCCACTAGCTGGCTTGATGATGGGTACACGTTCTGGTGACCTAGACCCAGGCATCATTGAATTCCTAATGAAGAAAGGCTGGACTCAGGAGCAAGTATTTGAAACGCTCAACAAAAAGTCTGGCTTCTTGGGTGTTTCTGGCGTGACATCTGATGCCCGAGGCATTCTGCAAGCGATGGAAGAAGGTCATGAAGGTGCGAAACTAGCGTTTGAGGTGTTTACCTACCGTGTTGCGAAATACATCGGCTCTTACTTAATCCCTCTTGATAGCTTGGATGCAATTATCTTTACAGGTGGTATTGGTGAAAACTCTCTGGATATTCGCCGTGAAGTGCTGAAAAACCTAAGCCTACTTGGCTTCGTTGAAGATGAGAAAGGCAATGAAGAGGCTCGATTCGGTAATTCGGGTGAGATTGGTAAATCTGAACTGCTGGATGCGAAAGTATTGGTTATTCCTACCAACGAAGAGTGGGTGATAGCTCAGCAATCGGTAGAACTGCTGTAATTGCATTTAAAATCATATAGATAAAGGCGAGTTTAGTGCTCGCTTTTTTTGTTTTCATGTGTTGGATAGACCATCACTAAGCAACGCATGACGGCACACCCATTACTAGCTCTATTGACTTCTGAAATTCATTTTGTGCCCTTAAGTCAGCAAGGTTAATGTTGACTTGTTTATACCCGATTCGGTGTTAACGAACGTAGTTGAACAATAGTACTGAAGGGCTAAGTCCCCTTAAATTTCGGCTCTTATCCGCTTTGTTGAGTCTAACTGCATTAAGTGACTAAGCAAAAGTGGTGGATTGCATACTTGATAGTTGTTGGTGGTATGAACAACGTATTTCAAGTTCTGCCGATAGCTGAGAAATCAAGGTATCGCGTCGGAGAGCATGAATCTCGTATCATCACATGTCTTTTAGCTCATTAAGCTTTTGTTCAATCGAATCTTTAGACAAGTTTTTTTCAATGAGGATCTGCCCCATAGTTGCGATTCTACGTTCCAGTGAATCTCCAATCACGCCACAGTGATAGTATTTTTCTTCATCTGAGCAGTCTGCCGGAAAGGCATCTACTTGCCAGTTGACACGTAAGCCACCGGACAACCAAACCGGCGCAGGTTCGTGGTGTAAGGAATCGCAAAGGATCACAATGACATCTGGATGGAAAGATGTTCTTTCTTCCCAGGAATGCGAATAATTGTGCGGAACTGGTAATTGATTGTCTTCTAGATAACGTTTGACCACGGGGTCGATAGAGCCAATAGGGTGGGAGCCACCGCTTGCGACTTTAAATACATCTGGCCACATGTGAGTTGCCAAAGACTCGGCAATAACGCTTCTACCTGCATTGTGCTTACAAATAAATAGAACTTTTTTCATCTCTATTTCCTCTTATTGTCAATTATTTAAAGACGAACTATTAGCCAAAATTGCCATGAAGGTAACCCTTGGTTAACTCATGTTCTGGTTCAGAAAATATCTGTTTTGTGGGATTTACTTCAATCAGTTTGCCTAAGTGAAAGTATGCCGTTCTTTGGGAGATACGTTTCGCTTGCTGCATTGAGTGAGTGACTATACCGATAGAGTAATTCTCTCTCAGATCTAAAATAAGCTTTTCTATGATGGATGTAGCGATGGGATCGAGTGCGGAGCACGGCTCGTCCATTAAGATGACTTCAGGACTGATCGAAATGGCTCGAGCAATACAAAGTCGTTGCTGCTGACCACCAGATAAACCAGTGGCCGGAGCATCGAGCCTTGAGGATACTTCGCTCCATAAGCCTGCTTTTTGCAGCGATGCTTTAACTACATCATCAAGTTCTGATTTGGTTTCAACTAAGCCGTGAAGCCTAGGTCCATAAGCTATGTTTTCGTAGATGGATTTTGGAAATGGGTTTGGTTTCTGGAATACCATTCCCACTCTCGCTCTCAGTTCTTCTGGTTCCAGATAAAAAATATCTTCACCATCCAGCGTCATATCACCAGTGACCTGACAATGTTGTATTGAGTCATTCATACGATTAAGGCAACGTAAAAAGGTCGACTTGCCGCAACCAGATGGCCCCACCATAGCCAGTACTTCACAACGTCCCAGATCAAGGCTGACATTAAACAGCGCCTGTGTACCTGAATAATAAACATCAAGATTTTTGGTTGTGATGCTAGGGTTAGCCGCTTGATAAGCGCCAATAGTTTGGTGATCTTTAAGCGAGCCACTAAAAGTATCTTTGATGGCATTAGTGCCAGATAAAGGCATTAAATCAAACGTGTTTTCGTTACTCATCACCATCTCCTTTCTAACTTTCTCCGCAAATACAGCGCGGCACCGTTCATAAGGAACAAGAAGAACAGTAAAACCATGATTGCTGCGGAGGTTAGCTCTGCAAACCCTCTTTCAGGGTTTTCTGACCAGAGAAAAATCTGTACAGGAAGGGCGGTGGCCGCATCAAGAAATCCTTTAGGGATATCCACAATGAAAGCCACCATACCTATCATTAAAAGGGGGGCAGTCTCGCCAAGCGCTTGTGCCATACCAATAATAGAGCCAGTAAACATTCCTGGTAATGCCAGTGGAACGACATGGTGAAACACCACCTGAGTTTTTGAGGCTCCCATAGCCATTGCGCCGTCTCGTATTGAAGGTGGCACCGATTTTAATGACGCCCGGCTGGAAATAATGATCGTCGGTAAGGTCATTAACGTCAGAACCAAGCCTCCAACCAGAGGCGTCGAACGAGGCAGACCGAGTACGTTTAAGAAAATCGCCAAGCCCAATAGACCAAATACGATGGATGGAACGGCAGCTAAGTTGTTGATATTAATTTCGATAATCTCAGTAAACTTGTTTTTTGGGGCGAATTCCTCAAGATATATCGCCGCTCCGACACCAATCGGAAAGCTAAGGGCTAAAGCGGTAATGATGGTAAATGCTGACCCCATAAACGCACCAGCTATACCAGCGACTTCAGGGTTTCGACTGTCTCCCTGGCTAAAGAAATACCAGTTGAAGCGAGTTCTGACTCGGTCTTGAATTTCTAGCTGGCGAAACCATGTTTTCTCCTTAGCAGAGAAATTAGCCTCTGAGACACTTGTCTGGTTCTTATTGTATTGATTAGCCGCGTCCCCGGCAGGAAGCCATAACGTCAGTGTCGATGCCGTGGCACCTTGTTCTTCAAGGGCTTGCTTGAGAATGTATTCAGATTCCGGTGACAGAAGTTGATAGAGCTTCCTACGCTCTGAGCGACTTTGTACCGTTCGAAACTTGTCGCGCAAGGCGTCTCGAATCATTTGGCGAGGAGAATGTTGGCTTGTCTCTTTATTAAGGTGGAAAGTCATCTCAATTTCAGTGACTTTGAGTGCACTTACGCCAGTCGATAGAATCGCCCCAAAGAGAACGACTAAAAAACACAGTGCAGACAGCACGGATAGAGCACCGTAAAGTCTGAAGCGATTTTCGGCTCTTCGGCGTCCTTTCAGGGACCGGCGGACTTTTCCGATTTTGTCGTCTGCCAGTTTTCGTAGAGGATCATTCATACTGTTCTCGATACTTCTTCACAATACGCAACGCAACGACATTGAGGCACAGCGTGACCAAAAATAGCGTTAAACCGAGAGCAAATGCTGCCAATGTTTTCACACTATCAAACTCTTGGTCTCCCACAAGCAAGGTTACGATTTGTACCGTAATTGTCGTCACGGATTCGAGAGGGTTGGCGGTTAAGTTCGCTGCCAGTCCAGCAGCCATTACTACAATCATGGTTTCACCAATCGCTCGGGACACCGCGAGTAATAAACCACCGACGATTCCTGGCAAAGCGGCGGGTAATACGATTTTCTTAATGGTTTCTGAACGCGTCGCCCCCATTGCCAATGAAGCATCTCGAATGCTTTGAGGTACTGCTCTGATCACATCATCGGATAATGAGGAGACAAACGGTATTATCATCACGCCCATGACGACTCCTGCCGCCAGCGCACTTTCAGACGATGCAGACTGACTGCCCAGAGATTCTGCAATGCTGCGAATGTTTGGTGCTAAAAAGAGAGCCGCGAAAAAGCCATAAACCACCGTTGGTATACCAGCGAGGATTTCCATCATCGGCTTTATAATTCCGCGGGCACGCTCAGGCGCATATTCAGCGAGATAGATAGCGCTGAATAGACCAATTGGTGCGGCGACCATCATTGCGATAAAAGTGATCAAAAGAGTGCCAACAAAAAGTGGGATCGCCCCAAAAGATCCGCTTGCGCCTTGTTGGTCTGCGCGAATCGCGATTTGAGGAGACCAGTGAGTGCCAAACAGAAACTCACTTATAGAGACTTGTGAGAAGAACAAAATTGATTCGTACAACACAGACAATACGATCCCAACCGTCGTGAGAATAGCAATCATAGAGCTTGCTGCTAGTAATGTTGTAACGGTTTTCTCAACGTAGTGACGCGCTTTAAAAGAGGCGTTTATTTGATAGAAGGCAATCCCTGCGGACATTGTCGTGAGCAGAATGATGAGCCAGGTTTCTAGAGATGAGCTATAGGACTTGAGTTCCGTGTAGTAGCTTTGGGTTTGGGTTATCTGCTCTTGATAACTAATATGAGAACTTACTGGTAAATCGACCGCTTGGATTCTGGCATAGAGAAGATCTTGGGTTGTGCCTGTGTCTGATATTGGCATAAGGGAGGCGAAGTGTTCTAGGACAAGTTGCCGGATAATCCAAGGCTCGCATGCCGTCCAGAAAAGAACGAAAAACATCACAGGAAGCACCGTCATCCACATTGCATACCAACCGTAGTAGTTGGGTAAAGAATGCAGATGACGTATGCCGCCACACTGTTGCGCTACATTGACGGCTTTAAAACGAGCGATTAAAAAGCTCAATACAGCACATAGTAAAATGGCTAGAAAAAAATGCATAACATCATAAATTCGGTGTTAAATTTTCAGCACTACTTCTTACTGTTTTCCATTCGTTCATTGGCAGTGGAATTAAGCCACGGTCGGTAAGGTAACCTTCTTCACCGATTGCGTCTTCTTGAGTGAACGCGTTCACGTATTCTGCTATTCCCGGGATCACGCCAACGTGTGCTTTTTTGACGTAGAAGAACAGCGAACGGGATACGGGGTACGAACCATCACCAATGGCTTCAAACGTTGGCTCGATGCCGTTTATTTTTGCACCCTGTACTTTGTCACGATTTTGATCGAGGAAACTGAACCCAAAAATACCGAAAGCTGCTGGATTGCTCGATAGCTTTTGAACAATCAAATTGTCATTTTCACCAGCTTCTATAAAAGCACCATCTTCACGGATACCTTGGCATGCCGCTTTATGTTGTTCAGCGTTTGATTTACTCATTTCTTTCATCACTGGATTGCTATCACATCCTGCTTCCATCACTAGCTCAACAAACGCATCACGAGTCCCTGAAGTTGGAGGTGGACCAAGCACTTCAATTTTCACATCCGGCAAATCACTATTGATTTGTTTCCACGTCGTGTATGGGTTGGGTATCAAGTTGCCGTTTTCATTTGGAAGTACCTTCGCTAACGCCATGTAGAGTTCTTGGATAGATACATCCATTTGCGGAGAATTAATCGAGTTCGCAAAGGCGATGCCATCGTAACCAATTTTGATTTCTACAATTTCGCTGACACCATTTTGTTTGCAAAGGTCAATTTCAGATGCTTTGATTTTGCGTGACGCATTGGTGATATCCGGCGAGTTTTCACCAACTCCAGCACAAAACAATTTTAAACCACCACCTGACCCAGTAGATTCTATTTTAGGCACAGAGAAGCTGGTTGATTTACCAAATCGCTCCGCGACGACGGTAGCAAAAGGGTAGACGGTAGATGAGCCGACGATGCTTATCTGATCTCTGGCAAAGGTATACGGCGAAGCCAATATGACACTGGTTGCCAAGATTGATCCAAGTACAAACTTACGCATGATAGTCTCCTTACTTTGCGTGCTGCTATTAAAGTAGCCAAGGTAGGAGCTATGAGCCACAAGCTGTCCAGGATGGTAACCAAATATTCATAAAGAGAGATGAGTGAGGGAGTAGATCTCTGACAGTTTAGTTGTGGTGAAGTGAAATGAAGGGTTACATCAAAAAGATGGCCCTTCATTTTGTTTGTGCTTTTTGCTCAGTATCTTAAGAGTACTTTAGCTGAATGGATAAGCTAAATGGATGCCAGCTCGGAAACGCAGTGTTTAATTTCTTCATCATTCAGTGACTCAAAATTTATTGAGCCTAGTGCTTTGATACGTTTTTCAAGCGACGCGAATATTTTATCGCAATGAGAATTAAATGCAGTCTCTGAAGCTTCGGCGTCTGGTAAGGATTCAAGATCCCAAGCAACACGTATTCCTGATGACAACCAATTGGGGCACGTTTCGTTGTGAATTTTATCGCAAACGGTGATGATGAGGTCTGGATGGAAGCTAAGTCGCTCTTCCCAAGATGTACTCTGAAACTGCGATGGATCGATATCATGCGTTCGTAAATAATTGGCAATACGCGGATTAATCTCACCTTTAGGATGGCTACCACCACTCGCAATTTGGAAGTGACTTGGCAGATGTTGTTTTGCAATGGCTTCGGCCAAAATACTTCTGCTCGCATTGTGTTTACAAACGAATAATATCTTCATGCCCGTTCTCTAAATCAATTAACTGGTTTCGTATCCACGGAAGCATAAAAGGCAATTGTTACAACACTGTGATTTTTTCTGAAAGTAACAAGCTTTCATTCAAAATGTGATTTGGGCATAAACACCGAGCTTCGGTAGAAAAAGTAGCGCAAATGTTTGACGTATTGCACTTACCCAAGAAAAACAGGTGTCTCTGCCTATAACGTAAAGAGCCGCCAGAGTATGGCGGCTTCTTTACCAAGATTATTCAAGCTTAAAATTAAACTTTCTTAATCGCTTTTTTAATTTTCTTTACTTTCGCTTTTGCTTTTTTCAGTGATTTTTTAAGCTCTTTCTTTGTTGTTTTTGCCATTATTTACTCCGTTAGTTTATGTTGATGCGAGTTTCTGCCCTAAACCACATTTTTCAAGGCTATTCAGTACGTACGCTTTTGTGAGTAGCAATAAACTGCTTAATAAATTTCCGGACTTCTCTAGCGGCAGACGTATCTATATCTTCACAGATAGAGATGAAGTCGTCACGTTCCTCCCGATTGATACGCACAACTAGTTGGCAATCCTTTTTATTTGATGATTTCTTTTTACTCATATCATCACTCAACAAAAGTGTATATACATTGTATATCTTTAGTATAGGCACTTTATGTGCGCAAGTTGGTTAGCCAAATTTGAGGAAAAGTCGTGTCTTTTACTGTTGAAGTGTGACCATTTTCACATAATGAACCGCACCACCAGTTTTAGAAACCGAGTTAAGCGAGTAGAACCCGATGGCACCTCAAAGATAAGTAAGTCACATACTAATTGTATGGTTGCATTTTTTTGTGATGTACATGTGATGAATGTATAATTTCGTGACTTGTTTGTAATCAATCACGAACACTACTTAACGTCATTAAATTACTGAGCTTTTGACAATCAAAATAGGCCTTATAAGGGAAGTCATGTTTTTTAGTAAGTCGCTTCAAAAAGAAAATCAGCAATTAAAACAAGAGCTCTACAGTCTTACCCAAGTGCATCAAAGTCTTGATCAGGACATGTTAATGCTCTCCCTTGACCCAGAGGGTAATATTACGTCTGTTAACCAGAACTTTGTGCAGCAGATGAACCTAACTGAGCACGAGGTATTGGCAAAGCACATCACTGAACTCGTTCCATTTAAAGCGAGAAATACAGCGCACTTTCAACGGATGAAGCAGGCCGTGTTAACCCAAATCTTTTGGAATGGCGCTATGCAGGTTTCTAAAGGGGATGGTGAAGAAGCGTGGCTACGCTCAATGGTGCAACCGATCTTTGATGTCAGTGGTAAAGTTACCCGTTTTGTTGTGTGCGCGTCAGAATTGACTAGAACAATCAAAGCCTCTCGTGAGCAAGAAGATATGCTCAACGCATTGAATCGCTCTATGGCGGTCATTGAGTTTAGTTTGGATGGTGTCGTTCTCAAAGCGAATGATAACTTCCTCAAAACAATGGGCTATACGTCGGAACAAGTCACGGGGAAACATCACCGAATTTTCTGTGATCAGGAAGAAGCAAACTCTCAGGCCTATCAGGAGTTTTGGCATAAATTATCTAGTGGGCAGTTTGTCTCTGAGCGTTTTAAAAGGTTAAATCGTTTTGGTGAATTCGTATGGTTAGAGGCTTCTTATAATCCAATCCATAACGATAGGGGAGAATTGTATAAGGTAGTGAAGTTTGCTACGGATATTACCGAACAAGTTCTTCAAGAGCAGTCGATGGCGCAAGCTGCTCATTTAGCGAATGAAGTGTCGAAAGAGACCGGAACTCAAACGATTCAAGGTCAGCAAGTGACTGGTGAAACGGTTGAGAATATGCAAATGCTCTCAAGACAAATGGAGCAAGCCAATGCCGCGATTGAGGAGCTCAAAGGTCACTCAGCGAAAATTAGCGAGTTGGTAAGGAATATCAGTGGTATTGCCGATCAAACCAATCTGCTTGCGTTGAACGCTGCGATCGAGGCGGCTCGAGCAGGAGAGAATGGACGAGGTTTTGCGGTTGTTGCGGATGAAGTAAGACAACTTGCACTTCGTACCAATACGACGACTGACGATATTGTCACGATGGTGAAAGAAAATCTCGAGCGCACCAATAACGCTGTCGATTTGATTTCACAATGCCAAAAAGATGCGCTGAATACCCTTGAGTTGTCTGAGAAAGCAGGCAAAGTCATGAATGATATTCAAGATGGCGCAAGCCGTGTTGTTGAGGCGGTTGCTCAGTTCAATCGCACGCTCTAATAACGTCTTACTTGCAATTGTGAGTGATGTTTCCTCGCCAGATACGTAATGTGATCTGGCGCGGATTAACGCTTTTGAAATTGTTAGTTTCATGTATAGTAATTGTGTCTCGCAAACGTCAGCATGTTCCATTCTTTATTCATTTCTTGCCTGTATTTGTGACTCTTAAACAATAACTTTCATCGATTTTCTCGACGTCAAGAGCTCGTCTATCGAACTCGTTACCGAGTATTTTTGTGGGTAATTATGCTTAACTCAGAACATAAAGCGACCATCATTCTTATTGCAACTACCATGATTGCGGCACTTGGCTGGATTTTCTCTAAAGAGACCATACAAGGCTTGCCACCTTTTGGCTTTATCGGTTCGCGATTTACTATCGCAGCGCTTTGTTTGCTGCCTCTGTGTTACCGCCCCCTTTTATCAGCGAAGATGAGTGATGTGTTGTCAGCAAGTGGCGTCGGCTTACTGTTAGGTAGCGCGGTAATGACATGGATCTACGCGGTTTCGATCAGTGATACGTTAGGCGAGGGCGCATTCATCATGAGCCTGTCGATGTTGTTTGTTCCTATTGTCGCCTGGGTAATGTTTCGTCAACGGCCGCAGCGTATATTTTGGTTCTCATTACCAATAGCTGTTATTGGTTTAGCCTTTCTTTCCTTGGCAGACGGGTGGAAGCAGTCTGCAAGTCAATTTTGGTTTCTTGGTGCGGCTCTTCTCTTGGCATTACACTTTAATGTAAACAGTAAGTACTCACAGAAGTTACCTGTTTTATTGTTAACTTGTTTGCAGTTATTCTCTGCGGGTTGTCTTGGTTTAGTGGTCTCCTATTTTATGGAGTCACTTCCTGGCGAAGTTGATGCACCAATTTGGTGGTGGTTTGCACTCAGTACCTTGCTTGCGACCAGCTTACGCTATGTAATGCAAACGATGGGGCAGAAGTTTGTGCAAGCGGGGAATGCCGCTCTGATTATGATTTTAGAGCCAGTATGGACAGTAGTATTGAGTATCCTTTGGTATGGTGAAGTACTGACGACCAACAAACTTATTGGTTGTCTGCTCATTTTGTTTTCTCTCGTTATTTATCGCACTGGTGGTAGATTCCGTTTTCCGAAGCGTATTTAGTGACTGCCAAGCTTGGCTTAAATAGATTACTGATGTCGCTCTGGCTCCTCGGAATGACTGTGAAGATAAATTGGTAAGTGATGGATTTTGTTGTGAAACAAACGAGTTTACATCGTTTCTGTTACTCATAGCGATGACGCAATGCCAGTGACACTTTAGATGTCGGTTGACGCTGTAACTCGTCGCTAATCATCCAACCTGCTTTGGCTAGCAGTTCTAAATCAACACCTGTTTCTATTCCCAGTCCTCGGCAAAGGTATAGAACATCCTCGGTGGCTACATTCCCTGACGCACCGTGCGCGTAAGGGCAACCACCCATACCTGCAACACTGCTATCAACGGTATCGATGCCCATCATTAATGCCTGATAAATATTGGCAAGTGCCTGGCCCCAGGTATCGTGAAAGTGAACGGCTAATTTCTGGCTCGGTATATTCTTTAAAACAGCTTCCAGCATTGCTTCCACACGATTTGGCGTGCCAGTGCCTATTGTGTCTCCGAGCGATACTTCATAGCAGCCCATATCAATGAGATTGGTGGCAACATTCATCACTTGCTTGGGGGTTGTCGCTCCGTCATAAGGGCAGTCGATGACGCACGATAAATAGCCGCGTACCGGAATACCAAGTTTAGCGGCTTGTTTCATCATTGGTTCGAATCGAGACAGGCTTTCTGCGATCGAGCAGTTAATGTTGTGCTCGCAGAATCCTTCTGAGCAAGAGGTAAAAATGGCAATTTGATTTGCTCCAGCCTCCAGCGCTTGCTCAAAGCCTGTCAAGTTAGGCACGAGCACAGAGTAACTGATGTCGCCGCGTCGGGAGATAGCCTGCATCACTGCTTTGGAATCGGACATTTGCGGAACCCATTTAGGCGAAACGAAAGAGCCAGCTTCTATATGAGTTAAGCCGGTGTCCGACAACAAGTTGATCAGTCTGACTTTGGCGCTTGTAGAGACGGGTGACTCATTTTGCAATCCATCTCGTGCACCTACTTCGACTATTTTTACCTCTGAAGGGAGTGTCATGTTTCCTCCGGATCCGCTTTATGTATCCAGCGCGGAAGACGTTTTTCGAGAAACGCTTGTAAGCCATCTTGTCCCTGCGGCGACACGCGGATATCGGCAATTAATCTGCTCGTGTACTGGATAAGATGAGAGTCAATCGGGTTTTGATGACATTGGTGACACAAGGTTTTTGCCTGGCGCATCGCATCAGGGCTGTTTACCAGCAGTGTCTTAATCAACTCATTAAGCGTGCTGTCAATTTCGCTCTGTTCCCTGACTTCATGAACGATCCCAAATCGTTCAGCGTCATCTGAAGAAATCACTTCGCCACTTAATATGAAGCGGCGAGCCTGTCTATTTCCCATTGCCCGCATGACATAGGGAGAGATCGTCGCTGGAACGAGTCCCAGTCTGACTTCACTTAAACAAAAATTGGCGCTTTTGCTCGCGATGGCAATGTCGCTACAACAAATTAACCCCAAAGCACCGCCAAATGCTGATCCTTGCACAACGGCGATGGTTGGTTGCGGGAATGTGTCCAGCGTCTCCATTAAACGGGCGAGGTTTTGCGCATCAATGACATTCTCCTTGCGTGTACTGTTGGCCATGGATTTCATCCAATTTAAATCAGCACCAGAAGAAAAATGCTCGCCGTTACTCCGCAGAACCAGACACCGAACGTCGTTTCTCAATGCCAGATAATCGAGCCTGTGTATTAGCAAATCGATCATACAGGCGTCGAACGCGTTGTGTTTCTTTGTCCTGTTAAGCGTGATGGTTGCCACACCATACCGGTCAACTTGCCAAAGCACGTCATCTTGCCTTTTAGCGTTTGGAATAATGCTCGGTTGAAGTTCGTGCATATAGGTGTCCTTTCGATCTTTCCCAAATTTATGTTCTGTATTTCACATTCTGCTTTTTACATACGAAAAATGCCAAACTCACTGTCTTGAATCGGTGCGTTGAGTGCGGCATTAAGCGCTTGTGCCAAAACCTGGCGAGTATCTTTCGGGTCAATAATTCCGTCATCCCACAACCTTGCGCTGGCGTAGTACGGGTGTCCCTGTGTCTCATATAAGTCTATGATCGATTTTCGAAATGTGTGCTCTTCTTGTTCTGACCAGTTTTCACCCCGGCGTTCTTTTATGTCTTTACGAACCTGAGTTAGCACGCCAGCGGCTTGTTCACCGCCCATTACAGAAATGCGCGCATTTGGCCACATCCACATCATAGTCGGATCATAAGCTCTGCCGCACATGCCGTAATTCCCTGCGCCATAAGAGCCCCCAATGATGATGGTAAATTTAGGCACTTCAGCACAAGCTACCGCCATCACTAGCTTAGCACCGTGTTTGGCGATGCCTTCTTCCTCTACTTTTTTGCCGACCATAAAGCCAGTGATATTTTGTAAAAAGAGTAGGGGGGTTTTGCGTTTGGCGCACAGCTCGATAAAGTGCGCGCCTTTTTGTGAAGAGTCAGAAAACAGAATGCCGTTGTTGGCGACAATGCCAATTAAATGTCTCTCTATTCGTGCAAATCCACAAACCAGAGTTTTGCCATACAACGCCTTAAACTCGTCAAAGTCAGAGTCATCAACAATACGCGCGATGACTTCGCGAACGTCAAATGACAAGCGAAGGTTAGCATTGACGATGCCATACAATTCTTCTGCGTTGTAACGGGGCGGTAAGATGGAGTACTCGGTTTTTCGTACTTTGGATTGATTCGCGTTGGCAATCGCCTCGCGCGCGAGCATTAACGCATGTTCATCATTTTCTGCGTAGTAATCTGCCACTCCTGATTTTCGGCAGTGGACATCGGCACCACCGAGCTCTTCCCCTGTGACGACCTCTCCAGTCGCGGCTTTTACCAAAGGTGGTCCGGCGAGAAATATTGTGCCTTGCTCTTTAACCATGATGGAAACGTCTGCCATCGCGGGCACGTACGCGCCCCCCGCAGTACACAGCCCCATCACCACGGCGATTTGAGGTATGCCTTTGGCTGACATTTTTGCTTGGTTAAAGAAAATCCGTCCGAAGTGGTCTCTATCAGGAAAGACTTCAGCCTGATGAGGCAGGTTGGCACCGCCAGAGTCGACTAAGTACACGCAGGGAAGCCGACAACGCTGAGCGATTTCTTGCGCTCGCAGATGCTTTTTTACTGTCAGAGGGTAGTAGGTGCCACCTTTTACCGAAGGATCATTCGCGACCACCATGCATTGAACGCCATTGATCGTTCCAATACCTGCGACGACACCCGCGCAGGGAATGGGTTCATCATATACTTCCCAAGCGGCAAACTGGCCGATTTCAAGAAACTCACTCTCATCGTCGAGTAGTCTGGTTATGCGCGCTCGTACAGGAAGCTTTCCTTTGTTTTGTTGATGTAATATCGCTTTTTCACCACCACCTTGCTTGATGATTTCGGAATCAGCGTGAAGCTTGTCCACCAACTTTTCCATTGCGGCTTTGTTTGAAAGAAACAACTCTTCAGTTGGCTTGGTTTTACTTTTTATGATGGCCATAGAGATTCCTTTTCAAGGCTCGTGATTAACGTGATTCCTCGAACAACTCTCGTCCTATTAACATTCGACGAATTTCAGAGGTACCCGCACCAATCTCATACAGTTTGGCATCGCGTAGTAGCCGTCCGGTTGCGTATTCATTAACGTAGCCATTCCCACCAAGCAGTTGGATGGCATCAAGTGCAATTTGCGTCGCGAGCTCAGCGCTGTATAAGATGACACCTGCTGCGTCTTTACGGGTGCATTCGCCGCGGTCACAGGCCGACGCGACGGTGTATACATAGGATTTGGCGGCACTCATACGCGAGTACATGTCGGCAAGCTTGCCCTGAACCAACTGGAACTCACCGATGGATTTACCGAACTGTTTACGCTCATGAACGTAGGGCACCACGATATCCATACAAGCTTGCATGATCCCGAGCGGCCCTCCAGCAAGGACCACACGTTCGTAATCAAGGCCACTCATGAGTACCTCGACACCTCGGTTTATTTCGCCGAGAACGTTTGTTTTAGGTACCACACAATCGGTAAAAACAAGTTCACAAGTGTTGGATCCGCGCATTCCCAACTTATCAAGCTTCTGCGCGTCACCAAAACCTTCAAACGTTCGCTCGATAATAAATGCGGTGATTCCTCTCGAACCTGCACTAGGGTCGGTTTTCGCGTACACCACCAAGACGTCGGCATCTGGTCCATTCGTCACCCACATTTTGTTGCCGTTAAGCAAAAAATAGTCACTTTTGTCTTCTGCTTTGAGCTGCATGCTGACCACATCCGAACCGGAGTTTGGCTCACTCATTGCGAGTGCACCGATATGAGAACCGTCGATGAGTTTAGGGAGATATTTTTTTCGTTGTTCTGCAGTGCCATTGCGGAAAACTTGATTAACACAGAGGTTGGAATGTGCGCCGTAGCTTAGCCCGACAGAGGCAGAAGCTCGACTGACTTCTTCCATGGCGATAACGTGTGCAAGATAGCCCATTCCCGCTCCGCCATATTCTTCGTCTACCGTAACACCCAGTAATCCCATCTCGCCAAACAGCGGCCATAAATAGTCGGGGAACTGGTTATTATGATCGATATGGGCAGCGACCGGAGCGATGTGTTCGCTAGCAAAGGCATTCACATGATCCCGGAGCATATCAATGGTTTCGCCGAGACCAAAATTGAGTGGGGTGTAAGCGGATTTCATAACATTTCCCCTGTAGTAGGATTAAAGTCAGGGATGCGTGGATATTTTATTGTGTTTCTGTAACGTCTGTAAGCAACGTTCTTTCGCCGCGTTTAGCTCTCCCATCACAACGCCGATGTCATTCATCTGTTGTTGGAGTAACGCTTGTTTTTCTTCAATGATATTGAGCATTTTTAGGAGTTGCTCATCGGTTTGTTGAAGATCATAAAGTTCAAACAGCTCACGAATTTCGGCGAGTGAAAAGCCTAACCGCTTACCTCTTAATATCAACTTGAGACGTATTTTGTCTCTGCGCTGATAAACACGCATATTCCCTTTCCGCTCTGGCTCTATCAGGCCGACATCTTCATAAAACCGGATGCTTCGAGTCGTAATATCGAACTCTTTTGCAAGCTCACTAATTTTATATTTTTCCATCACACACTTACCTCAAATTACTTACCTCGAATAAAAACTAGCTTCTCGAAGTCGGACCCTGTGGTGAAAGGTCGGAGGAAATTTATTCTTTTATCAACTTGTTTCTTTACCTCACTGTAAAGGCTAGTGCTATGCTTACGTAAACGTCAAGAAATCACAGTGCGAAAGATTCGTCGTTTGATTTAAAACTTAAGCTGGTTTGAAAGTTTGTGATAGCGACTGTGATGGGTAAATTCGTATGCTGTGATACATCGTAAAGGGTGTAGAATCATGGGAAATGACATCTGGATTGTCAGTGCGAAAAGAACTCCAATCGGACGCTTTCAGGGGCAACTGCAAACATTTTCTGCTCCATCATTAGGGGCAATCGCAATAAAAAGTGCGCTCCAGCAAGCGGGACTCGCAGCCGTCGATGAAGTGTTTATGGGCTGTGTGTTACCAGCAGGTTGCGGTCAGGCACCTGCTCGGCAAGCGGCTCTCGAAGCCGAACTGCCAATTTCTACTGGTTGCACCACCATCAACAAGGTGTGTGGTTCCGGCATGAAGAGTGTGATGTTAGCGCACGACCTGATTAAAGCGGGCACCATACGTTCGGCTGTCGCTGGTGGCATGGAAAGTATGACTAATGCACCTTACCTGATGAAAGACGCGAGAAGTGGCATGAGAATGGGGCATCAGTCCGTTTATGATCATATGTTTCTCGACGGATTAGAGGACGCCTACGAAGGGCTTTTGATGGGGGTGTACGCTCAGCAAATCGCCGACAGACTCCACTTCAGTCGTGAAAAAATGGACGAGTGGGCAGCCATGTCAGCCACGCGTGCCCTAGAAGCACAAGAGCAAGGATTGTTTGAAGAAGAAATCTCGCCGATAGACATTCGCACTAAATCGACCTCTGCTCTTCTGGGTTACGACGAACACCCGCGTTCGATTAACTTCGAAAAAATTGCCCAGCTGAAACCAGCTTTTGATATTCATGGTTCTGTGACAGCCGCTAATTCGAGTGCAATTTCAGATGGTGCCGCCGCACTCGTCTTGATGGATGAAGAAACCGCGCAGCACCATCATCTCTCACCACTGGCCATTATAAGAGGCCACACCACGCACGCCAGAGAACCTGCAGAATTTACTCTCGCTCCAGTTTATGCGATCGAGCAATTGTTATCAGAGCTCGATTGGACGATAGATGAAATTGATCTTTGGGAGATCAACGAAGCGTTTGCGGTTGTCACGCAAATCGCTATCGCTGAATTGGGGCTCGATCCTGACAAAGTCAACATTAAAGGCGGGGCGTGTGCACTTGGTCATCCTATCGGTGCCAGTGGAGCACGAATACTGGTGACGTTGATCCACAGTTTGCGTCAGCTACAGGCGCTAGGTGTGGATGGCGATTCAGGCAATAAAAAAGTTATGCGAGGGATTGCCGCGATTTGTATCGGTGGTGGAGAAGCAACAGCGATTGGTATCGAGATACCACTTTAATTCCAGCAATATCAGTAAAGGAGTAGTCAATGATGACTCGTTTGGTCCCCTCATTTATTGGTGGTGAGTTTCGTGAATCTCAAACAGCAGATTGGATAGAAGTCACCAACCCTGCCACAAACGATGTGATTGCGTACGTTCCGTGCTCAACGAATGACGAGTTGCATGCTGCGATCGACAGTGCCAAGGCGACATTCCAAACCTGGAAAGAAGTGGCTGTCTCCGAGCGCGCACGACTCATGCTTCGCTACCAGCATTTGTTAAAAGAGCATCACGAAGAAATCGCGGTATTGCTTTCTCATGAAACGGGCAAGATTTTAGCTGATGCCAAAGGAGACGTTTGGCGCGGAATTGAAGTGGTTGAACAAGCGGCGAATATTGCCAGCAACCTAATGGGTGAAACGGTAGAAAACGTTGCGACTGATATCGACAGTTACTCGCTGATTCAACCCTTGGGCGTGTGTTGCGGTATCACGCCGTTTAACTTCCCGGCGATGATTCCGTTATGGATGTTTCCAATTGCGATTGCCAGTGGTAACACCTTTGTTCTTAAGCCTTCAGAGCAGGTGCCTTTAACGTCGATTCGTCTTGCTGAATTGTTTGAAGAAGCAGGCGCTCCAAAGGGGGTATTGCAGATCGTTCACGGACGTAAAGAGCAAGTGGACTTTCTACTCACACATAACGATATTCGCGCGATCTCTTTTGTCGGCTCAGTCCCGGTGGCGCAAGATATTTACACGACAGGTACACAGCACTTTAAGCGGGTTCAGGCCTTTGCTGGTGCCAAAAACCATATGGTGATTATGCCAGATGCTAACAAAGAACATGTGCTAAACAATCTAGTCGGTTCGTCCGTTGGTGCAGCAGGGCAACGCTGCATGGCGATCTCAGTTGCCGTGTTTGTTGGCGACTCGAAGGCGTGGATTGCCGATTTAAAAAACGAAATGGCAAAAGTACACCCAGGCGCCTGGGATGATGAAGAGGCTCACTATGGACCACTGATCAGCGAGCAGGCGAAACAGCGCGTTTTAGGCTTGATTGAGTTAGGTAAACAGCAAGGTGCGGTGTGTGAACTGGATGGAAGCCAGTGCGAAGTGGATGGATTCCCTGATGGTAATTGGGTTGGACCGACTTTGTTTAGCGGAGTAAGCACGGATATGTCGATTTACACTCAAGAGATTTTTGGTCCGGTACTGGTTTGTATAGAAGTGAACACCCTGCAAGAGGCCATTGATCTCGTAAACCGTAACCCTTACGGAAATGGCACATCGATTTTTACCGCCAACGGTGCGGCTGCGCGAAAATACCAACACGAGATACAAGTAGGTCAGGTGGGGATCAATGTCCCAATCCCAGTGCCTTTGCCGTTTTTCTCCTTTACCGGCTGGCGAGGGAGTTTTTATGGCGATCTCCATGCCTATGGTAAGCAAGCCGTGCGTTTCTACACCGAAACCAAAACCGTCACGTCGCGTTGGTTCGATGACGATATTCCTAGCGGGCCAAACCTCACGATCCACCTGCGCTAAGCCGATAACAAGGAGCTTTTATGGACTTTGAACTCAACGAAGATCAACGTGCATTTTCCGATACAGCGCAGCAGTTTGCCGCTGAGCGTTTGGCTCCCATGGCAGCGGAATGGGATGAAAAACAGGTCTTCCCGAAAGAGGTGTTGCGAGAAGCGGGCGAGTTAGGATTTTTGAGCCTTTACACACCGGAAGAGCAAGGCGGATTAGGGCTTAGCCGTTTAGACTCGTCGATCATTTTTGAACAATTATCCATGGGCTGTACTTCGACAACGGCGTTTATGACCATCCATAATATGGTGAGTTGGATGATAGCCAGTTTTGCCAGTGACGTGGTTAAAGCGCAGTTTTGTCCCAAATTAGTGACGGGTAAGTGGCTAGGATCTTATTGTTTAACAGAGCCAAATGCGGGGTCTGATGCGGCTTCACTGATCACTTCCGCCACGAAAAAAGGCAATCAATACATTCTCAATGGCAGCAAAACGTTTATTTCTGGAGCTGGAGATACCGATATTTTGATTGTAATGGCGAGGACCGGAGGACCAGGTGCGAAAGGTGTTTCCGCCTTTGTGGTTGAGGCAAATGCGAAAGGCATCAGCTACGGGCGTAAAGAGCCGAAAATGGGGTGGAACAGTCAACCGACTCGTGCCGTCACATTCGAAAACGTCACCGTTCCAGCAAATCAGCTATTGGGTGAAGAAGGACAAGGCTTCGTCTTTGCGATGAAAGGATTAGATGGCGGGCGAATTAATATCGCAACCTGCTCAGTCGGGACGGCGCAACAGGCTCTTAACCACGCGACTCAGTATATGCAGGAACGTAAACAGTTCGGCAAAGCGTTAGCGCAATTTCAGGCGCTGCAGTTTAAATTAGCAGACATGGCAACAGAGCTGGTTGCAGCAAGACAACTGGTGCGCTACGCCGCGAGTAAACTTGATAATGGTGATCCAAACACCACCACTTATTGTGCCATGGCAAAACGTTTTGCAACGGATGTCGGGTTTCAAGTCTGCGACCAGGCCTTACAACTTTATGGTGGTTATGGCTACATCAAAGAATACCCGATGGAGCGTTATCTCCGCGACGTTCGTGTGCATCAGATCCTTGAAGGTACCAACGAGATCATGCGTTTGATCATCGCACGCCGTTTGTTGTCGGCAGAATCATCATTACTGTAGATCTGCATTCGAACAATTTCATCAGGAAAGGATTCGAACTATGTCATCACCTCAAGACGCTATTCAACACACTATTAATGATCATATCGCTGTGATTACGATGAATAACCCGCCTGCAAATACTTGGACGGCGGACAGTCTCAACGCGTTAAAAACACTCGTCCTTGAGCTGAACCAAAATAAAGAGGTGTATGCGCTCGTCATAACAGGGAATGGAGAGAAGTTTTTTTCAGCAGGCGCAGACCTCAAACTCTTTGCTGATGGAGACAAAGCGGTGGCACTCGATATGGCTCGAGCGTTTGGGGAGGCGTTTGAAACATTGTCAGATTTTCGTGGGGTTTCCATTGCCGCAATAAACGGCTACGCCATGGGCGGAGGGTTAGAAGTCGCGTTGGCGTGTGATCTCCGAGTAGTGGAAGAACAAGCGGTGCTGGCATTACCAGAAGCAAAAGTGGGTCTGCTGCCATGTGCGGGTGGGACGCAGAACCTTACGGCTTTAGTTGGTGAAGGCTGGGCTAAGCGTATGATTCTTTGTGGTGAACAACTCAGCGCAACTCAAGCAAACGAACTAGGATTAGCAGAGGAGCTTGTGGCGAAAGGGCAATCGTTGATTAAAGCGATGGAAATGGCAGAGTCAGTATCAAACCAGTCTCCATCTTCTGTGGCGGCGTGCAAAATCCTTATTCAAAACATGCGTTCAGCTCCGAGGAAACATGGCTTAATCAAAGAGCGAGAGCTGTTCTTGAACCTTTTTGATACCGAAGATCAGGCGGAAGGTGTTCGTGCTTTTCTTGAGAAACGTCAACCGAAATGGAAAAACCAATAGGAGGCCAAATGGCAGGGATGGTAACGATCACCGAGATGGATTGTGCAGATGGTATTCACCGAATTGGCGTGGCGACGTTAGACAATGTTTCGTCTTTAAATGCGCTTACCTACGACATGTTAGTTCAGCTCCATGATCAGTTGCTGAAATGGAAGGATGACCCCCATTTGGTGTGTGTAGTACTCACCGGTGCCGGAGAAAAAGCCTTTTGCGCAGGTGGTGATGTGAGGGCTATTTATCATGTCATGGATGACGAAGGGAAAGACACCACTGCCGAGTTTTGTACCCGCTACTTTACGTTGGAGTATGAGTGTGACTATCTCATCCACACCTATAACAAGCCTATTATTGCTTGGGGTGAAGGCATTGTGATGGGCGGTGGAATGGGGCTCTTCATGGGGGCGAGCCATAGAGTGGTGACACCCAAGTCGCGTCTGGCAATGCCGGAAATTAGTATCGGCCTTTATCCTGATGTTGGTGGGACTTGGTTTTTAAGCCAGATTGACCCTGACTTGGGGTTGTTTCTGGGTTTGACTGGTGCATTAGTCAACTCGAGTGACGCTGTCACAATTGGTTTTGCGGATTGGTTGCTGCTGGAAGAGCATTACCCAACATTATTGCAGGAGCTACAAACCTTGCCCTGGGGAAGCAGCAATGCGAAAGAGCTGGTGAATGCACTGTTAGCTCTGATGGAAGAAGGCGTGATTGATAGCAAACCAACTACTCAAATTCGTCCATGCTTAGAGCAAATTAAACAAGCGTGTAGAGGTAGCGATCTCAACCTTATTGCCCAGAAAATCATGGCAATGGATAACATTAATCCGTGGCTGGAAAATGCCAAGCAGACATTTGCTGCCGGCAGCCCAATCACAGCACATATTTGTTTTAGACAAGTCAAAGAATTTCATAGCCTACCACTGGCGGACTGCTTCCGGATGGAACTGACACTTTCTGTTCGTTGCGCCTTACTAGGCGAGTTTAAAGAAGGCGTGCGCGCGAGACTGATCGATCGCGATGGTGAACCAAACTGGATGTTTAAGAATGTGACTGAAGTCGATGAAGATCTTATTGATACCCTATTCACTTCGCTTTGGTCAATAAATGAACATCCACTTGCGGAATTAGAAAACGAAGGAGAATTATCATGAGTACCATTGCATTTATAGGCTTAGGCAATATGGGGAGTCCGATGGCACAGAATTTATTGGCATCCGGATTCAATGTACAAGTTTTTGATTTGGATACTAAAGCGGCAAAAGCGTTAGAACCGTTTGGCGCTATCGTTGCCAGTTCATTACAAGAAGTGGTTGATGGAGCGGGCACCGTTATTACTATGTTACCAGCCGCATCACAGATTAGGAGTGCTTATCTGGGAGACCTACATGGTGGTGTGGGCGTACTTAATCTTGTCGCTCCCAATACGTTGCTCATAGATTGTTCCACCATCGATCCGGATTCAGCACGACTCGTCGCGAATGAAGCGGCAAATAAGCAATTGTTGTTTGTTGATTCTCCCGTATCAGGAGGCGTAACGGGAGCGAAAGCTGCAACCTTGACATTCATCGTTGGTGGTTCGGATGAGGCATTTTCAAAAGCAAATGCTATTTTGCGATACATGGGGAGAAACGTGTTCCATGCTGGAAAAGCGGGCGATGGTCAGATGGCGAAAATCTGTAACAACTTGATGCTCGGTATTTTGATGTCAGGAACGTGTGAAGCGTTGAATCTTGGTATTGATCATGGCCTCGATCCTAAGGTGTTGTCGAACATCATGCTGCAAAGCTCTGGTCGAAATTGGGCATTAGAGCTTTATAACCCTTGTCCTGGCGTGATGGAAAGTGCGCCGGCAAGTCACCAGTATCAACCGGGGTTTATGAGTAAATTAATGTTGAAAGATTTGGGCCTGGGATTGGATGCCGCTTTACAAACGCATTCTTCTGTTCCTATGGGGGCGCTTGCTCGCAATCTGTATGCATTTCATAACTCTAGCGGCAATGGCGAACTCGATTTCTCAAGCTTGTTTGAGTTTTATAAAAACCAAAAATAAGTGGGATTAGCCATTGGGAGAGGTTCCCGACCATGCTCGCAAATTTCCTTCAGGAATGACGATGTTTGCTACTGAATATCGTCGTTCCTACAGGCCTTAGTGAGTTATACGGAATTTAATGAACGCGAGAGTGACATTTGCCGTTGTGATAAAATTGCAATGTTGTCAAAAGTCCTCACAAAATGTTGGAGCACAGCCATGGATTTAAGAAACAGTGTTATCGCTATTACTGGCGCGGGGCAGGGGCTCGGACAGATGACAGCGATTGTTCTTGCTCGTGCAGGAGCCGATTTAGCGCTGCTCGATATTAATGAAAATGGATTGCGTGAGACCCAACAGCAATGCCAAATGTTAAGTGGTAAGGCCTTCATTTACCAACTAGACATTACCAATGAGCGGCAAGTAGAAGGTGCATTTGACGAGATTCTGCAAGACTTCGGGCAATTGAACGGGCTTATCAATAACGCCGGTATAATCAGCGATGGTTTGCTGGTCAAAGCAAAGGATGACGTTATCAGCAAGATGTCTCTGGAGCAGTTCACTATGGTGATGAATGTCAACGTAACTGGCACTTTCCTTTGTGGTCGAGAGGCGGCAGTGAAAATGATAGAAACTGAATCCAGTGGTGTGATCATCAACATTTCAAGTGTTGCGCGTGCGGGAAACATCGGTCAAACCAATTATTCTGCTTCCAAAGCGGCGGTTGCAACCATGGCGACCACCTGGTCACGCGAGTTAGCCAAATATGGTATCCGCGCGGCGGCAATTGCACCGGGTGTCGTACACACCCCAATGGCTGGGAATATGAAACCGGAAGTAATAGAACGTCTGGAAAAAATGATTCCAGTAGGAAGAATGGCAAAGGCGGAAGAAATCGCACAGTCAGTCAAATACATCCTTGAAAATGAGTACATTACAGGGAGAGTGTTAGAAATCGATGGCGGTCTGCGGATGTAACCCAACTAATAGAGTTTAGGGTTATAACTGACTTATTCTAAAAGACATTTGCTTTCAGTTTTGAGTGTGGCTGGGCATGTGTTTAATCATTCATAAATTAACTAAATGTTATGTTTGTTAGATAACTTATAAGTAAATACCTTGTAAAAAATACGTGAAATCATTATGTTGATCTATGTCACATTTTTTGGCCTGGGGTTTTAGTGATTATGATGTCAGTTTCGAGTGACTAACTCGTCAACAACCAACGTTTATTATTTCCATTTAAGCTACACCCTTTCAGGCATAAAGGCTTCTAATTCTTAGTTAAGCTGCTTCGCTGAGAATCCCCTCTCTTTACTTTCTGTTGATAAATGAAATGTTAGTTTCCAGATATGGCTCGTGAGCTTTAACTGCTAAGTCCTCATAATGCGGCCGAATGTAACATTGTATTTCAAAGTGTAACAATATACTCACACTGCTTGTGGGGTTTTAATTGCGTTTTGACGTTTAATGTCGCATACGCTCAACACATAAACATTCTAATGACTATAACAACTGGTTCTAAGCGTTTGCTTTGAAACCAGACAACCATCGAGAAAGTTAATGGAAGCCTCAAGATACAAACGCATCTTATCGAGAGGGAGTCTGGCATCCGTCATACTTTTGCTCTCAGGATGTAATTCTGCTTTGCTTGACCCCAAAGGTGCTATTGGTGTCCAGGAAAAAGAGCTGATCATCACTGCTCTTTTACTGATGTTGATCGTCGTGATCCCCGTGATTCTAATGACGATTTACTTCGCCTACCGATACCGAGCAAGTAACACCGAAGAAGAGTACGCACCTGAATGGTCGCACTCGACCAAAATCGAAGTGGTGGTATGGACTATTCCAATCATCATTATTGCGATTCTAGCCGCTATCACATGGCGTTCTACCCACGAACTGGAGCCATCTAAGCCTCTGGAAAGTGACGTAAAACCGATAACGATAGAAGTCGTGGCGCTAGATTGGAAATGGCTGTTCATCTACCCGGAAGAAAATATCGCGACGGTTAACTACGTAGCGTTCCCAAAAGATGTGCCAGTTCAGTTCAAATTGACGTCCGACAACATCATGAACGCGTTCTTCATTCCTCGTTTAGGTAGTCAGATTTACGCCATGCCAGGCATGGTAACCAAGCTAAACCTGATTGCTAACCATGAAGGTGACTTCAAGGGCTTTGCGTCGAACTTTAGTGGGGAAGGTTTCTCACAGATGAAGTTCACTGCGTCAGCTATGCCTGATCGCGCTGCATTCCTGAATTGGGTGCAGAAAGTTAAAGCGAGTCCAGACCGTATTGAAGACTGGGTACAGTACAGCACGCTAGCTGAACCTAGTATTGCTGAGCCGGTGACCTTGTTCTCAAGCGTACCTCCGTTCTTGTTCAGTAATGTCGTGACTCAGCATCCTGGTTCTATGAACTGTTTGCCTGAAAACCAAGGATAATCGCAATGTTTGGAAGATTAACTCTGGATTCATTCCCATTCCATGAACCCATCATCGTTATTACCTTAGCGATAGTGGCTTTGGTTGGCTTAGGCGTAGCTTACGCAGTCACTAAAGCGGGTAAATGGCAGTATTTGTGGAATGAATGGTTTACTTCGGTAGACCACAAAAAACTTGGCTTTATGTACATCGCGGTAGCGATGGTAATGCTAATTCGTGGTTTCGCTGACGCAGTCATGATGCGTAGTCAGCAGCTACTTTCCTCAGCGGGTGAAGCAGGCTACTTGCCACCACACCACTATGACCAAATCTTTACCGCCCACGGCGTGATCATGATTTTCTTCGTTGCCATGCCGTTGGTTATTGGCCTGATGAACATCATCGTGCCACTGCAAATTGGTGCGCGTGACGTGGCTTTCCCGTACCTGAACAACCTGAGTTTCTGGTTGTTTGTTGTTGGCGTGATCCTAACCAACATGTCACTAGGTTTGGGTGAGTTTGGTCGTACTGGCTGGTTGGCGTATCCGCCACTGTCAGGTATCGAAGCAAGTCCGGGAGTCGGGGTCGACTATTGGATTTGGGCACTGCAAATATCGGGTGTTGGTACGACGCTAACAGGTGTGAACTTCTTCGCAACTATCCTGCGCATGCGCACGCCTTCAATGCCAATGATGAAAATGCCTGTTTTCACTTGGGCATCGCTGTGTGCAAACATCCTTATCATCATTTCATTCCCAATCCTGACGGTCACTATCGCGTTACTAACGCTGGATAGATATCTGGGGATGCACTTCTTTACCAATGATCTTGGCGGCAACGTAATGATGTACGTCAACCTGATTTGGGCATGGGGTCACCCAGAAGTGTACATTCTGATCCTGCCGATTTTCGGTGTGTTCTCAGAAGTCACCGCCACATTCTCGCGCAAGAAGCTATTTGGTTACACCTCACTGGTATGGGCAACAGTTGTAATTACGGTACTGGCGTTTGTTGTTTGGCTACACCACTTCTTCACCATGGGTTCTGGTGCGAACGTCAATGCGTTCTTTGGTATTGCCACGATGATCATTTCTATCCCAACCGGGGTTAAGATCTTCAACTGGCTATTCACCATGTACAAAGGTCGCATTCGCTTTACGACACCAATGATGTGGACCGTAGGCTTTTTGATCACCTTTACTGTTGGTGGTATGACAGGTGTATTGATGGCGGTACCGGGTGCGGACTTTGTTCTACATAACTCTGTATTCCTGATTGCACACTTCCACAACGTAATTATCGGTGGTGTGGTATTTGGTTGTTTCGCAGCCATCACTTACTGGTTCCCGAAAGCAACAGGTTTCACCATGAATGAAACTTGGGGCAAACGTGCGTTCTACCTTTGGATTATTGGTTTCTTGATGGCGTTCCTACCGTTATACGCGTTGGGCTTTATGGGCATGACCCGTCGTCTGAGCCAAAACATCAACCCGGAATTCTTCCCGCTACTGGCGGTTGCAGCGGCTGGTACGGTAGTGATTGCTCTGGGTGTACTATCTCAGTTCATCCAGATCTACGTAAGTATTCGTGACCGTGAGCAAAACCGCGATCTTACTGGTGACCCGTGGGGCGGTCGTACCCTTGAGTGGGCAACGTCTTCACCTCCGCCATTCTACAACTTCGCACACCTTCCTAAAGGTGATGTTCTGGATGCTTTCTGGTACCAAAAACAAAGTGGTGAGTTTGATCCAACCAAGGAAGTGGAATACGAGCGTATTCACATGCCTAAGAACACGCCAACCGGGATCTACGTGTCTGCTTGGTCACTGTTATTCGGTATTGGCATGATTTGGTACATCTGGTGGCTGGCTGGTTTGAGCCTGGTTGCCATCATCGTGACGAGTATCAAACACAGTTATAACGATGACGTGGATTACTACGTTGAAGTTGAAGAAATCAAAGCGATTGAAGCGGCACGACGTGCGCAGCTTGAAGAAGCGAAGAAAGGTTCAGTGAAAGACAACGAAAACAAAGATGATCTGGAGGTGACGTATGCAAACTAATGTCGCTGCCCATCATGACCATGATCACCACCACGATGCTCACCATGACACGAATGGCAACAAGCTGTTTGGATTCTGGGTTTACCTGATGAGCGACTGTGTATTGTTCGCAACTTTGTTTGCTACGTACGCCGTACTATCTAGCAACTCGATTGCAGGCCCAACAGGTAAAGACATTTTCGAATTGCCTTTCGTGTTCGTTGAAACCATGTTGCTGCTATTCAGTAGTATCACGTTTGGTTTTGGCATGATTGCGATGAAACGTAATGATGTTGCTGGCCTTAAACGCTGGCTGCAAATTACTTTTGTGCTGGGTCTTGGCTTCATCTGCATGGAAGTCTACGAGTTCCATCACTTGATTGCTGAAGGTTACGGCCCTCAGGAAAGTGCGTTTCTCTCTGCGTTCTTTACATTGGTAGGTACGCACGGTTTGCACGTGTCATTTGGTCTTATTTGGTTGGCTGTGGCTTATCACCAACTCTCAACCAAAGGCCTGAACGATAACATGGCAATGCGTTTTAACTGCTTGAGCCTGTTCTGGCACTTCCTGGATATTGTTTGGATCTGTGTCTTTACCATCGTTTACTTACTGGGGGTAATGTAATGGGACAACATATTGATACAAGTGCGTCTGATTACGTTAAAGGTTTCGTTGCGTCACTTATCCTAACGGTGATTCCGTTCTACTTTGTTTGGGCGCAATCACTACCAGAGACCACGACATACGCGATTTTGTTTGGCTGTGCATTGGTTCAGATCTTTGTGCACTTCAAATACTTCCTGCATATGGAAGTGAAGACAGATGATGGTCGCTGGAATCTGGTTTCACTGATGTTTACCGCCATTGTTGTGCTTATTCTGATCGCAGGTTCGATCTGGATTATCTACAACATGAACGTCAACATGAAGTTGTAGGCCAAGGTATGCTGAAAAGTTATTTGTCTATCACCAAACCGGGCATTATTTTCGGCAACCTGATTTCTGTTGCGGCGGGGTTTTTCCTCGCCGCAAAAACAGAACCTGCTAGCCTGACGTTGTTTCTGACAACGCTGGCTGGTGTGGGGCTTGTCATTGCTTCAGGTTGCGTGGTGAACAATATTTTTGATCGCGATATCGATCAAAAGATGTCGCGTACTCAGAACCGTGAGCTAGCGAAAGGTAACATCAATATTGATGTCGCGTTTGTCTATGCTTTGGTTCTGCTTTTGGTTGGAACGGGCTTACTGTTTCAGCTTGCTAATCCGCTTTCTGCCGTTGTTGTTCTTCTCGGTTACGTCTACTACGTGTTCTTTTACACCATGTGGTACAAGCGTAACTCGGTTTACGGCACTTTAGTCGGCAGTATTTCAGGTGCTGTTCCGCCATTAGTTGGCTATCTGGCAGTGACAAACTTCATTAGCTTAGAAGCCATTTTGCTGTTCACTATGTTCTGCTTGTGGCAAATGCCGCACTCGTACGCGATTGCCATGTTCCGTATGCAAGACTACCGAGAAGCGGGCATTCCCGTACTGCCTGTTAAAGAAGGCATCCATAAAGCTCATCGTCATATGAAAGCGTACGTGGTGGCCTTTGGTGCTGTTTCATTGGGACTCTTTTTGCTCGGTGAAGCTGGGTATGAATACCTGGCTGTTGCAGCTGTTGTTTGCTTTATGTGGACAAAAGTGACTTTCCGCAGCATTGATGATGAAAGCTACGTTGCGTGGTCGAAGTCGGTGTTTAAAGTCTCTTTGCTGGTAGTTATGGGAATCAGCGGTGTGCTGGGAGTAGAGTTACTTACGTTGGTGTAATAAGTGCGATAAAACAGCGACTAACGATAAATGTTAATCGCTGACTGACCACATAAATTTGTTACTGCGCACGATGTTTATTCTGCAGCGTCATTCCGAGGAGCCTTAGCGACATCAGGAATCTAATCACCGCAGACTCGTTGTTACAGTCACCCCCTTTAACGCAGACACTCTTGGTTATTAGATCCTGAATCGTACGGTTGTTCTGAGTATGCCGCTCGCTGTTATACGAGCGGCACTACTCAATTAAACGAGCAAAGGGGGGATTAGACCAGTGTCTCTAGCATCGCTGCATCGTACTCGACAAGTTGTTTATTTTCTTGAACTCGACTGATGTAATCTGGATTGGCAATAAATGGACGACCAATCGCAATCAAATCGAATTTATTCGCCTCAATCGCTTCCGCGCCTGTTTCTGCGGTATAACCACCCACACCCATCAGTGTCTTTGAGTATGTCTCACGCATGTATTGCGATACGCGGCCACCAAGGAAATCGAACTCCATGCTGTCATCAAACATACCTTCATGCAGGTAAGCTAAGTTACGCTTTTCAACTTCTGGTAGGAAGTAATCGAACACCTGACGGTCACGAGGATCGGTTTCCATGTGTGCGTAACCAGCAGGGGATACGCGTAAGCCAGTAAGTTCTGCGCCGATACACTCAACTACCGCGTCGATAACTGCGAGTGGGAAGCGAGACATATTTTCTACTGTTTCACCGTATTCGTCTGTACGGCGGTTGGTATCAAAATGCAGGAACTGATCGATCAGGTAACCATTTGCTGCATGGATCTCAACGCCATCAAATCCGGCGTCGATAGCGTTTTGAGCTGCCTGTGCATAGTCTGCTACTAACTGAGCAATCTCTTCGTGAGTTGCCGCTTTAGGGACGGTGTAAACGAGTTCGCGCATTCGAGGAACAGTGCCATCAAATGCTATCGCAGACGGAGCTAATACGTACTCGCCTCCAAAGAAGTGCGGATGAGCCACTCGTCCAGTATGCCAAAGCTGGGCAAAGATCTTACCGCCGCTCGCGTGCACGGCATCAGTTACTTTCTTCCAACCTTCAATCTGTGCTTGGGTAAAAAGCCCCGGAGTATTCGGGTAACCCTGACCATCAGGACGAATAATCGTTGCTTCCGAGATAATCAAACCTGCGTCAGCACGTTTCGCATAGTATTCCACCATTGCATCAGTAGGCACTAGATCATCGTCTGCCATACAGCGCGTGAGTGGCGCCATTGCAATTTTGTTTTTTAGTGTGATTTTGTCGTTGAGTTTATATGCTTCGAATAATGTTGTTGTCATGAGCATGCTCCTAATGAACGCTAGAGTAATATGCTAACTCTTTTTTGAATGATCATTCAAGAGATTCTTGAACGTTCATTCAAATTGCTTGTGAAACCATGTTAACCTCAGTAAACTTAAGGTGTTTGTAAGGTCATAGAGCCCAGTTAGTTGAGAAATACCAGATGAGAAATGCCGAATTCGACCGAAAGTATGTTTTAAGTTCAGCGATGAATGAGTTCATCGCTAAGGGCTACAATAAAACCAGCATGCAGGACTTAAAACGTGTGACCGGGCTGCATCCAGGTTCTATTTACTGTGCCTTTGAGAACAAAAGAGGCCTATTGCTTGCCGCTCTTGATCACTATGCGACAACAAAGTCTCAGTCTTTTGAGCAATTCTTTGACGACCCTAAACAGATCTTATCTGGCTTCGAGCGTTATCTTCTCGATATTATTGATTCTAGAGAGTGTGATAACGGTAACGGTTGTTTGTTACAAAGATCGTTAAGTGAGCTTGATCAACAAGATGAAGAGGTTGAGCAAATCATTTGTAACATGCTCGATCAGTGGAAGTGCAATATCCAATCTAAGTTAGAGCTAGCAAAAGCGAACAATGAAATCGACTCAGGTACGGATTGTGAGTTGTTGAGCGATTTTCTGGTGATGAACATTTACGGTTTGCGATCGATTTCTAGCACTAAACCATCCGAAGCCCGTCTGACTGAACTGGTAAACCAAATCATGTTGAGTTTAAAGAGCAGTTGTGTGGATGAAAAAGTAATCGGGTAGGTGTATTTATATTGATGAAAGGATGGCTATCAGGCCATCCTTTTTCGTTGAATAGATTCGTTTTATGCTGTGGTTGGTTTTAATCGATGTTGGCGACGACTGTAGATGTATAACGCAATTCCTGGAATATACAGAATCGCTGAAAGCAATAGCGTATCGACACCAGCCGCATAAACCAGCCAGAGGCCGTAGATAGTCGCTCCAAAACCAATGAGCTTTAATTTGAAACTCGCTCTAGTTTGAATGGAAAGCTTCAGCAGGTACGCGGCCACCAAGAAGTACGGTATCAAAATCATCGAGGTCGAAACCAGTACCAAGGTGTTGTAGCCTTCACCAGTAAACATCACAAGAACCAGGCAGAATTGTACGGTTAAACTGGTCAATAGCAGCGAGTTTTTCGGTGTGCCGTTATCGTTTGATTTAGCGAAATATTTCGGAAACGCACCATACTTAGCTGCGGTATAAGGCACTTCTGCAGAATACAAAATCCAGCTTAAGTAAGAAGCCAAAACTGAGACGATTAAACCGATACTTATCACCGCTTTACCCCAAGTGCCAGTCATCATGGCCATCAGACCTGCCATTGATGGATTCGGGATCGCAGTGATCTCCGCACGTGAAGCGATTCCAAGCGACATAAGAGAAATCATTACGTATAAGATTAATGCTGCGATGACACCAAGGTAGGTTGCGCGGCCGATATCTTTCCGATTTTTGGCTCGGCTTGATAAAATCACAGCGCCTTCAATGCCCGTAAATACCCAAAGCGTGATCAACATTGTCCCTTTCACTTGTTCTATAAAAGGTTGTTGAAGGGTTTCTCCTTGCGTATCAATATGAAAAGTATCGGCATCAAAGAAGTAGTAAGCTGCGCAGACAAAGAGGATTAACGGTACACTCTTAGCCAACGTCGCCAGCAAATTGATAAAGGCGGCTTGCGTGACTCCTCTTAGAATCAAACTATGAACTGCCCACAGCACCATAGACTCGCCAATGAAAGCATAGATGGTGGTACCGTCACCAAATAACGTGAAGTCTGGAATATCTACAAAAGCGCCGAGCGCAGCAAAGGCGACGACAAGGTAGCCAACAACACCGATGGTCGCACACAACCAATAGCCCCATGCAGAAAGGAAGCCAGCGAGATCACCAAACCCTTCTCTTGCGTACGCATAAATACCACCATCTAACTCTGGTTTAAGACGCGATAGATATAGAAAGCAACCAGCGAGAAGTAGAATACCGACACCAGTAATCGTCCAGCCGACGATCATCGCATTGAGTCCGGCTACCTCTGCCATGTTTTGCGGCAGGCTGAATATTCCTGCGCCAACCATTGAACTAAAGACTAACGCTGTTAAAGCGGTCAAACCAATTCGATTTCCTTGCGACATATCTAACCTAACCTTTGAAATGCTGACTTAGCTTAGCAATGTGTTCGGGCCCGATACCACAGCAACCACCGATGATAGACGCGCCAGATTGACGCCATTTTTCTGCCCAAATCAGGTAGGCATCGGGGCTTAAGTCGTCACGGATTTCATCGAGACCATCATTCGCGGTTGCGTCTTTTGGTTGCGGAGGAAAAGCATTCGCGTAAACACCAAGGCGGATGTGAGATAAACCAAGTTCCTCTAGTGTACGCACTGAGACTTGTAATGCTTCTTCTACGATTTCTGGTTGGCAACAGTTAAACAAAATGGCGCTTACCCCGGCTTGTGCCATGGTTTTCACCGCCTGTTGTACCGTCTCACCGGAGCGCAGACATGGCTCGTCAGTAGGCTCTGAATCTTCAAGTGTAAACGAGACCCAAAACGGCTTTTCTTCAGAGGTTAATTCATCGACCAGTACTTTTACTGCCACAGATTCGGCAATTAAGCTTTGCGTTTCGGCGAGCCAGAAATCGATAGAGTCTGACAAGCCGAGAATTAATGGAGTCGCTAAGTCACGTACGTGTTCCTGATCGTACAGGTCTGGTCGGTATGAACCGAATAGAGGAGGAAGTGAACCCGCGACTTTAGCCTCAGTCCCTTGCGCCGCTTCCTTTGCCACTTGGCCAGAAAGCGCAGCGAGTGATTGTCCTGCCTCTTTGAAGCGCGCTTCTCCGATATGGAAAGGCACCAATGCGTAGCTGTTAGTTGTGATTACCTGAGCACCACTTTGAATGTAGTCATTGTGGACATCTTTAACGATTTCTGGCGTTTCGATCATAGCAAGTGCTGACCACTCCGGCTGACGAAAAGGCGCACCACGACGATTTAATTCTCGTCCCATACCACCATCAAGAATCAACATCGTATTTGTTTTCATTTTTCTTACACCTTTAAATGGAGATCTAGCCGTTTGGATGGCTAAAATTAAATGAGAACGTTACCAATTTCAACCGTTAATTGTCAGTTTGTTCATATTCGCTATTAAGTGATTAGGTTTTGAACAGATCAGCTTGTACATAATTTATAAAGACGATGCTTGTCAGTGAGTAGTTGCGTTGAGTGACTTCTTGTACGTTCGCATGCATTAGATGAATCGAATATTGCGTGAATAGCGATTCAATAGAGTCGTGCCCATTGTCATATCGGCGTAATAACAATTAAGTAAATTCTTCACAAAAATGAAGGAACGAACCATTGTTATGAACGACGTACTAACACGGATGTGGAACCACAAATATGCGCCATGGATTTTTAAACTAGGTTGTCTGTTATTGATAACTTTAATTCTATTAGTTATTCAATTCCCCCGCGCGGAACTGCCACAGGTCAACTCATTTAACCAGTTATCCTGTTCGGAGATCGACCAAAACTATCGAGCCGCTTCTGGTCAAGAGCGGTTGGATATACTCATTCCTGCTCATGCTTTAGCGATTCCTTTGCTATCAAAATTGTGCAAGGACGCTGTTTTCAGTCGCGCATATTCAGATATCGTGGCGCATTGGCTTCCTCGTCGTCAAGTAACGCCACAGACCATTTACAGCCAAAATTTTGATGTTATGTGGGCAAGGGAATACCAACTAGCAGGCTTGAGTCCAGACTATGCGAATTACTACGACAAACTGCTCAGCCTGTCTGGGTATGATGTGTTGTGGTATGCCAACCAGGCGATCAATGAGTCGTTCTTAAAGACCCATCGAATCGGTTTATTGAACGATACCTTCAGCCGTTCTGGCTATCAGCTCCCAGTTAAACAGTTAACGTCGCTCTCGATTGATGTCAGCTCTTCGCAGGTGACCTTATACCCAACGCGTAAAGCGATGATTGAGGCTTTCGTACAAGGGAAAGTGGATGTGATTGCGGGTACAAATTACAGCCCACTTAACCAATCCGAAACGAAGCTACATAAAGCAATCATTGCAAGTGGTGTTTCTGCTGGTGGATGGTTTGTATCCCGTTCGGTGGTTAGTTTTTCTGATAAGACTTTCCGTGAGCGATTAACTCAGGCGTTAGGAGAAATAGGATAATGCGCTTGAAAGCTTTAGTGCAAGGTACCTGGAAGAGGTTGGCGGGACTGACATTACTCTATTTGCTGGTTTCGCTAATTAGTGGGTTTTACTTTACTCAATCCCATTATTTGCAATTTGTAGATCAACAATTAATGACGGCACGAAGTCAGATATGGTTTGATGGGGCGGAAATGGGCGAGCGTCCAGAAACGCAAAGCATTTTTAAATTGAAAAGCCAGATATTGCTGGATCAGGTTAGCTGGAAAAATCCGTTACAAATCTTTAGTCAGTGCCATACCGTCTCGTTGTTAGTGCCATCTTCCAACGAAAATGAGTTAGGGTTACCTTTTACATTCTCACTTGATCTTTCTCCAGAGCAAACCAGTGACTTGATTACAATAAGGTGTCAATTACAGGGTGAGGACTGGCTTTTTACTTCTGTTGTACTCGCTGTTTTGTCGATATTGCTGATTTCATTTCATCCACGCCCGTTAAAAAGCGATGATTTGACATTGCTTAAGCGGTTGCGGCTTTTGGTTGGTGAAAGTGTTGATCAAAAACACTGGAAAAAAGCCATTGAGAAGTTTCGTGAAGCAAACCCGAACAAGGACATCAATGAGGACTATCTTAGCCAATTACTCAAATCCAACTCGGAGCAGTTTCTATCCATAGAAGACAAAGTCACCTTACTTGAACAAGCATCGCGGCCACTTACTTTGTCGTTTTTAATGAATAATGGCAATGTCGAAGTACGTATAAATGAAGTTGCGATCCCAATGTCCATCACTCCAGCGATTTACTGGTTATGGTATGCGAAAAAGCGGATAAGTGAACAAAATGATGGGTGGGTACTAAACCCGCCAAGTAATCGACCTTCTCAAACCTTGGCTTCCGAATTGATTACGTTAATGGAAAGCCATGGTGGTCATGGCAGAGCGATCAGCGAACTAAAACAACACGGATTAAAAGCGAAAACGCTCGATCAAAATCGCAATAAAATTAAAGACGCGTTGGTCAATGTCCTGGGAGAAAGCTTTGTCGATCAATTGGGCTTTGAAAGCGATAAGCAAGCTGATACCGCTCAGTCGATTTACCGTGTGAAGATATCTCCAAATGCAATTTTAATAAATGGATAGAAATTTAACTTAATGATTTAAAATATAAAAAACTTAGAGATATCTCTAATTACTGTAGAGTGGGATCTGTAACGAAAGCGTCATCTTATTTCGCCAAAGTAGCTGCCAACACGTTAAGACAAGGCGTCTGAGCGGAATCTAAAAGCAGTGAAATAAACGGAAATATTATGAACAAATTATCTAAACTTTGTCTTGCTATGGCAGCGGGCTCTGCATGTGCAATGTCGGCAAATGCGTTTGCGTTAAATATCGTCCTAACCAATGACGATAGCTGGGATACAACCAACATTAACGTGATGAAGTCGGCACTGGAAGCCGCGGGTCACGATGTCATTATGTCTGCACCCTGCACAGGGCAAAGTGGTAAAGGTGGCGCGATGAGTCACTTTAAGCCTGTGTCGATCGATGAATCTAAAGCGGTATCACAGGAGTACTGCGTTGGCGATACCGATACTAGCGTTGCTTTTAAAGATTATGTCGAAGGTACGCCAGTGATGGCTGCGATTTATGGTATCGACATTGCCGCTCAGCAAGTGTGGGGTCAAAATCCAGATTTGGTTATCTCTGGACCGAATGAAGGGAATAACCTGGGCTTTATGAATAACAACTCTGGTACTTTGGGTGCAACAATGGCGTCGTTAAGTCGTGGTATTCCAGCAATTGCTATCAGTGCGAACCACAATACAGCCAGTGATGCAGAGCAATCTCAACTAGTTGCAGATGTTATTGTGGATGTTGTCGCTCAACTTGTTGGGAATCAACCTTCAGGCCAGCCTCTGTTACCTGCGTACACTGGTTTAAATGTGAACACGCCAGAAGATATGAATAATCACCTTGGATATAAGTTTACTGATGTTGGCTGGAATAGTGGTGGTGCGGAGTTTGCGTTTAGTACGGATCTTTCTCAAGACAGTACGGCTATCTATTACATGATGAGCAGCCTTATGGCTGAAGGAATGGACTCGGCGGAAGCACAAACAGAAGCGGTTGCTTTATTGAAGGATAAAAAAGGACTCTCATTTAATATGGGCGATGCAGGCGATACCAATGAAAACTCGGAAGGTGTAGCGGTAAATCAAGGCTATATCACCATCAGTACTCTCGACGGTAATGTCCAGGCAGCGCGTGGTAAAGTGGCTCTAATAGAACAACGTCTTGTTGGCTTGGAATAGGAGCAACAAGAATGAAACAACAGAATATCCTGCTGGTTACTTTACTATCAGTTTTAGCTCTATGGGGGTGTGACAGCGATAGCGATGAGATCAAGCAAGCACAAAGCGGTGTTTATGAAGGCGTTATATGGGCGGGCAATGCGTCTCCTAGTGGTGCTCAGCTAGTCGTACAAGAAAGTGTTGAGCCTCAATTAACGCTTTGGGATGAAAGGGAGCATCAAGTTTCGTACTTAGGCACTCAAAGTGGTGAGCAAATTACTTTTTCCTCAGCATCAGTAAGCTGTGAAATGAATGGTACAGGCTTTACATGTAGTAGCGCCAACGGTTCATCGGATTTACTACCAGTGAACTTGGAAAATACTGAGCTTAGCAATTACGCGGGCACTTATCAGGCTAGATACTCTGATGGACTGTATCAAATGTCGATTGATCAATCGGGGGCATTGTCGTTAACTGGTGTTGCCTGTAGCAGCGAAGGTTCGCTTACTATTTCTGCCGCGTTAGAAAGCGTAGTAACGATGGAATTACTGGATGAGCAGTGTATTCAGGCCGGAAGCGTTAACATCGCAACTATTGAAGTGGATAACGATTCGTTGGTTAGTATCAATGTCCAGACAGATAGCGATCAGTTCCCGCAGGTCTGGATCAAGTTGTAAAAAATTTACAGTGTAAACAAAAAGCCGCTAAAATAGCGGCTTTAAATTAATATGCACCTAGGTGCGCCCCAGTGAAATTGGCTTGTACTTAAACCAAATCAAATCGGTCTGCGTTCATTACTTTTGTCCAAACCGAGATAAAGTCTTTTACGAACTTCTCTTGGTTGTCGTCTTGAGCGTACACTTCAGCGTAAGAGCGCAAGATGGAGTTTGAACCAAAGACTAGGTCAACGCGCGTTGCTGTCCATTTCGCTTCACCTGTTTTACGGTCACAAATATCGTAAGAATTGCGGCCAGTTGGTTTCCAGGTGTATGACATGTCCGTTAGGTTAACGAAGAAGTCATTTGTTAGCGCGCCTACTCGGTCTGTGAATACGCCATGTTGAGTACCACCGTGGTTAGTGCCTAGTACACGCATACCACCTAGTAAGACCGTCATTTCTGGAGCAGTTAAGCCAAGAAGCTGTGCACGGTCTAGCAGCATTTCTTCTGGCTTCACAACGTAATGCTTTTTCTGCCAGTTGCGGAACCCGTCAGCAAGAGGTTCAAGCACGTCGAATGATTCAACGTCAGTTTGCTCCGCTGTTGCATCCCCTCGTCCTGGAGAAAATGGCACTGTGAAATCATAGCCTGCTGCTTTAATTGCTTTTTCAAGGCCAACGTTACCAGCCAGTACGATAGTATCCGCGACGCTAACACCAGAATCATCTGCAATTTTAGTTAGCACATCAAGCACGCGATCTAAGCGCTGTGGTTCATTGCCTTCCCAAGCGTTCTGTGGAGCTAAGCGAATACGTGCGCCGTTTGCACCACCGCGAAGATCCGAGTTACGGAACGTGCGTGCACTATCCCAGGCAGTTGCCACCAACTCCGAGACACTTAAATCCGTGGCAGCAATTTTTGCTTTTACAGTGTCTACGTCGTAGTTGTTCACGCCCGCTGGGATTGGGTCTTGCCAGATGAGATCTTCTGCTGGAACATCGGGGCCAACATAACGAGCCTTTGGACCTAAATCACGGTGCGTCAGCTTAAACCAAGCGCGAGCAAAGACTTCGTTAAAGTATTCTTGATCTTGGTAGAAGCGCTCAGAAATCTTGCGATACTCAGGGTCAACTTTTAGTGCCATATCAGCATCTGTCATCATTGGGTTGTAGCGAATTGATGGGTTTTCAACATCTACAGGTTTGTCTTCTTCTGCGATATCTACTGGCTCATATTGCCATGCACCTGCAGGACTCTTCGTCAACTGCCATTCATGCTCTAGCAACATTTTGAAGAAACCGTTGTCCCATTGAGTAGGGTGACTTGTCCAAGCACCTTCAATGCCACTAGTTACGGTGTCACGACCGATGCCGCGAGATTTGTGGTTGACCCAACCAAGGCCTTGCTCTTCAACGTCAGCACCTTCAGGATCTGGACCTAAATTTGCTGCATCGCCATTACCGTGTGCTTTACCAACCGTGTGCCCACCTGCTGTGAGAGCGACCGTTTCTTCATCATTCATTGCCATACGTGCGAAGGTGACACGCATGTCAGCCGCGGTTTTTAAAGGATCTGGATTACCATCCACACCTTCTGGATTAACGTAGATCAAGCCCATCATTACTGCCGCGAGTGGGTTTTCAAGGTCACGCTCACCCGAGTAACGGCTACCTTCGCCTCCACTCGGCGCTAACCATTCTTTCTCCGAACCCCAGTAAGTATCTTTTTCTGGATGCCAGATATCTTCACGACCAAACGCAAAACCAAAGGTTTTAAAGCCCATAGATTCATAAGCCATGTTACCAGCAAGAATCATCAAATCTGCCCAGCTGATTTTGTTGCCGTATTTTCTCTTAATTGGCCATAGTAAGCGGCGAGCTTTGTCCAAGTTACCGTTATCTGGCCAAGAGTTAAGTGGAGCGAAACGTTGGTTACCTGTTGAACCGCCCCCGCGACCATCCGCAGTTCGGTAACTACCCGCAGAGTGCCATGCCATTCGGATCATTAAGCCGCCGTAGTGTCCCCAGTCTGCAGGCCACCATTCCTGACTGTCTGTCATCAATGCATTCAAATCATTTTTTAACGCTTCGACATCAAGCGTTTTCAGTGCTTCACGGTAATTGAAGTCTTCACCAAGTGGGTTGGTCTTTTTGTCGTGCTGATGAAGAATGTCTAAGTTAAGGGCGTTCGGCCACCATTCCATCACGCTCGAACCTGTGGAAGTCATGCCACCATGCATTACCGGGCATTTTCCTGCTGAGTTATTATCGCTGTTATTCATAGGGTGTCCTTTATAGCAGTGAAATTTGATATTTCTCCAAATAGAAAATCTTAATGTGTTATCACTGTTGATTATCTGTTTAGAAGTTAATGTTTATACATCTCAGTAACTTGTAATTGATAATAGTAAGGATCTTCGGAGTTATCATATCACTTAGGCCGATTAATTTAATAAGCAAACCCTATCAATCTAAAACCGAGTTTTAGGTCAATCAATGGTTAAGATTGACGGTATATCGTCACTCATCAAACCAGTCATATGCTCTGTGGTGCTGTAATTTGTAGAAACAATAAATTAACAAGTCATATTTTTATACATTTATATTGCATAAAATGCACTTATTGGTAATATTAACGCCCGATGACAATTAATGCGGTATGACAGCATGAGTATTCAGGTTTGCGGGATCAACAAATCCTACGGTGATACACAAGTTCTTCACGATGTCAGTTTTAATTGTGAAAGCGGTGAAACATTGGTGTTATTAGGCCCAAGCGGTGCAGGGAAAAGCTCTCTGCTGCGCGTTCTCAATCTTTTAGAAGATGCGGATAATGGCCAGTTAAACATCGCAAATGACGCTTTCGACTTTTCAACTGAAATTAAAGAAAAGCATGGTTTAGCGCTTCGCCGTAAAGTCGGTATGGTGTTCCAGCAATACAACCTTTGGCCTCATATGACGGTGATGGAAAACTTGATTGAAGCACCAGTCAAAGTCTCTGGCATGGCAAAAGATGAAGCCAAACAGCAAGCGATGCAGATTCTAGCAACCTTACATTTGGCCGATAAAGCGGATGCTTGGCCAATGCAGCTATCCGGTGGTCAACAGCAGCGAGTTGCTATAGCACGTGCTTTGATGATGAAACCAGAAGTTCTTTTGTTTGATGAACCTACGGCTGCGCTTGATCCTGAGATTACTAACCAAGTGGTTAAGATCATTAAAGATTTAAGTGGCACGGGCATTACTCAGGTTGTGGTGACACACGAAGTGGATTTTGCCAAAAAGATTGCCAGCCATGTTTTGTACCTTGAAAAAGGGCATATTGTTGAGCATGGCACAAACGACGCATTTACCAATCCGCAGACGACTCAGTTTGCTGATTATTTAAAACACTAAAGCAACTAATACCCATAAAAAGGGTTTAGCGATAACCATCAATCACAGATGATCGGCTGTCATTGCGAGTGTCAGCCCAAGACGTACACACGGAGTATTGCAATGAAAAAGATTTTACTAGCTTCACTAATCGGCCTTATTTCTGCAAACGCAGCAGCACAAGAAGAAATCAAATTCGCGATGGAAGCGACGTACGCACCATTCGAATACATGGATGAAAATAACCAAATCCAAGGCTTCGATGTGGATCTTGCGAACGCACTTTGTAAAGAAATGGAAACAAAATGTAGCTTCTACAACCAAGCTTTTGACAGCTTGATTCCTGCATTAAAATTCAAACGTTACGATGCGGCGATCTCAGCGATGGATATCACTGATGCGCGTTTAGAGCAAGTAAACTTTTCTAATTCGTACTACGACAACTCAGCAGCATTTGTTTCTGTAAAAGGCAAAGTTGCCGATAAAACTCAGCTAGAAGGCAAGCGTGTCGGTGTACAAAATGGTACTACACACCAGACTTACCTTCTTGAACAGCTTCCTGGTGTGACTGCGGTTCCTTATGCAAGCTACCAAGACGCGTTCATTGATATGAAAAATGGTCGTATCGACTCTGTTTTCGGTGATACAGCCGTGGTTGCTGAGTGGTTCAAGAAAGAAGACAACCTAACTTACGTTGGCGAACGTGTAACGAATGCGAAATACTTCGGCAACGGTTTTGGTATCGCGGTAAACAAAGACAACGAAGAACTTGTAAACAAGCTAAATACTGCGCTTAAAACCGTAAAAGCAAACGGTCAATATGACGTGATCTTCAACAAGTACTTCGGTAACTAATATGGCGTTAACGGGTTACTCTTTATCGCTTGTGCAAGCAAGCTGGATGACCGTCCAGCTAGCTTTCACGAGTTTATTAGTCGGTTTGATTCTGGCAGTAGTATTCGCCAGCGGTGAAATGTCTCGTCGTGTATTAGTGAAATGGCCAACAACAGCTTTTGTCACGGTGATTCGCGGATTGCCAGAGCTTCTTGTCGTGTTGTTCATCTATTTTGGCTCAACACAGGTTCTGTTTTTAATCACCGGTGACTTTATTGAAGTTAGCCCGTTTTTGTCTGGTGTGATTGCGCTGTCATTGATCTTCGCCTCTTATGCTTCTCAGACGCTACGGGGCGCTCTCAAAGCGGTCGGGAAAGGGCAAAGAGAAGCAGCAAGCGCGCTGGGGATCGGCCCGATTCACGCCTTTGTACGCGTTGTTTTGCCACAAGCGGTAAGGCACGCCCTGCCTGGCCTCTCTAACCAATGGTTGGTGTTGCTCAAAGATACCGCGTTGGTTTCTCTGATTGGTGTGACTGACCTTCTCAAGCAGGCTCAGCTTACGTCTGCTGCGACACACGAGGCGTTTACTTGGTACGCGACAGCGGCTGCCGTTTATTTGGTGATTACTTTAATAACACAACGAGCGGTGAAGCTAATCGATAGGAAGTTTTCGGTTAAAGGAATCAGCATGGGTCAGGAGGCAACCGCATGAACGAACAACACGTTTGGCAATTGCTTGAAGGTCTCGGAACCAGCATCCAACTGACTGCAGCGTCGTTGGTTGTCGGCTGTATACTTGCTTTATTGATGACTCTGACGTTGATTCTGCGTACACCAGGCTTGCATTGGTTGAGTCGAGGCATCATTACCTTGTTCACGGGAACACCACTGTTGGTACAGATTTTTCTGGTCTACTACGGTCCTGGTCAGTTTGATGCAATCAGGGAGAGTTTCTTGTGGTCATGGTTAAGCCAGCCATGGTTCTGCGCCATGGTCGCTTTGGCGCTGAATACCGCGTCTTACAGTACTCAGCTGTTTAAAGGTGCTTTTAACGCCATACCATCCGGTCAGTGGCAAGCTTGTCGCGCACTCGGAATGAACAAGTCGACTACGTTAAAAGTATTGCTTCCCTATGCGATTCGCCGCGCGGTTCCGGCATACTCCAATGAAGTGATCTTGGTCTTCAAGGGGACTTCTCTGGCGAGTACCATCACCATCATGGATCTTATGGGCTACGCGCAGCGTATCAACGCTCAAACTTACGATACGCTTACCGTATTTGGTGTTGCGGGTGCATTCTACTTAACGGTCAACGGCATTCTAACGCTAATTTTCCGTCACGTTGAGAAGAAAGCGTTGGCTTTCGAAGCGGCATAACCCTCAATCAGAACATTCCATTCAATTTTAAATGCCTCTATTCACGGACTCTCGAATAGGGGCATTTTTTATTTATAATCCTGTAGAAAAGCAAATGCTACTTGCCATTCAAAGTGAGCGCCTTCCACTGATCTTTAGCCTCAGAATCTTTATTCCTATCCCCACATTCCCTGACTATCATAATAGTTACATGATGTTTATCGAAAAAACAAAACTGACGCGCCGATTATCATGGACTGTAAAGAATTAAACCTATTTATTAGTTGTTTAGATAATAAATCAGGAAGCCTACAATTTATTTAAGGAATAATGATGCAATTACTTGAATCCTTTTTTAGTATTATCGGAGACCTCACATGGGGTTGGGCTCTCGTCCCGTTCCTCGTGATATTTGGTCTGTTCTTCACAATCGTAACTGACTTCGTTCAATTCCGGTTCTTCAAGCGAATGTTTCGCGTTTTACTGACTAAAAACCAGACTTCCGATGCAAAAGCTATCTCTGGCCGTGAAGCCCTTTTACTCTCTATTGGTGGACGCGTTGGGGGTGGTAACATTGCTGGTGTGGCCGTCGCAATTACACTCGGTGGGCCAGGAGCTGTCTTCTGGATGTGGGCTGTGGCATTGGTTGGTATGGCGACCAGTTTGGTCGAGTGTTCGCTGGCTCAGTTATATAAACGAAAAGAAGGCGATGATTTCCGTGGTGGTGCTGCTCGTACGATTATCCATGGCCTAGGTGAAGATTATCGCTGGCTCGCCTATATATATGCAGTTTGTCTGATCGCCTCTTTTGCTATCGGGTTTAATGCATTTCAGGGCAATACCGTTGCAGGTGCCGCTTCAGACAGTTTGGGTATTGACCGTTTGTATACGGGGGTATTTCTTTCCATCGCTGTTGGTTTCATCATTTATGGTGGTATTCATCGTATCGCAAAAGCAGCGGATGTTATCGTACCGATCATGGCGGTTGCCTATGTTGCTCTAGCGCTTCTTGTCATCATTATCAACATTGCGGAGCTCCCGGGCGTTATTATGACTATCGTTAAAAATGCTTTCGGTATTGAGGAAGTCGTAGGCGGTGGTATGGGTGCTGCATTGGCGAACGGTCTACGACGAGGTTTGTTCTCTAATGAAGCCGGTTTGGGCTCTGCACCTAATGTCGCGGCAACGGCAGATGTATCTCACCCGATAAGTCAGGGTATTACTCAGTCACTATCGGTATTTATTGATACGATTGTTGTATGTAGCTGTACCGCCTTTGTGATTCTACTCGGTGATGTCTATGTGCCGGGAGCGGAAGGGGTGGATGGCGTCGTCCTTACCCAGCAGTCTTTGGTATCTCACCTTGGGCTGTGGGCGCAGTATTATCTGACTGGTGCGATACTGTTGTTCTCATTTAGTTCAGTGATTTACAACTACTACCTTGGGGAAAACGCACTCACCTTTATGTCTCACCGCAAGTCCTCTGTGCATATCCTGCGTATCGCTGTTATTGCTATCGTGTTTGTTGGTGCGGTTGCCCCTGGTGCGACTTCAGTATTCTTCTTCTCAGATCCAATGATGGGCATTCTCGCGATTGTGAATTTACTGGCGTTGATTATGTTGTTTCCAACGGCAATGCGTTTGTTGAAAGATTACCGGAAGAAATTGGCAGCAGGTGCTGAGCATCCGGAATTCAATCCCGATGAGTTCCCTGATTTGGATATCGACCGTACAGCGTGGGTACCTAAAAACAAAAAATAATAAACGTGAGACAAGATTAACGAGTCAGGGAGTTTTTCCCTGACTCTGAACGACCTCATCGACAACCCGATACACCAACTTATTGTCGACGTACACACTTTCCATTAAAGCAATCGAGTAAACATCAATGTGTTGCGGCTTAACGTAGACGTCTTTTAGATGCGCATCACTAGTTACATGACGGAAAAGTGTAATATGGGGCGTATACTTTTTTGCCTCAGTAGAAAAGCCTTGTGTTTTCAAAGCAGAACTAAGTTCCCTTTGCAGTCGCATTAAGACGCGATTATTAGCGATGCCCATCCAAATTAGTCGGCTTCGTTTTTGATGGAATGAACCCAAATGATCAATTCGTAAAGCGTCACATCCCGATTTCAACTGACGCAAGATACGGATTAATTTTTGCTTCTGCTCTTGCGTCGCTTCACCGACAAAAGCCAACGTGAGATGGAGATTCGCTGTACGAGTATGTCGGCCATTTATACCGCGTGAACGTAACAAAGTTTGGTACGTCATTAATTCGCGTTTTGCCTCATCACCAAATGTCAGTGCGAAAAATAACCTCATAGGAACTCCCTCCGAACGAAAGTTGCTCTTTTGTCGCGATACTTATTGGTCCCGATAGAGAAGTTTTTATTCGTTCGGGAAACACTTATCAATAAGATAGGAGGACTGCAGCGCAGAGTCCAATGTTCTAGAACTGTTTCAAAGCACAGTTCTTCACCACATCATTTGACTTACTTTTTCTCATACCACTAAAGTAACCAGTATATAAGTTCGCATTACACTGCGGGTTTAAAGTTACAGTGTGACAATTTGCAATAGCCTGAAGACGGAACGTCAATAATGAGAAACATATCTAGGTTAAGGGATTTCATTCACTCTTTCACACAGTTGATCGAACAAGTTGGCCAAGATGAAGATCGCATCTTGGCGGATGGTAAGGTACTCCTAACAGAGCTGATCAACCACGACGATTGGTTACCTGATGAATTCGCTCGACCAAATCCGGAAACGTATCAGCAGTACTTATTGTATTGTGACCCATTTGAACGTTTTTCCATGGTGAGTTTTGTTTGGGGGCCCGGTCAGGAGACACCAGTGCATGATCACTCAGTGTGGGGCATGGTAGGGGTAATGCGAGGTACCGAGTTTTGCGAGGAATTTTATCTGGATCCAAAATCGAATAGGCTACAGCCGAATGGAAAACATCAACTCCACTGTGGTGAGATTGATCTCGTATCACCTCGTATCGGAGATATCCATAAGGTAACAAACGCCCACTCAGATCGGACGTCGATCAGCATCCACATCTACGGTGCCAACATCGGGTCTGTGAGTCGACATGTCTATGAGCCGTATACTGGCGAGAAAAAGCGTTTTATTTCTGGATATTCAAACAAAGTGCTTCCAAATATTTGGGACCGGACAAAGGAATAACCAACCTTCAGCTGCTGAAACTGCCCAAAGAGGGGCTAAATCAGTTACTCGCAATATTTTTAATCGGTACTTGCTGGCTTAGCTTATCTAAATACTTCCAGTATGAAATAGACAATCTATTCAGTGTCGGTGAGCCTTCATTGCAATTAGCTTAACGCTGGTTGTGGAGCTTGCGTTCGAGTCGATCTATCTCATCAAGTAGATCAAGGGCAACAGCAATGCCGGGCATATTCAAGCCTAAATCTTGTTGCATTCGCTGAGCACGAAGGGCTCGACGCAAGTTGGAGGTTGTAAATAGCCAATGTATTGGTCGATCGCCTTGCGGATCGAGCACGCCTTCTTCAACTAAAGCGATCACCCATTCAACCGGTTTATCACAAGCTCGACAAATCTCTGTTAGTGTCAGAGTCGGCTCATATTCTCCAGAAATAGATATGATCAACTGATTTGTCGTTACTTTCTTGGCCATAATTAAACACCTAATTGGCTGCGGGGATTAAAGGGCATCAGTGCTTGCATCTGGCGGAAAAAATCTTTTTCCTGTTCAGTATTCACTGTTGGTAAGACAATATTCAGCTTCACCAGCATATCACCAGGTTGACTACCAGGCAGGCCACGTTCACGTAGTCGTAATGTTTTCCCGGAAACTGAATTGGCCTGTATCGTGACTTCGATTGGCCCCATAGGAGTGGGGAGTTTTACTTTTGCTCCCAATGCGGCTTCCCATGGTGTTATAGGAAGTGTCAGACAAAGATTTTTTTGCTCCATACGATAAAAAGGATGGTGGCGGAAGGTGACCTCAAGATACAAGTCCCCCGGAGTGTCACCTGAATAGCCCGGTAGTCCTTTTCCCACAATACGAATTTGTTGTCCTTCTCTTATTCCTTTAGGAATACGTAAGTTAATTGTTTCAGCATCTTCTTTGTTGGCTGAAGAATTTGGTAAGGTTAGGGTTTTTACCGCGCCATGAAAACTATCTTCAATATCTATCTGTATTTTGGCATGTAAATCTTCGCCCTTCACTGTGAAGGTGTGATCACCCGAAGTATAACGGGAGTGAAAAGGGTTTCTTTTAAAAGAACCCCCAAACAGTGACTCGAAAAAATCAGAAAATGCGCTGGGATCGCCTTGGCCGGAACCGTCGCTGTAAAACTTAAAATTACGTTTCCAGTTAGGTGGCGCTGTAAATTCCTCTCCAGATGTCCACTCCTCACCAAGCTCATCATAAGCCGCTCGTTTTTTCGGGTCTTTCAATACTTCGTACGCTTCTTTAGCCTGGATAAATTGTTGCTTGGCATCGGCTTCTTTTGATACGTCCGGGTGGTATTTACGCGCACACTTTTTATAGGCACGTTTAATATCCGCAAGCGTTGCATCACGGGGAACACCAAGAATTGCATAATAATCACGATATTCCATAACACTCACTGATAGGCAAAGTTATTTAACGGTAATTTATTCCAGCTTTACTCTTATTCATAGTATATGGGTAATCCAGGTCAATCGGAAAGGTCATGGATTTCGTATTCACGTCGTTTTATTGAAGTCTGTTAAATACGCATCAGAAATAAGTTCCAGTCTCGTATCCGGTATTTGCCATCAAAGGCGCGACCAGGCTTAGCTGTGTCACTGCAACACAATTCTTTTTCAGGCCTCGGTGATGCTGTGCATTTGTCTTGCTCAGTTGTACTACACTGGAATACAAACTCCCGATTAAATTCAAGGCTTCGGAGTGATCCAATCAATGCAAAAGCAATCGAAAATAAAATGCCTATCCCTGACTGAGGCCCAGCTTTACCATGTCTGCGATCTCGATCTGTTGAATTTTGAAACCACCGATGAACTAGAACCCCTGGCTGAACCACTGGGGCAGGGCCGGGCGATGGAAGCCCTGAATTTTGGGCTCGATATGCCTCATGCCGGATACAACATCTTTGTTACCGGCTCTACTGGTTTAGGTAAACATACCCTTATCGACCAGCTGCTGATGCACCGCTCCCAGGATTATCCACCAGCTGATGACTGGTGTTACGTCAATAATTTCGACCATCCGCAGCAACCATTGACATTGCAGCTTCGGGCTGGGGACGGACGACGGCTGCGACAGAACGTGCAACAATTGGTGGAATATCTGGTTCAGGCGATTCCAGAAACTCTGCAGAGTGAGGAACTTCAGGCCCGAATACAAGCGATCCAGGCGGACTACACGGAGCGTTGTCGGCGGGCTTTTGCAACGGCTGAATCCCATGCAGAAGAGCATCATATTATCTTGAAGAAAACCCCGACGGGTTACACTTTTTTGCCTGAACTTGACGGGGAAGTCTTGAATCAGGAGGCGTTCCGTAAACTGCCAGAGGCACAGCAGGATAAGATTGATGCCGAGCTCAAGGCATTGCGTCAGGAACTGCATCAGATATCCCGGGACATGCCGGTCTGGCATCGTCAAAGTCAACAGGCAATCAAAGAGTTACAGCGAGATACTGTCGCTATCACCATCAGCCAGTTGTTTCTTGAGTTGGAACAAAAGTTTGGTGCATACCAGTCGGTGATTGATTATCTGCATAGCCTCAAACAAGACCTCATAGACAGTATTGATCGTTTGCAACAAATCCTTAGCAGCCTGCCAGAAGAGCATAAAAGTGAGAAAGTGGCGGAGTATTTCACTGAATATCAAGTGAATTTGCTGGTCGATAACAGTGATCTCGACGGGGTACCCGTGATTTACGAGGACAACCCGACAGTGTCTAATCTGCTGGGACGGGTGGAGCACCTCAGCCATGCTGGTACTTTGTATACCAATTTTATGTTGATTAAACCTGGTGCGCTTCATCGTGCTAATGGTGGTTACCTAGTGCTGGATGCAGATCGATTGGTTGATCGTCCCATGCTGTGGGATTCGCTTAAGCGTGCATTGCGCTCCGGTCAAATCCGGACCCAATCTCTTGAACAAATGCTGAGCCTGGCCACCACCACCATGATAGAGCCGCAGGTGGTGCCGCTTGATTTGAAAGTGGTGCTTTGTGGTAATCGGCTGCTGTACTATCTATTCAAACATTATGATCCGGAATTTAGCTTATTATTTAAGGTCCAGGCCGATTTTTCTGAGGAACTCCCGCGGGATGAAGCCTCAATGAAACTTTATGCCCGACTGATTAAGACGGTACAGAGCCGGGAAAAGTTGCTTCCTTTGTCACGGGAAGCGGTTGCGCGGGTGATCGAATACAGCAGCCGGATGATGGCCGATCAGGAAAAGCTGTCCTTACATATGAACTCGTTGATGGATTTGTTGCGTGATGTGGATTATTGGTCGAGACAGCGTGAAGAGAAAGTCATCAACGCGGAGGCAGTCGAAGCAGCAGTGGCGGCGCGGCGCCGTCGGGTGAGCTATCTCAAGGAGCGTAGCCAGGAAAGTGTGTTACGGGGGATCCGTACGATCGATACCGAGGGCTTCGCGGTAGGCCAGATCAACGCGCTGTCGGTGGTGGCGGTTGGTGACCATCCTTTTGGGCTACCGTCACGGATCACAGCGACCACTCGTCTGGGCGACGGGAAGATCCTCGATATTGAGCGGGAAGTGGATCTGGGTGGCTCGATTCACTCCAAAGGTGTGATGATTCTAAGCGGATTTCTTGGCGAGCGTTATGGCCAGAGCCAGCCGCTGTCACTAAGTGCCTCACTGGCCTTTGAGCAATCCTATGGCGGCGTGGAAGGAGATAGTGCTTCTGCCGCGGAATTGTGCACTTTATTATCGGCAATTGGCCAGGTCCCACTCAAACAAGCGGTGGCGATTACCGGGGCTATCAATCAACATGGTCTGATTGAGGCGGTTGGCGGTATTAACGAGAAAATTGAAGGCTTTTTCGAGATTTGTCAGGCGCGCAAGCTCAAGGGAGATCATGGAGTGATCATTCCCGCAGCGAATATTCCCCACCTGATGTTGCGGGAAGATGTCCGCGCAGCGGTGCGGGAGCATCTGTTCCATATCTGGGCGATTGAGCATGTTGATCAGGCTATGACGTTGCTTACTGATTTACCCATCGGGGAGCTGGTGGATGGACAGTATCCGGCGATAAGTATCAATGGCAAAGTGAGTGAACGTTTGAGTGAATTGAACCGGCTACGCCAGCAGTTTGGAGGGCAATCAATGAATTCTCATCCGGGAAATTCTTCCGAAGATCGCAAGCCGTGAGTGTTGCTCCACCTGTCACGAGTACCAGAACAAAAGCTATTTATGAATACACAGAAAACTCTCAATTATGGCCGATGTATTTTGTCGAACTGAGACTAAGATACTTTTTGTCATTTGATACGGATGGTTCAGGGGGACTTCTCTGAAAAGGTTTTGCCCCAATATATGTTTTAGATTAATTACTCTTTGATACTTCGAGGAAGAGTTTTTTCATACTAAAAGTTATCCTTTCTTATAGCGTGCCGTTCGTTTTGAGGTACCGTAATTTATCGAGGAAGTGAATTTCTCGTTAACTCAATAAATGTTTGGACTCAATAAGTACTCTAAATAAATATGCAACAATACCCCTCAGTTTTAGTTGCGGGCTAGCAAAAAATAGGAAGATCAAATGACTTCCTATTTTTATGTTGACGACTAAATGTATGAAAAAATAAATCAATGTGAGTGGTGCAACAGTCCTGCAGAAATCATTGTCGCAGTGGCAATTTCCTGACATCGCTTAGTATTAACGCAACTACCAGAAGCGACTTGTTGATCACTTGAATAAACTGTTTCACCTTCTTTGATCGTTTCTAACACTTTGATATCAGACAATGTTTCAGGTTTTGCCGTTAGTGGATTTTCAGACAAAATAACTAGGTCAGCGAGTTTTCCTACTTCCAATGATCCTTTGCTTTTCTCTTCTTTGTATTGAGTCGCCGCCCACAGTGTTTGCGATTTTAATCCGTCCAATGCAGACACACGTTGTTTCGGCCCTAAAACATGACCAGTACGGCTCACACGGTTCACTGTCGCGGAATATACGCGCATGGAGTTTGGCAGAGCCACAGGTGAATCATGATGTGAGGTATAGATCATTCCCAAATCTCGCGCCCATCCTGTAGGAGAGATATTCTCTGCACGAGCTTTGCCCAAAACAGAGTTCATGTGCCAATCCCCCCAATAGAAGGTATGCATTGGAAAAAACGAAGGGAATACACCCAATTGCTTAAACCTCTCAACTTGATCTTTACGAGCGGTCTGAGCATGTATCGCAATAAAACCTCGGTCTGAAATACCATGGATTTTTTCACTTGCTTCAATACCGTCAAGCAACTGATCAATAGCAGCATCGCCGTTAACGTGGGTTAACAATTGCCATCCATTACGTTGCGCCAACTCGATATATTCAGCTGCTTTTTCATCACTCATACTTGGGTAACCTTTGTACCCTTTCTCTTGACCAACTGGAGGAACAAGATATGGTTTTGTCAGCCATGCTGTTTTTCCCTGAGGCGACCCATCGAGGTTAAGCTTAGCGCCTGCAACTCGGAACCCATTAGAATATTCGCTTGAGTAGTACGGTGGAGCAATAACCTCTTTAGCAACTTGAATATCCGGATATGCGGCCACATCAATTGGCAGTTTATCTTGTTGAGCTAAGTCATACATGGTTTTCACGGCCGATGTCGAAGCTCGGCCTTCTTGCGCCGTGGTGTAACCAAAGCTTGCGTACAGTTCCATGCCCGCTTTAAATATGACTTTATTTTCTTCTGCGTTGAGTTTGGTCATTAACGGCAATAACGTGCCAAAGAATGCCGTTTCCTCTAACACTCCATTCGGTGTTTTACCATCACTCTCTCGACGAATTTTACCCCCATTCGGATCAGTACTCTCTGCTGTCAAACCAGCGAGCTCCAATGCTTTGGTGTTCAAAGTCGCTAAGTGTCCTGACTGATGTATAATCAGTATCGGTAGTTCTTTAGACACCTCATCCAGTTCTTGACGAGTAGGATGCCTTTGCTCTTTTAGCTGTGAGTCATCATAACCAAACCCCAGGATGATTCCATGCTTGCCGTTTTCTGGCTTCGCCACCCAAGATCTTAGTTCTTCTTGCAGCGACGCAATACTATTTACATTACCATCAGGATCGGCAAGTAAGTTTGCAGATAAAGCTTGAATGCCCGTGTTAAAAACATGTCCATGGCCATCAATGAAGCCCGGGATCATGGTTTTTCCATCTAAATCAAAAATTTCCGTCTTATCATCTCGTAACTTCATCAGTTCCGATTCTTTTCCGACAGATAAAATACGACCATTCTTAATGGCTAGAGCCTCAGCGGTAAGGTCAGAGTCGTTGACCGTAATAATATCTCCGCCAACATAGATTCTATCCGCAAAAGGTTTTGTTGGGCTTGCAGCCAAAGTGGAACAACTGACAGATAGTAAAGCGAATGCCACAGGTGAGAGCCTCATTATGTTTCCCCTCCAAGGAATTATGAAAAATGACTTGTAATAAGTAGAAAGTGTAGATTAATCAGGTAGATTTTACCCACTTGATATTAATAAAGTGTCATACTGGGGTGAAAAGTAAGGCTAGTGCTTTAAATAAAAGTATTAAACTTGCGTCTAAACGATAAACTATCCGACTAATAAGGAGCTCATTCTCGGCATAAATAAAAACAGACGTTCTAGTCTTCGCCAGTAGGACAGGGCTCCTTACTAAGCGTCTTTTCTATACCTGAAATTATTCATGAATTGCTAATATTCGATTCTTCGAAACTCATTATTGTCCAGGACCGTTTCACTTGGCACTTTCTAGAACGAAAGTGCCCCATTCGTTGCTAGAGTAAAATAGCAGTAACTAGTTACTCATACGAGTTTGCCTTACCAAACATTATCCGAATCAGGATGTAAATTTGTATTGCTCACTCTATGTGATACTTCAAAGTCAATAAGATGTAAGCAATGAATGACCGAAACGCTAAAGGTTTTAATTGGACATGAAAGGTTTGAGAGTAGCAATCATATTCTTAGATTGAGTTAAAAGGTGTATTAGGCTTGCTCGGAACAAGTAGATGGCTAAAAATATAAAGGCTTTCCAGTAAGATAGGAAAACCTTTATATCACATTCAATTGAACAAACACCAAAGATTAGTTATCGGTGTTTAGGTCTCACTCAATACCCCAAGCTCGCGAGCTTGATCGATCGTTATCTGGTTTGATATTAGATTGTGCAGAGCGGCTTCGGATATTTGCAGCACTTTGACGTTATCGGTAGGAGGTGAGACGTGAACTTCAATTGAATTGTCTGTCTCACTAATGCGTGACCACAGCTGGCGATCAACAACGTAGACATAAGAACCTTTAGGTAAATCTGGGTGTGCTTTGGTCATCAAGTTTAGCCACCAACTTGCTCTTCGTAGCCCTGCTTCACCATCAATGACTTCTAGAGGCAGCATGGATTGAGATCTAACGGCTAGCTGAGTGGCAATGGATACATCCAATGCTCCGGGGTAGCTCTCGCTAAATGGGTTGGTAAACAACCCATCATAAGAGCAAGCCCAACCAGTTGGGCTTGCTAATGCGATAACACCAGAAGCGATGCAGGTTATTACACGCTTCGTCATAATTACTCCCTACGGTGTTACGATATTGAACCAGAAGTTGAAGTTATCCAACATTCCTACAAAGTCTTTCAATACTTGTGGGTCACCATCCAGTTTGATAGAGCCGTCTGCAATCGCCTTCTCTAAGGTGATGTTACCAAGCTGAACGTCATCTAACGTAGCTTTAGTCAGTTCCAGTGAAACGTCAGGCTTTTCAGCGAGCTTCTTCGTATGGTTAAGGACTGAGTTTTCAACATACAAAGAGTATTTCTCGTCGAGATCGGTGAAATTCATATTCATTACAAATGCTTTACCAGCCGCTTTTTCTGGCAAGATTCGAACGGCTAAATAATCGAATAGCATTTCTGGTGGCATGTTTTTAATAATGTCTGGTGACGCAGTTGTCAGTCCACCACTATCAGGAACCCCGTTTCTCAACTCATAAGCCCCTTGTAAGTAGACCGAACGCCAAGGACCTGACTCGGCTTGATAACCCATTTGTTCATAGGCATCCGCTAATAGTGCTTTCCCTTTTTCACTTTCGGGGTTAGCGAACACAACATGTTTAAGCACTTCGGCTACCCAGCGATAATTACCTTTATCAAAGTCAGCTTGCGCCTTTTTGATGGTAGCTTCCTCACCTCCCATATACTCAACATACTTATCCGCAGCATCTGTTGGTGGTAGGTTATTTAGATCGGAAGGGTTACCGTTGTACCAACCCATATAGCGCTGATACACTGCTCGACTATTGTGGCGTAAGGTGCCGTAATAGCCTCTTGAACTCCAAGTGTTATTAATCTCGTTTGGAAACTCAATCATCTCTGAAATTTCTGAGCCAATGTAGCCTTGGTTCATCAAACGAACGGTTTGGTCGTGAGTGTATTTATACATATCACGTTGTGTCTTAAAGTACTTAACGATGTCTTCCTGCCCCCACATTGGCCAGTGGTGACTTTGGAATTTCACTTCGACATCATCACCCCACATATCAATGGTTTCTTGTAAGTAGCTTGACCACTTCAACGCATCTCGAACCTGTGCTCCACGGAGAGTAAGGATATTGTGCATCGTATTAGTGGTATTTTCCGCCATCCAAAGGGCTTTTTTATCTGGGAACCAGATGTTCATTTCGGTTGGTGCTTCGGTACCTGGCGTATATTGGAAAACCATTTTTACACCATCAATGGTACGCTCTTCACCGGTTTTCTCGATGATGTCAGTTGGCTTAATCATCGTAGCCATACCAGTAGAGGTTGTTTGACCCAAACCACCATTGACACCGCCTTTTTCATTTCTTGGTAGCATTGAGCCATACATATAAACGGCTCTACGCCCCATTGCGTTACCCGCAATCACGTTCTCAGACACAGCATGTTCGGTAAAACCGAGAGAGGCAACAATAGGAACTTTACCTGAAATCACGTCTTTCTCATCAACAACACCTCGCACTCCGCCAAAGTGGTCAAGGTGACTGTGGCTGTAGAAAACGCCAGTAACCGGTCTTTCACCTAATTCGCTGTTGATAAAATCCAGTGCTGCTTTCGCTGTTTCCTGTGAAATAAGCGGGTCAAATACAATCCACCCCGTATCGCCTTTAATAAATGTGATGTTGGATAAGTCGTAGCCACGAACCTGATAGATACCATCGGTAACTTCAAACAGGCCATTAATCATGTTTAATTGGGCGTTACGCCATAAGCTTGGGTTAACAGTGTCAGGAGAAGGTTTGTCTAAGCCTATGTACTTTTTATACGCTTCAAGGTCCCAAACAACGTCGCCTTTTTCGTTTTTGATTGTGACCACATCTTGCTTGGCGATAAAGCCTTTTTGAGCGTTCTCAAAGTCCTTCTTATCACTAAACGGTAAGTCTTGTTTGACTTGGTTGTTTACATCTATTGTGGATTGAGTTGCGTCTTTGGGGTCGGATGCGTTAGCACTTAGCGCCACTAACATAGCCAATCCCAACGTTCCAAGTTGTCGCATGCAATTTCTCCTTATATGAAAGCTGCTTACTAAGGATAGGCTATGTAAAGATGTTATGTTTTGAAAAGTAAATGAGTAAGAATAGTTGAAGACCATAAATATCGTTCTCATGATCGAAATCACAGTCTTTATTAAACATAGAACTGTATGTAGAGATGTTGAGTCGATTCCCAGAAATCATGAAGTTGTTTTGGTGCAGTGCATAGTTTGGACGGGACATTTTTAGGTTACTTTGAATTTGTTCCTTTTGTTCAAAAAGGCGGAGCACTGGCTTCTTTAGCGCCAGATCAAGTGTTAACTGCGTTGAGGAATAACAAACACTTTGGTAAGCACGCTCAACCAAGGCGCAATTTGAGTTTTGTATATTGTGGTCAGGGAATCACTAACCCAGAAAAGTGTTCCATAGTGTTTTAACGTAAATACTATGGGACACGCCTCAGAATTTAAGATACTTTTTTATGATAACTAGCCGTATATGGTCATATCTTAACTACATTGGTAGCAAAATGATTTTTCCATGTAAGTTCGTAGATTTAGACTCGATTAGCTTGATAGCATCCTGAACTTGTTCCAATGGAATACAACGATCTACATCTAGTTGTATTCCATTGGTGATGAAATGGTCTAGCATCATTGAAAATTTTTCACGCCGACTATCTTTACCAACAGCATTCTCCCAGTAACGTAAGAAAAATGTACTGAAGTCAATGTTTAGGTTCTTCGCATACTCAAAGAAGCGAGGCTCATAGAACTCCAGAGAAAGAGTTCCATAGTTGATATACCGTCCATTATCGCCGATGGTATGAATCAGCTCCGTTCCTTCTTTGCCTCCAATAGCGTCGAATGCAATATTAGGGCGAGGCAAATCAAGTTGCTGTATTTGAGTGACTAGGTCTACTTTTGCATCTATTACATGGTTTGAATCATATGGATAATTTTCAGGCTTCGACGTTACGACAATAAGAGTGAACCCTAGCGATGAAGATAGCTGTGCAAAAATTTTACCTATTGCAGAACTACCAGCGTTGATAATCAGTACATCTTCTTTCTTCAACTGAGCGACTTCGGTGGTTAAAACCCACGCTGTTAGCGCATTTATATACAACTGGCACGCATAGCCGTTGTCCAGATGCGGCGGAATGACGAAGAGGTTATCTGGTGAGACATCTATATATTTCTGCCAAGTACCGCTGGTAGCCACGACAACATTTTGCCCTACCATAAATTCTGCATAGTTGGAGTCGATGATTTGCCCAACAGCTTCAAATCCGGGTACTCTGGGCGGCTGATGACTATGCCTGTATTGACCTACACCATGAATAGACAACAAGTCGCTTGGATTAATATTCGTTGCTTCGATTTTTACTCTGATTTTATCTTCTTCAAGCGAATCCAAAGATACATGTTCAATCGTCAATGAATCTTTCGGTTGACCGAAGCAGAGCTGGTGAATTCTTGTGTTTGTAGTGGTGTTAGACATTTTGTGGTTTTTGGTCGATAAATTCTTCAAGTATCATACGATAGGCTGGCATTTTTATCATAAATGTCCAGCTTTATGATGATTCTTCTTTGCCCCTTTCCGAGTTTGCGCAACAAAAATGGTAGTCTTGCTTGTTGATATTTTTCCCGATTTTTTCTAATGACAAAGCATGTATTGATATGACGATTTCTGCATCGATTGTTGCGCAAAACTATTCAGTGCAATACGATTACCAGATAGTTAGATTTGGAGATTAGTTCTGTGACAGATACTGTTCGTGACGTGAACCAGCACTTTTGGAGTAGCAAAATTATTCCATATCTGACGATCAGAACGACCCACAATAGTGCACAGAGTTATAAAGCTCATAGCCATTCCGAGCTGTCACTCGGAATCATTGAATCTGGAATAACCCAGTTATCGATGCCAGATGGAGAGGTCGTCCTTAAAAAAGGGGACATTATTCTCATTGAACCTAATATGGTGCACGCCTGTAATCCAGTAGGAGGGATGTCTCGCAGCTATCACATGCTATATATCGACAATGCATGGTGTTGTAATGTGTTATCGAATCTATATGGATGTGAGATAACAAAATACAGTTGCGACCTAAATTTATTTTTTGCTACGGAAAGTGATACCAATTTATCAGATCTAATTCTTTTACTGTTAAATGAAGGGTCTCGTGACGTTGCCATAGATGTTGAGAGTTATTTATTCAATTTAGTAAGCCGTTTCTGCTTCCCCAAAAGTGAACATGAAGATGAAAGTGAGTTGGTCTATAAGCTAAGGAATCGCCTTTTGCAAGACATAGCTTGTGCACCTTCTCTTGAGGCTGTCTCAAGAGAATTAGGAAGACCAAAAGAGACATTAATCCGTATTTTTAAAAGGCACCTTGGAATAACGCCAAAGTCATTTTTAAACAATAGCCGTGTTGAAAAAGCGAAGATTTTACTAAAACGCGGAATGAGTATCGTTGATGTAGCGGTTGAAGTGGGTTTTTCTGATCAAAGCCAATTTCATCGTACGTTTGTTAACTATACAGCTTCAACGCCACGACAATACCAGCAGATTACGTCAATTTTCGACAATAAATCCTAAGTCGGAAAACCTATAGTTTGAAAATAATTTTGGCTATAGGTACCTGTTTATGTCGCTTTCTATCCTTTTCCCCGCAGCTTTCCCTGCATTGGCATTAGCTCATTTCGTCGCTCTGTTGAGTCCGGGACAGGATTTATTCTTAATCATTGCTCATTCAATCCGTCATAGTTTGCTCGGGAGTCGGTTTATCTGTCTAGGGATTGCACTGGGAAATGCTATTTATATAGCATTGGTGATATTTGGCTGGGTAAATATTCGTGAGAATCAAATTGTATTTGCAACGGTTGAAGTATTAGGTGCTATTTACCTTTTTTGGATCGGTCAGAAGTTATTAAGAAGCAAACAAACTGATTCGTTATTAGAAGAAAAACATGTAAAAATCCCATCAGCATGGAACCAACTGCTACTTGGATTAAATTCCGCGCTACTCAACCCTAAGAATGCGCTGTTCTATATGAGTTTAATGACCGTGATTCTAGGAAATGAAGTTACGCTGATTCAGCAGGTTTCTTGTGGGGTGTGGATGTTTCTTGCCGTTTTGCTTTGGGACTTATTCATTGCAACTGCAATCGGTCGTCCTAGAGTTCAGAAACACTTAAAAGCGGGCATACACATCGTGGAAAGAGTGGCTGGTATAGTTCTCATTTTCTTTGGCGTAACTCTGTTTACAGGATATTTGTAGTGATAGACATTCGCTAAGATACTTATGCCCATTTTCGTGCTGAGTTTACCACTTTCACTTATGTTAGAATTCTATTTTTATGTTGAAGTAGATTATGAATCACAATCATTTCCAAGGTAAATACGAAGTTGAGCTCAAGTATCGAATCGACTCGAAATCGGTTTTCCTCGAAGTCTTAAGGTTATTACCACACGAAGTTATGCTCGAAGATAATATTGAATGTGACTGGTATTTTGATTTACCAGCCAAAGCCTTACATATCGAGAATAAAAGCGTTTGCATTCGAACGATGGAGCCTTCGGGTATCAAGTTGTGGATAGTTAAGGGACCTGAACCTGATCGGTGTCAGGCGACAAATATTACTGATGCGTCAAGTGCTCGTAGCATGTTGGAAACTATGGGGTTTGAATTGGTGCTAAAAGCGGAGAAAACGCGGAGTATCTACTTTATTGGTGATTTTCATATTACCGTTGATTCCTTGGCGGGTATCGGAGATTTTGCCGAGTTCGCAATAATGACAGATGATGAATCTATGTTATCGGCTTACAAAGTTGAGTTGGAAACTTTGGCTAATAAATTTGGCTTAACACGGACAGCATTGCAAACGAAGTCTTACAAGCAAATGTTTGTGGAAAAAGACGCATAACAAACATTTAAGGTTTCAAGATGCTTTTTCTAATCTGAACGAAGCGGTTTAGGGTGGCACACCTAAATCGCTTCTGTCCAATAACAGCCTAGACGCTATAAGTGAAGCTTGTGATCACCATCGACTTTGTTGTTTGACTAACTACCGAGGAACATACCGCTAGTCCGTTTACCCTTAAGTGGAAAATTGCTCTGTGTACACCACAATTAAAGTAGTCAAAAATTGGGGTGGCATCATGGAACGAAGGCATTTTCTAGCTTTATGGACACTACTTTTTGCTCCATCGCTCAAAGCGGTGAGTCCAATGAAACCTACACCAGCGCAAACAGAGGGGCCGTTTTATCCGGTTAAGCGAATACCGCTTCGTGAAAACTTGATTTTGCAGCCAGATGGATTAGTGGGTGAGCCCATTGTGTTACAGGGCAGGGTCGTCGATACGTCTGGTAATCCAGTCTTTGGTATTAAGGTTGAGATCTGGCAGTGCGACGGTCAGGGCATTTATGACCATCCCAATCAATTGAGCAATGAGAAGTTTGATCCTCAGTTTGCTGGCTTTGGTGCCGCTATTACGGACAAACACGGGCATTACCTCTTCCAAACCTTATATCCCGTTGCATACGGTTCGCGTCCTCCTCATATACATGTAAAACTGTGGCGTGGAGATAAAGAACTGTTAACAACACAACTCTATTTGAAAGGCAATACTGGTAACGAGTGGTGGGGCGGAAAAGCGCGTGACTATTTGCAGTTTGAGCCATTGAAAGTCGACGGGCGCTTAACTGGAGACTTTACCTTTGTGATTGCTTAGACCTTTGGGATTACCTAGCTTGTAGAGTGTGTCTTCGTCATTGATTTGTTTAAGTAGTACTTTTCCAGCTCGACTAAAAACAGTACCGACGATGCGACAAGGATTATTCGTAGCCATACATCGACTTCAATCCCGGCGGTTCCAAACAGCACCTGCATGAACGGAAGATAGGTGAAACAGGCTTGAAAGACGATCAGCACCGCGATCGCAATTAACACGTAGAAATTACCAATCAATCCTTGGCGGCAAAAAACAGAATCGAGGATAAACCGGGTATTGAATAAATAAAATATCTCGAACATCACCAGTGTGTTTACCGCAATGGTACGGGCTCTGGCAATATCCTCTTGTTGACTCATTTCCCATACAAACATGCCCAGAGTGCCAAACATCAAAATGACAGAAACAAATATCACTCGCCAAATAAGGTGAGAAGTCAGAAGCGGCGTATCCGGGTCGCGCGGAGCACGTTGCATCAGGTTTGGTTCTTTAGGTTCAAAGGCCAATGCTAAAGCAAGCGTGACCGCGGTGATCATATTAACCCACAGAATTTGAATGGGCGTGAGGGGCAGGTCTTTGAATCCCCAAACTACCGTTGCCAGTATGACCAGCGCTTCACCTCCGTTGGTCGGCAGAATAAACAGAATCGCCTTTTTCAGGTTATCGTAAACGGCTCTGCCTTCTTCCACTGCAGCAGTAATCGACGCAAAGTTATCGTCGGTAAGCACCATTTCGGCGGCTTCTTTAGCAGAGTCGGTACCCGTGATCCCCATTGCAGTGCCAATGTCAGAACGTTTTAGTGCGGGCGCGTCGTTAACGCCATCGCCAGTCATCGCCACAATTTGTTGATGCTGTTGCAGTGTGTTAACCAGTCGCATTTTATGTTCGGGACTGACGCGTGCATAGACATCAACCTCTCTGGCAACTGCGAACAGTTCTTCGTCGGTCAGAGCATCGATTTGTTGACCTGTAAGCGTATCGTTGGGGTTGATAAGGCCTATTTGCCCGGAGATGGCTTGTGCCGTCAGGGCATGGTCGCCCGTCATCATTTTTACCCGTATTCCCGCGTTCTTACACACGTCAATCGCCTTGATTGCTTCTTGTCTCGGCGGGTCGATCAAGCCAAATAGTCCGAGCATGATGAGGTCGTCTTTAACGTCATCAAAAGAGAGTTCTAGCTGGGTGTATTTGGTTGGCCGATAAGCAATCGCTAAAACCCGCATCCCTTGCTTGGCCATGGTTTCAATTTGTTCATGCCAGTAAGTATGATCGATTTCGGTGGTTGTATTGACGGCATCTTGATCGACTAGCTGTTGGTTACAGATGTCGAGTACCTTTTCGGGGGCACCTTTGATGAAAATATACGCTTCTCCGATATGGTTGTGATGGAGCGTTGCCATAAAGCGGTGTTCTGATTCGAATGGGATAAGATCGGTTCGAGGAAAACTTTTTGTCTCCGTTTCGATGTCTATGCCTGCTTTCATACCTGCGATAAGCAGTGCCCCCTCCATTGGATCGCCCTGTATTTGCCATTTGTCATCATGCAGTTTGATGCTAGCATCATTGCACAGTACCGATGCCCGAGTCGCCTGAATAAGGAAGGGGTATTGCTCTGGATAAATGGATTTCTGATTAACAGTTACGCCACCATGAGGATCATATCCCGTTCCGCCTATCTCAAACTGGTAATTCGAGGTGATGATTTTTTGTACCGTCATTTCATTGCGAGTCAGAGTACCCGTTTTATCTGTGCAAATGACCGTTACCGCCCCCAGTGTTTCTACAGCAGGTAGGCGGCGAATGATCGCATTGCGTTTGGCCATTCTTTCCACACCAATGGCAAGTGTAATGGTCATAATTGCGGGTAACCCTTCTGGAATCGCTGCCACAGCTAAGCTGATTGCCGCAAGAAACATGTCTGTGATGGGGTAACCCTGAATCAGCAAGCCATAACTGAAAGTTGCGACGGCGACAATTAAGATGCCAGCGGTTAACCAGCGACTGAACTGAGCAATCTGTTTGAGCAGTGGGGTAGTCGCAGGTTTTACCCGTGAAACCAAGGAGCTTATTTTACCCAGCTCAGTGTTTATACCAGTCGCAACGACGACACCTGAACCCTGCCCATGAGTCACCATGGTTCCCGAATAAACCATGCAATAACGGTCGGCTAATTCGCTGTCTGAACTGACTGGTAGAGTGGTCTTTTCGATGGTCATCGACTCGCCTGTCAGTACCGCTTCGGCAACTTGAAGCCCTTTACTGCGAAACAAACGCAGGTCTGCGGGAACCCGGTCACCAGATTGCAGGATAACAACGTCGCCAACGACCAGCTCATCCGCGTTGATTTTGATTTGATGACCATCGCGTAGAACCAACGCGGTTGGGGCGAGCATCGCTTGGATCGCATTGAGTGCGTTTTCCGCTTTGCCTTCCTGAATAAAACCAATGATGGCGTTGATGATTACCACGCCCGCAACAACGGCGGCATCCACCCAGTGACCCAGGGCGGCGGTGACTATCATGACGACCAATAAAACATGGATCAGGACATTGTGAAACTGGCTAAGTAAACGCTGAAAAACCGATCGCTTATGAGAGACCGGAAGCTTATTTGCTCCGAACTGAGAGAGGCGCTGAGCGGATTCTTGTGGAGCTAGACCATCTGGCTGGCTTGAGAGCTTAGAAAATGTGTCGTCGATGGATTTACTGTGCCAAAGGTCTCCGGTCTGTTCCATGTACAAGGCTCCTAATAGTGGTACGTTGGAGTATGCTCATCGTTTGATAATTATAGAATATCGACTAGGTTTTGGATATGAAGCGGGAAAGCAGGAGACGCTTGTGGCGGACATCTATGGTTTTGACTCATTTTCACCAAAGCAAATTGCTGAGAAAGTGGATTCTATTGGTGTAACAAAAGCACGCTTGCCTCTGTTGTCTATGGTTATGCTGGGTATCTTAGCGGGCGCTTTTATTGGTCTTGGCGGCCTGTATTTTACTATCGTTAAATCGGATCCAGCGTTAAGTTTCGCTACTCAGCAAGTGTTAGGTGGGCTGACCTTTTCGCTAGGGTTGATACTTGTCATTATTGCCGGTGCCGAATTATTTACTGGCAACAATTTACTGGCGATGGCGTGGGCAGATAACAAAATCACCACGGCTGAACTGTTAAAAAACTGGGTTGTGGTCTGCTTGTCAAACTTTGTTGGCGCGGTTAGCGTCGCTGCAATGGTGTTTTTGTCGGGTCATCCGGAAATGAATCAAGGTGCCATCGCAACGACGTATGCAAACATAGCAGCAGCAAAATGCGAGATGCCTTTCTGGACGGCATTTTTCCGTGGAATCTTATGTAATGTATTTGTGTGTATGGCAGTTTGGATGGCGTTAGCTGGGCGTACTGTGGTAGACAAAGCGGTCGTCATCGTTTTTCCTATTTCCGCTTTTGTCGCAGCTGGATTTGAACACAGTATTGCGAATATGTATTTTATTTCTTTAGCGATGATGCTTCAAAGTGCGGGTACGGTTGAGGCTGTTAGTTCGGTTGGGTTATTGGGCTTCTTCAGTAATTTGTTTCCAGTTATTTTAGGCAATCTCGTCGGAGGAAGTGTGTTTGTTGGTTTGGTCTATCACATTATCTATCAGCGTGGTCACTCAGAATAAGATCACGGCTTCTAATGCGAATAGCCTAACGAACAACGAGAGACTGCTATAATTTAGCTAGGTTCACGTAGCAAGGTTAAGGCTATGAGCTCTCAGCAGAAAAACGCATCAAAAGCCCCCGATCTTCCTTTTCCCATAGGCGAAGACGCGACGCCTTCGGTGCCACGACTCAACCATAGCACGGTTCGAGAACATCCAACTCAAACGGTGTGTCCTTTCTGTGGCGTGGGTTGTGGATTACTTCTGACGTGTGATTCACATGGTCAGGTTTGTGGAATTAGCCCATTAAATGCGCACCCGATTAGCCAGGGAAAATTGTGTGAGAAAGGGTGGAGTAGTCTTTACGCCATTTCAGCCGAAAATCGAATCACTCAACCTTTGAAACGCGAGAAAGATAAATTCGTCCCCATAAGTTGGGATGAGGCGCTTGAGGCTATCAGTTCGTCTCTACTTAGTATTATCGATGAGTTTGGTTCTGATGCGACTGGGGTGATAAGCAGCGCCCGTGCGACTAATGAAGATAACTACGCGGCTCAGAAATTTGCTCGTGCGGTATTAGGCACCAATAACATCGACCATTGTGCCCGTATTTGCCATAGCCCGACCGTTGCAGGCTTAAAGCAGGTGTTAGGCTCGGGGGCGATGACCAACAGCACCAAAGATCTGCTTGAAGCAGAAGTGATCGTGGTAATTGGGGCGGATCCCACAGAGAACCACAGTGTTCTCGGCGGGCAGATCATGAGTGCCAAACTGGCCGGCGCGAAGTTAATCGTCATAGACCCCAGAGTCACACGTTTGGCCAAGTTAGCAGATTTACATTTGAAATTAACTCCAGGAACGAACATCGCACTCATTAATGCCATGATTCATGTGATTCTAACTAATCACTGGCATGACGAGGACTTTATTGCCAATCGTTGTCAGGGCTTTGAAGCACTGTTAGATCATGTAGAACGCATCACACCGGAATCGGTGGAGAGTACGACCGGGGTTGAGGCGAATCTGATCCGGCAGGCCGCTCAATATTATAGCCAGGCAGACAAAGCCATGATCATGTATGGCATGGGGATTACTCAGTTTGTTAGTGGCACGTCCAATGTGATTGCGTTAGCAGATTTAGCTCTGGTGTGTGGCCACATAGGTAAACCGGGTACCGGCATCAATCCATTACGTGGGCAAAACAATGTTCAGGGCGCTTGTGATATGGGATGTTTACCTAATGTCTACCCGGGATACCAAGCCGTGGAAGATAGCGTTATGCAGTTGCGTTTCTCGGATTACTGGGATTGCGATGTGGCGTCGAGGCCGGGTTTAACCTCATTGGGTATGACCAAAGCGGCGTTAGCAGGACACTTTCGGGCGCAGATTCTTTTTGGTGAAGATCCCGTGGTAACCGACCCGGATCAAAACCACGTTCGACAAGCTTACAAGTCTTTGGATTTGCTGGTGGTTGCCGAACTGACCATGACAGAGACAGCAAAACTGGCTGACTATATTCTCCCCGCCGCCTCGTTTGCGGAGAAGTCGGGCACCTTTACCAATTGCGAACGTCGTGTTCAGCATATTAACCCAGCGATGCCACCCATTGGTGAGGCAATGGCTGACTGGCAATGGTTACAAGCATTGGCAAAAAAAATGGGGAGTGATGCACTAAATTGGCGTAACAGTGAAGAAGTATTCGATGAGATGGCTGCGATTACCCCGTCGTATCAAGGAATGAGCTACGCGAAGCTGGATAAAAATTACGGACTACAGTGGCCATGCAACCATGATGCACCTGAAGGAACGGCAGTTCTGCACGAAAAAGAGTTTCCTATCGGTCGAGCGCGTTTGACACCCGTTAAGTACGTACCGATTGATGAGCCAGCTGACTCTGATTTTCCACTAGTGTTAACCACCAATCGGCTACATTTCCACTATGGCTGTGGCTCCATGACACGTAAATCGCCCTTGTTGGAACGAGAGATCCCACCGGGTATTTTGTTCATTAATCCTAAGGACGCCGACTTGCTGGGGATTTCTTTGTATAGCCCGGTCAGCGTACGATCAAGACGCGGCTACATCGAAACAAGAGCGATGATCACTGATGATGTCCCTCCTGGCGTGGTGAGTATGCCTTATCATTTTAAAGAGGCACCATCGAATCAGCTGACCAATACGGCGCAAGATCCCGTGACAAAAATGCCAGAATTAAAAGCCTGCGCCGTTGAGGTTGAGCTGCTACCTGTCGGGCACAAGCCACTCGCACCTTGGGAAAAACCGGGGGAAGGAAAATGACAAAGACTTACCTGTTAGATTCTTTAGATGAACTCCGAATGCATTTGCTACAGAGTCGAGCGCTTTATCAGGTCGTAGCCAATAGTGAGCAGGGGACGGACGATTACTATTGGCAGCAAGTCATCGCGCAAGACCTGCCGCCTTTAATTAATCAATTACCGACTCATTCGGCCAAGGGTTTCTTCTTCACTGAAAACGAACCAATGTACGTGTTTGACGGGGAGTTCTTTAAAGAGACACTGCCAAATGTGGAACCGTTTGTGTTGTTTGGTGTACAAAGCTGTGATTTGGTCGCAATTCGTTATCAAGACGAGTTCTTCGAGCAAGACCCATACTATCAGGCTCGCCGCAAACAAGCACTGTTGGTCGGTGTGGATTGCACTCAACCTTGTAAGCAAGGCTTTTGTCCTACCGTTAATGCGGGCCCAAGTGTACGCGATGAAACGGCGGATTTAGTGATTCATCCTGTGGATGAGGAGTCATGGCTGTTGTTGGTGTTGTCGAAGTTGGGAGAAGAGTCATTACAAGGACTCGATCTTAAAGTGGCCTTAACTCACCACCAGAGCAAGCGCTGGGAAAATATCGCCCATTGTGAACAGGCTTTCCCTGATGACCGTTATCTTATCGAAGGTATCGAAAAAGTCAGTCAAGGCAAGGTGACAGACGAGTTTTGGCAACAAGTGGGCATCCAATGTTTGGGCTGCTCTGGGTGTACGACACTTTGCCCAACCTGCTCGTGTTTTGGTACTCGTTCTATTGCAGAAAATACTGGTTCTGAAAACGTCTACGCTTCTCAAGACGACTATGTTTCTCAAGGCCACAATGCTTCTCAAGGTAACAATGTTTCTCAAGTCCGATTTTGGGACTCCTGCTTATATGAGGGTTTCCAACGTGAAGCCAGTTTTCATAACCCGTCTAAGGAAGCCGCAAAAAGGGTAGAGCGGTTCTGGTATCACAAATTCAGCATTGATTTTGTACCTGAGTTTGGGCGCTATGGCTGCGTGGGCTGCGGACGGTGCGAGCAGACGTGCCCTGGAGTTATAGGTGTACATTCATTAATGAAAAGGATAGCCGATGATGTTTAACCTTACTCCGGACAGTATCGAAGTTATTGACTTTTATGATGATGGCGAAGACACCCGTCATTACCATTTTCGCTTACTACAGTTGGACCCCAAATGGATGAAAACCCAAAGTGGTCAGTTTTTCATGCTTTGCGTACCGGGGATTGGCGAAGCGCCGTTTACCTTTACTCAGCTACCTGATGAGTCCGGAAACTTTAGAGCGCTAGTGCGTAAAATGGGCGCTGTCACACAGGCACTATTTACCAAAGAACGTGGCGCAATATTAGGCGCTCGCGGTCCTTTTGGCTATGGCTGGAAGGCGAGTGAACTGGTGGACAAAAAGATTTTAGTCATAGGTGGAGGGTGTGGGCTTGCACCTTTGGTTAGCGTTATTGACCAACTTATCGATCAACAAAGTTACGCTCAGTTGGAAGTGGTTTATGCTGCACGGAACAAGCAAACCTTGTTACTCAAACCAGAGCGAGAGCGTTGGAAACATTGCATTCCTATTTTCAATGTCGTTGAAGATCTTACCGGGCTGGATGCGGAAGATTACTATCCCGGTACGGCAATAGGCGTTTTACCCACAGTGCTCCATTCATTCGGTGAGCAGCCAGATTGCGTATTGGTTGCTGGCCCTGAGGCGATGATGAGCGTCGTGAGCGAATATTTGGTTTCTTACGGTATTGATCCCCAAGACATCTATCTTTCTGTTGAGAGAAGAATGCACTGTGCGGTCGGGTTATGCGGACATTGTTACATGAATAATCATTATGTCTGCACTCATGGCCCAACATTGCGCTGGGCCGAGGTGGGTGAGTTTTTAACTGTATAATACTGGTTAAACTAGCGTTATGGTTTGTTGGATTGCGAAATTTCTTTCTCTGCTTTTGCTACTACAGTGCAGCCTTTGGCGAAGGAGTCTGGGTTGAGTGAAATTGAATCGATTCCGCAAGCGACAAGAAACTCAGCAAATTCCGGGTGATCTGATGGCGCTTGCCCACAGATACCGACTTTGCATCCTTTACTGTGTGCGACACGTATTACTTGCTCAATCAGGCTTTTTACGGCGTCGTCTCGTGCATCAAACATCGGTTTTAGCTCTGCTGAGTCGCGGTCAATCCCTAGCACTAATTGAGTTAAGTCGTTACTGCCGATAGAGAAACCATCAAAGCGCTCTGCAAATCGATCGGCAAGAATGACATTGGATGGAATTTCACACATCACATAGACTTGCAGTCCGTTTTCTCCTCGTTTAAGTCCAGCTTCTGCCATCACTTCCAGCACTTTGTCGGCTTCACTGACGGTACGGCAGAACGGGATCATCACGATGATATTATCGAATCCTATCTCTTCTCTGGCTTTTAAAATCGCCTTACATTCAAGCTGAAACGCTTCTTTGTAACGAGGATGGTAATAACGAGAAGCGCCGCGTAAACCCAGCATCGGGTTCTCTTCATGAAGCTCAAAGAAATCCCCGCCGAGTAGGCCACGATATTCATTTGATTTGAAATCAGACATGCGCACAATCACTGGTTTAGGGTACTGGCTTGCGGCTATTTTGCTGACGCCAAGCGCGAGGTTATCGACAAAATAGTCCGCCAGTGTGTTGAATCCTGCACATCGGGTACGAATTTCGCTTTCGATCTCGGGATCGGTGATTTGCTCTGGATGTAATAGTGCCATCGGATGCAGCCCAATATGGCTGGAGATAATAAATTCGATACGGGTTAACCCAATCCCGGCGGTCGGCAGTTGCCACCAGTGGAAAATACCATCCGGCATGGCGGCATTAATCATAATTTTCGTTTCAGTCGACGGTAGAGATTTGAGATCGATCTCTTGCGTGGTGTAGCTGACTTCACCCTCATAAACCTGTCCAACCGCACCCTGGGCACAATTCAGAGTCACCAGTTGTCCTGATTTGAGTTTCTCAGTCGCGTGTTCGGTACCGACAATCGCAGGAACTTTAAGCTCGCGACTGACTATCGCTGCGTGGCTGGTTGGCCCGCCTGAGTCTGTGATGATACCAACCGCTTTGCGCATTAATGGCACCCAATCCGGGTCGGTGCGTTCTGTTACCAGAATTGCGCCTTCAGGAAATGAGTCGATATCATCAGGAGCCAGCACTGTGTAGGTTTGACCGACAGCGACTGCGCCCCCAACACTAGCACCTTCAAGCAGCACAGGAGCATTGGTTTTTTCTAGTTTGTAGTTAACCAACAGAGCGGCATCTCTGTGAGATTCGACTGTTTCTGGCCTAGCCTGAACCATATACAATTGCTGGCTTTGGGTATCTTTCGCCCATTCCATATCCATAGGGCAGCCGTAATGGCTCTCTATGAGCACCGCCCATTTACTCAGTTGCAGTATTTCATCATCATTCAGTACCAACTTGCTACGCTCTTCGTTGCTGGTGGTTAGGGTAATGGTTGGCTGAGCGACGTTTCCCGGCTCATTGAACTGCATTTTTTCCAGTTTGTTACCGAGCTGTTTTTCAATGATAGGGCACTTGTCTGATTGCTCAAGTAGCGGTTTATAGACCATAAAGCGATCCGGTGTGACCGAGCCTTTAACAATGGTTTCCCCTAACCCCCAGCTACCATTAATCATGACCACATCCGGGAAGCCGTTTTCGGTATCCAGACTGAACATTACCCCTGCGCATTGTGACTCGATCATCTGTTGCACACCGACGGATAAAGCAACTTGTTGGTGTTCGAAGCCTTGTTCTTGACGATACACAATGGCTCGGTCGGTATAAAGGGAGGCAAAACACTGCTTACAAGCCTCGAGAACTTGTTGATCACCACGAATATTCAAATAGCTTTCTTGCTGACCAGCAAAACTGGCTTCAGGGAGATCTTCTGCGGTGGCGGAGCTACGTACTGCGACCGAAGCCGAAGACACGCCAATTTGTTCGCATAAAGCATGGTATGCACCTAAGATGGCGCTTTCTTGCTCTGGGGTAAAGTTTGCCTGGCTTATCAATGCACGTATGTTCTTGCCGGCCTCTGCTAGACTGATTTCTTCGCGATTCATTCGGTTAAGAAATCCGGCAATCGGATCGTTCAGTTCATTTTGCGCTAGAAAGTCGCGGAAGAATTGCGCGCTGGTGGCAAAGCCGTCTGGTACCCGAATACCACTGTCACTAAGCTGGCTGAGCATTTCACCTAAGCTGGCATTTTTGCCTCCGACGAGGCTGACATCTGTTTTATGAAGCTGTTGATAGCGATAGATCAACGGTTGCGCGTTTTGTGTAGACATAGTCAGCGTCCTTTTTTCTGTTTTAAGGTTCTGTCTGCCGTCATTGGCGCTACAGCGCTTACTGACACCTTTGTTGCAAATAGCTTTTTAACTGGTTGTAACTGCGTACCTTGGTGTAGTCTCCTTCCGGGATACTAACGCCGGTACTCTTTTTCAGAGACGCAAGGAGATTAAGAAAGTCCATCGAATCGAGATCGCACTCTTCGCGCAGATCTTCATCAAGGTCTATTTCGTCCATTTCAATTTCCGGGGCGATGTGTTTTATCGCGTCGGCAATCGTGGTTGGTATGTTGATATCGCTCATAAAGCCTCCGGATGTTGAAGTTGTTTTGCCAGTGCTTGCAAAAATCGAGCACCAGTGACGCCGTCACTTACACGATGATCAGCGGCAAGTGTGACGGTCATGATTTCACCGATTTCTATTTGATTCTCTCTTATTACTGGAGCCTGACGCTGGCGGCCAAGTCCAATGATCGCCACCTGAGGTGGGTAAATGACACCGGTAATACTGTCGGCTCCTCGTTCCCCAATACTGGTTACCGTTATGGTGGTCTGGCTAATCTCGGAGCTGCGAAGTCGCCCGCGTCGGCTACGTTCGGCTAAATCGCGTAGTGCATCCATGGTTTGATCCACGGATAACTGGTCCGCATTGAGAATACCCGGAATAACCAAACCGCCTTCTCGCAGGCTGATGGTATTACCGATATTCACCGCTGTAGAAGGGGTGAAGTGACCGTCTTGATAAAAGCCATTGAGATCAGGGAATTTTACCAACTGACGAGCGATGGCGTTGAGAATGACTGCGGGTAACAAAAGTCGTTGTTCTGGTTCACGCTGTTGATTCTGTTCCGCCAGCCAGGTTTGTACTTTAGTCAGGTCAATATCCAACGCGAGATAATAGTGCGGGATCTCTTTTTTCGAGCGAGTCATGGCGTCACTGATCGCTTGTCGCATCGGTGAAACATCTGGTCGTTCTATTGTTGTTTTATCAGTCGGCGGCGGAGCAGGCGAATCGCCATCTTTAGGTAAGTCTCGCAGGAGAACGGCACTATATGGGCCACTGCCCGTTAATGTCGAAAGTTCAATTCCTGATAGATGCGCAGTTTTTCTTGCGACTGGCGATGCGTATTGTCGTTGTTGGCTTTCAGAAGGAGAGGACTTTGAAATGTGTTTTGATAGCTCGGATTCAGTTACGGTGTCACGTGTTGGTCTAGGCTCATTGACTGAAGTTCGGGCAGTTTTAGGCGCTATGTACGGTGGCAGTTCTTCATCCAATGTGTCAAGAAGAGGCTCCGTTGCGTTCTGCGAACTTGTGGACGATTTGATATCAGCTACTGGTGTAACTGGCGTATCACTTTCCATTCGAGCCATAACGCTGCCAACAGGCAGTTTAATGTCCGGCTCTATCAGAAGCTCGCTAATAGTGCCCGTATGGTAAGACTCCATGTCTATCGCACCTTTGCTGGTCTCAATGACCGCAATGATGTCACCTTTTTCTACGTGATCGCCCGGCTTTATCTGCCATTCCATCAGTGTACCATCGCGCATGTCGGCACCAAGAGCAGGCATGGTGATATCAATTAAGGAGCCATCGTGCTGATTGTTTCCCATGAGCGGATTCTCCTCATTTTTCCTGCCAATCGGGCGTCATTAAGGTCGCCTTCGCTGCTCGCACGATTTGGTCTACTTGAGGGATGGCGGCTTGTTCTAAATGGTGAGGGTAAGGTATTGGCACTTCTTCGGTACAAACCCTACCGACAGGCGCATCCAGTTGCCAAAAGGCGTTTTCCATGATGACTGCACTGACTTCACCCGCCAGACTTCCGGTATACCAACCTTCGTCAATGATGACGGCTCGATGCGTCTTCGACACACTGGCAATGATAGTGTCGGTATCCAACGGTCGGAGTGAGCGCAGATCAATGACTTCAGCGTCTATGCCTTCTGTCTCAAGTTCATAAGCCGCCTGTAGGGCTTTACCAAGGCTGCCGCCATAGGTAATGAGTGTGACGTCTTTACCATCCCGACGAACCAACGCTTGGTTCATCGGTGCATCAGGCGTTTCCGTAATCTGACCTTCTTCATTAAGCAACATGACATGTTCAAAAATGATCACCGGATCGGGGTCCACAATTGCCTGACTGAGCATATAGCAAGCATCATTGTGGGTTGCCGGGCTTAATACTTTTAGTCCGGGAACATGAGCGTAGAAGTTCTCCCAACTATGAGAGTGCTGGGCGGCGAGTTGTTTCCCCGCGCCGCAAGCCATACGAATAACAACAGGGACGTTGAACTGACCTCCTGACATATGCAGCAGAGTCGCAGCGGTATTAATGATCTGATCCATCGCCAGCAAGCTAAAGTTGACGGTCATGACCTCGATGATAGGGCGCATGCCGCCTAGTGCCGTACCAACCCCTACACCGACAAATCCCGACTCACAAAGAGGGGTATCAATGATTCGATCTGGGCCAAATTGTTCAAGCAATCCTTTACTGACGGCGTAGCAACCACCATAACGTCCGACGTCTTCACCCATTAAGAAGGAGCGAGGCTCATTGAGCAGTACATCACTGATCCCTGCGCGCAGTGCTTCGCGATAGGTCACTTTACTGGGGGCCTGGCTGCAAGGTGACGGTTCTGGTGTTTGTTGGTTTCCGGGACTATGAACAAAACGAGTCAGTTGTTCTTCTGGCTCTAATTCACCATTTTCTGAGAAAGCGATGGCTTCACTGATTTCTTCGGCAATTTTCGCTTCAATATCAGACAGCTCTTGATCCTGAAAGTGGCTGTTTTTTTGCAGCCATTGGATGAGTTGTTTAACGGGACCCTTCTCTTCCCACAGGGCGACCTCACTCTTATCCCGGTACAATTGTGTATCGAAACTTGAGTGACCACGGAAGCGGTAGGTCTGACATTCGATAAGATAAGGTTTTTTCTGCTCACGGACATAATCAACGGCTTCACCGGCGGCTGCTTCCACGTCAACCACGTTCATGCCATCAACTTGAGTGGATTCAATACCATAACTTCTGGCTTTCTGAGAGATATTGGTGTTTGACTCAGACAGTGCAAGCGCGGTCCCCATGGCGTAACGATTGTTTTCACAGATGAACAAAACCGGAAGTTCCCAAAGTGCCGCGAGGTTAAGGCTCTCATGAAACTCACCTTCGGCAACGGCACCCTCACCAAAAAAACATACAGCTATGGCTTCGCGCTGCATCTTTTTATTCGCAAGCGCGAGACCCGTCGCAAGAGGCAGACCACCTCCGACAATGGCATTACCACCGTAGAATTGCAGATTTTTATCGAACAGGTGCATAGATCCGCCACGACCGCGGCTGCAACCGTTAGTTCGACCATACATTTCAGCGAGTACGCTACCCATGCTCATACCTCTGGCAAGGGCGTGGCCGTGTTCGCGATAGGTCGCAACGACCTGGTCATCGTTATTGAGTGCTGACATCACTCCGGTTGCAATGGCCTCTTCGCCAATATAAAGATGGAGAAAACCACGAATTTTTTCCAGTGCGTAAAGCTCTGCACACTTTTCTTCAAAACGACGAATACGGAGCATCTGTTCTAACTGCTTGAGCAAATGTTCACGATTAATATGGAGTCTTTTGTTCATTTTTCATCACTCTCCAAAGTCGAAATGTCCCCTTCAGGTAAGCCTAGCTCACGTGCTTTAAGTAATCGGCGCATGATTTTTCCACTGCGTGTTTTTGGCAGGTTATTACGAAAGACGATTTCTTTCGGTGCCACTGCTGCACCAAGACGTTTACGAGCTAAACCAAGCAGCGATTGCTGAAGTTCCTCGTCTGCGGTCACATTTGGTTTTAGCGCGACAAAGGCTTTGACGATTTGGCCTGCAACGGGGTCGGGGACGCCGATAACCCCAGCTTCTGCTACAGCAGGATGCTCCATTAAGGCACTCTCAACCTCGAAAGGACCAATCAAGTGGCCAGAAGATTTAATCAGGTCATCTTTACGACCAACGAACCAGAAGTAGCCGTCTTCATCTTTCATCGCTAAATCGCCGCTGAGATACCAGTCACCCTTGAAGCAGGACTGGTATTTTTCTTCTTGATTTAAATAGCCGCGAAACATTGAAGGCCAGCCGGATTTAAGCGCCAGCTCTCCAACTTGCATCGGCTCAGTTTCCAGACGTAAAGAACCGTCGTCGTTTGGATTGACAATAGCCGCTTCAATACCGGGCAGGGGCTTACCCATCGAGCCGGGTTTGACTGGCATTGACGGGACATTCGCAATCATGATGCCGCCAGTTTCTGTTTGCCACCAGTTGTCATGAAATGGCATGCCAAAGACTTTTTCACCCCATTCAACCGCCTCAGGATTAAGTGGCTCGCCGACACTGGCCATAAAGCGTAAATGTGACAAATCGAATTGCTTAGGCAGCGCTTCACCAATTTTCATCAGCATTCGTATCGCAGTCGGCGCGGTATACCAGACGGTGACTTTTTGATCCTGTAAGATCTGATACCAACGCTCGGCATCAAATTCTGCTTCATCAATAATCATGGTGACGCCAAGACAAAGTGGGGCGATGATGCCGTAAGTTGTCCCTGTTACCCAGCCTGGATCGGCAGTACACCAATAGATATCATCAGGCTTAAGATCTAACGCATAAAAGGCCGAGTGAATATGATGCTGTACGGCTTGATGGACATGGATAACACCTTTCGGTTTACCCGTCGTGCCACTGGTAAAGTGAAGCAGCGCCATGTCTTCTGGCTGTGTCGGCTCACAGTGGCGTTCAGGGTTAATGTCAGCCATTAACTGGTGATAGTCATAGCATCCGGGCTCGTCATCTAAGCCGCCATCAATCAGTAATACAGCTGTAAGATGCGGTAATTCGTGCCACCAACTTTTGAGTTTTTTCCGATATAAGCTGCGAGTGGTAATGACGACATTCGCCACGCCGATTTCCATTCGGGAACGAATAGGCTCGGGTCCAAACGCCGAAAAGAGTGGGGTAAACACACAACCTGCTTTAAGGGTGCCCATTGCTGCTATGTAAAGTTCTGGTCTGCGGCCTGCGAGGCTGAACACTCGACTACCTCGTGGTAAGCCGAGCTTTGCTAACAGGTCAGCGAAGCGGTTGGTTTGCTCGCTTAGATCGAGGTAACTGAAATCAAAAATTTCATTGTCTTTACTGATCCAACGAATAGCCAGTTTATCTTGTTCCGATTGGTTAACGTGGCGATCCAGCGCTTCAAAACCTATGTTCAGCCCACCAGAGCGCAGCCCTTTAAGCGAAGGAGGAGAGAGTGTTGCTTTGTGTGGTGCTATTTGCAGATTGGCATTGTCCGCCAGCGTTTGGTGAAAAATTGTTTTAACCATAATTTGGCATCCCGCACAAAAGTGAACGTATTCCAGAATAGGAAAAAGACCTGCTCAAAGTATGGTTTATCCCGCTAGGTTTGCCACCGGGTAATTAAGATTTTGCTAATGTCCAACGTTAAGCCCGACACCAGAGTTGCTCGAGCAATAGAAACAGAGAAGAGAGATGTTTACTTTACGGAGATTAAAACAAAAAGAGTCGGCGACTTTAGCCACCGACAATTCCGCCTATAGATCGTTAAGTCATCTTTATGGTTGCGAAGGCTGTATATGTGCTCTCAGCACCTCAATCACCATGTTATGGTCTTCTTCTGACGGTAATCCAGACACAGTGATCACACCAACAAGTCCACTTCCTTTGATACGGATTGGAAAGGCACCTCCATGGGCACAGTATTCTCTCGCATCGATATGAGGCTGACTGTCAAAGTCACGTTGCTTAGATGCATTGTAATGACCAAGATAATGAGAGCTGTGACCAAAGCGCAGAACAGATTGGCGCTTGCGCTTTGCCCAGTCTTGTTTGTCTTTAGTGCTGCCTTCCATTGCGTAGCTAAACAGCACTTGCTCGAACGCGTACACTTCGATAAAAATGGTAGCAGATCGTTCGTCCGCCGCCGATTTCAATGCGCAGCCGAGTTCCCATGCAGTGCCATGATTAAAATGATCTAACTGTAAGTCCGCTTCTTGATCTAATAGCTCTGATAAAATGTCTTTGCTCATTTCCTTGTTCTCACACATTCTTTATTGGTAATTTTTGACCCAAGCGACTGCTTTCCATTGCCAGTTCAATCAGCTTGATGTTCCACAAAGCATCTTCAGCGCTAACCGGTGGAGCGGTGTTATTGCGAATTGCGTCCGCCATTTTAAGGAAATAATGCTGATAACCACCGGTTTCTGTGTCAATCGTTTCAATATGATCTGTGGAGTATAGTCGACCATTGTTGTCAGGATCTTCATCTGCCCAACTTGGATCGGTCGGAAGAGTACCTTCAATTAAACGTGGCTCCTGAGGGTCCAGACCTAGCTTCTCGTAGCTGCCCTTTGTACCTTTAAGAGTAAAACGTTTATTCGGCCCGGCACTGAATAGATCGCCGTGAACGATGGCCAAATGGTTAGGGTAGTGCATAACAACATCAAAATAATCAACGTTGGTCGAGCCTTCACGCATCATCTTACATTCAGCGCTGATCGCATCAGGAAGACCGAAAAGCTCAAGTGCTTGATCAATTAAATGCGAGCCAAGGTCAAACAAAATGCCACCACCATCTGTCGCCTGTTCACGCCAGCGCTGACGAACCTCTGGTCGGAAACGGTCAAAGTGAGATTCAAAATGTCTGAGCTCGCCAATGCGTTTTTCTTCTATTAATTTTTTAACGGTTAAGAAGTCACCATCCCAACGACGGTTATGATAAACACTTAGAATGAGGCCTTTTTCTTTCGCCAGCGCAATAAGTGCTTCACCATCCGACACATTGGTGACAAAAGGCTTTTCGATGATCACGTGTTTGCCATTTTTAAGGGCTTGCTTGGCGAGATAAAAGTGGACATCGTTTGGTGCTGTAATGATGACCAGTTCTGCATCCGAACTTGAGAGTAAATCCGACGCCGAAGCATAATGCTGTGCAGTTGGCCAGTCTGTGGCTACCGCTTCTCCATTACTGGTGCTGATCGCGACAAGATCAAATTCATCTAATGCGCTAACGAATGGGATATGGAAGGTTTTTGCTGAAAATCCATATCCGATTACAGCGGTTTTTATTGGTGAAAAAGTCATAATATCTAATTCTCTGTTAGTGGGTACAGAAGGCTCTACACCTCTGATTTTGCGTCATCGTGATTGGATGAATAGTATCTGACTATCATCATTTCACTTTAAAACACTTATAAACCGTGCGCTAATGCTTACAATCTTGCGCATTAATACGTATTTAAGTTCAAATATCTCACGTTTACTTACGGGAATTCAAGTTTTAAGCTGAGTGTTCTGCATGAATATAGGTAATAAATCGATGTAAGCGTAAGTGTTTATACGTGTATTCAAGTGTTTAATGGCTAAGAATCGGTTACACTAAACCCAATGAAAGCAAGGTGTGACTATTAATGACGCAAGAAGAACGTTTGATTGAGATAGAAGATCATATAAAAAGCCATGGTAAAATCACCATAGATGAGATTTGCCACCAGTATGACATTTCTTACGATTCTGCGCGGCGAGATCTGGTGAAACTCGCCAACCATCCAGGCATATTACGCATTCGGGGCGGCGCAATTCTAGACGATAAAAAGGTTACCGTTTCGTATAATCAGAGATCCAAATCGAATCCGATCAAACAAAAGCTTGCTGCATTTGGGGCATCACTTGTCAAAGAGCACGACATCGTATTTTTAGACGCTGGCACCACTTGCGCCGCACTTGCTCATTATCTCGAAGAACCTTGCAGCATGATAACAAACTCACTTGAGGCTCTAGGCGAGCTGCGTGATAAGTCTGGTATTAAAAAGTGTGTGCTTGGTGGGACGTTTGATGACTTTTCTCACGCCATACTTGGCGATATGACCACTCAACAGATCAGAAAATATCAGGCAAACAAAGCTTTTATTGGTGTGAGTGCTTTATCTGAGTCGGGTATAACGACGGATTTAGAAACCGATGCCAATCTAAAGCTGGCCATGGCGAGCCAATCAACTCAGGTTATCTGTATCGCTGAAGATAGTAAGTTTAATTCCCAACTGATGTTCCAATCCTGTTCATGGTCAGACATCGATTTTGTCGTTACCAACCGTCGTCCTCCTGAGAATATTGCCAGGAAAATGGAAGATCATGGTGTCGAGCTTATTGTCGTTGATTGAGAATCGGACCATAAGTCCGGTAAAAATCCAGAATAAAAACAAACGATTAAAAGTATAGTGCAATTAAGAATGCGCCCCAAAGAGTGACATTGTCACAAGGGCGCACTGAAAATTTTCAAACGATCAGCTTTCAAATAATCAGCTTTCAAATGAAAGTTTATCACCAAACGCCGATTTCCAGTCTTTATCAAACTGATCGACCGCGGGCTGAACGGCAGGGTGAGCAAACATCTGCGCCGCCACATCCACTGGCAGTGTGATCGCCTCGATACCTAGCATCATCACTTCCATTGCTTGTTGTGTGTTTTTGAAGCTTGCCGCTAAAATTTTTGCCGGAAGTTGGTTGTGATCGAGCAATAATTGCAGGTCGGCAACGACTTCCACACCATTACCATTCATTGCATCAATACGGTTCACGTATGGGGCTAAGTAATCTGCACCGCAAAGTGCGGCGAGAAAACCTTGCTGTGCGGAGTAAATAGCCGTCGCCAGTACCTGAATTCCCTCTTGCTTCATTAATCTAATCGCCGCTAGTCCTGTCTCTGTCGCTGGTACTTTAACAACCATGTCGTAAGGCAATTCATTAATTTGACGAGCTTCCTCAACCATTCCTTCCACCGTTGTACTAACGACTTGCGCATGGAAGCGAGGAGACCCACCCAGAGCTTGTTGCATGCTTTTTAGGGTTTCATTTAGCCCCTGTTGTGATTTCGCCAGAATACTTGGGTTTGTGGTCACGCCTTTTAACGGCAGGCATTGGTTAAAGCGTGTTACTTCTGCCACGTCAGCTGTATCTAAATAGAGTTCAATCATGAGGTTTCCCTTAAACAAATTCTTCGTTTTGTTGATGGAGTCACTATATAACCGTCTATCGGCAAAGATCTTGATTTCGATCAATTGTAATTTCAAGTGAAAGAATAATAATTTCATTAAACGAAAGTTAAGTAAGAAAGTGCAGATATCAAATCAAGCACAACAATGATGAAAACAAAGAGGCTAACAGAGATGTATTTCAATATTCAGCGGTTCTCGACCCACGATGGTGATGGTATTCGTACTATCCTGTTTTTGAAGGGGTGCAGTCTGTCTTGTCCTTGGTGTCAGAACCCTGAGAGCCGCAGTGAGAAACGTTCGCTTCTGTTTGATGATCGTAGCTGTCTGCAAGATTGCGATCTTTGCGTCGCTGCGAGTCATGCAATGGGGTGTGATGGGATTCAGCGCGTTGATAACCAAATTGCCATCAATCGTAAGGCGATCAATCAACAGCAACTCATCGCATTGCAGAATGTGTGCCCAACTCAAGCGTTGACGGTATGTGGAGAAGAAGCGTCTGCAGATACGCTGTTCGACACGTTAATGAAGGACAAACCGTTTTACGACCAAAGCCAGGGTGGTGTCACCTTTTCTGGTGGTGAGCCGTTGATGCAAGCGGATCTGGTTGCGGAACTGTCGCGAAGATTGCATGAAAACCAAGTGCCGACAGCGATTGAATCTTGCATGCATGTGCCGTGGAAAAGCGTAGAAAAAGTCGCACCACATATCGACTGCTGGCTGGCTGATCTCAAACACACAGATGAAGACAAGTTTCTTCACTGGGCGAAAGGCTCGCTAAAACGCATCAAAGACAACTTTCGTAAACTCGCTCCGATAGCAAAACGTATTGTGATTCGTGTGCCTGTGGTCCCGGGTTTCAACGACACCATCGAAGAGCTGAAAGAGATTATTGATTTTGCTGCTTCATTAGAAAGCTGCCAAGAACTTCACTTATTGCCGTATCACACCCTCGGCACGAACAAATACCGCTTGCTCGATATGCCTTACGAGTGTTCTGACAAGCCATTAAATAGGCCAGAACTGTTAGAAAGCGCAATGCTATATGCAAGCGAACATACCCAACTTAACGTGATTGTAAGAGGTTAATCATGAACCTACACACCCTTCCTGAGCGTATAAAAGCGCATAAATCGGCACTGGTAAACATTGTCACTCCACCAGTTTGCACCGAACGTGCAGAAGCATACACTCGCGCCTATCAGGCAAATGAAGATAAACCTGTGATTGTACAACGCGCGTTGGCACTACAAGAGCATTTACGCACTCGTACCATTTGGATCAAGCACGATGAATTAATCATTGGTAATCAGGCAAGCAAGGTACGCGCGGCGCCAATCTTTCCTGAATACACGGTCCGCTGGATAGAAGCCGAAATTGACGATCTGGCAGATCGCCCAGGCGCTGGGTTTGCGGTTAGCGAAGCAGATAAAGAAAGTATCCACGCACTAACGCCATACTGGCGCGGTAAAACCGTTCAAGATCGCTGTTATGGTTTATTCACAGACGAGCAGCAAGAGATTCTGGCCAGTACCATCATTAAGGCCGAAGGCAATATGACGTCTGGCGATGCTCACCTCGCGGTCGACAATGAAAAAATACTTAAGATCGGTATGAATGGTTTGTTGGACGAGGTTCGTCAACATCGCTCCAACAACGATGTCTCTACTTATGAAGGTTTGAAAAAAGAACAGTTCTATAAGTCAGTTGAAATCGTATTATTGGCGATTCAAGAGCATATAGTGAGTTACGCGGATCTCGCCAAAGAAATGGCACAGGCTGAAACACGCCCAGAGCGAAAAGCCGAACTCGAAACCATTGCTGAAAACTGCCGTCATGTCGCTTATCACGCTCCGACGAATTTCTGGCAAGCACTCCAACTGAGCTATTTTGTTCAGTTAATGTTGCAAATCGAATCGAACGGTCATTCGGTCTCTTTTGGTCGCATGGACCAGTTCCTCAACGAATACTATGAGCGCGACATCGAAAATGCTGAGATGAACAAAGAGTTCGCGCTAGAATTGCTACAAAGCCTCTGGTTGAAACTGTTAGAAGTAAACAAGATTCGTTCCGGTGCGCACTCAAAAGCGTCAGCAGGTTCTCCGCTGTATCAAAACGTCTGTATCGGTGGACAAAAACTGAATGAAAACGGCGAGCCTGAAGATGCGGTGAATCCATTGTCGTGGGCAATTTTGGAATCTTGCGGACAGCTTCGTTCTACTCAGCCAAACCTAAGCGTTCGTTACCACGAAGGTTTGAATCAAGAGTTCTTGATGGGCTGTATTGAGGTTATTAAATGTGGTTTTGGTATGCCCGCATTCAACAACGATGAAATTGTTATCCCTGAGTTCATTAAGTTGGGTGTCGAGAAAGAAGACGCATACAACTATGCGTCTATCGGCTGTATTGAAACGGCGGTTCCTGGTAAGTGGGGCTATCGTTGTACTGGTATGAGCTTTATTAACTTTGCTCGGATCTTACTTGCTGCGTTAAACGAAGGTGTCGATGCGACTACAGGTAAAGCCTTCTTACCGCATACTAAATCATTAGCGAAAGGTAACTTTACCAATTTCGAAGAAGTGACGGCCTCTTGGGCAGATCAAATTCGCTACTACACGCGTAAATCGATTGAGATTGATACCGTTGTAGACAGCGTACTCGAACAACAAGCACAAGATGTTTTCTGTTCTGCACTTGTGGATGACTGTTTACCTCGCGGTAAAACAGTCAAAGAGGGCGGTGCAAAATACGACTGGGTATCCGGCCTGCAAGTGGGTATTGCTAACTTGGGCAACAGCCTGGCTGCTATCAAACATCTGGTCTTTGAGGATGCGCAGATTAGTCAGCCGGAATTGGCAAAAGCGCTGGCTGAAGACTTTGATGGGATTGAGAACGAGCAGCTTCGTCAGCGATTAATCAATTTCGCGCCAAAATACGGCAACGATGATGATTATGTTGACCAACTTCTGGCTGATGCGTACCAGGTGTACATTACTGAGATAAGCCAGTTTGTTAACACCCGCTACGGACGAGGCCCAATCGGTGGTGGTTACTACGCAGGGACATCCAGTATCTCGGCTAATGTGCCATTTGGTGCTTCTACCATGGCAACGCCTGATGGCCGTAAAGCTGAAACACCACTGGCGGAAGGCGCAAGCCCGGCATCTGGCTCAGACCGCTTGGGACCAACCGCCGTGTATAACTCAGTCGGTAAGGTCCAAGCCAATAAAATCTTGGGCGGTGTGCTGCTTAATCAGAAGTTAAGCCCGGCAGCAGTGGCTTCAGAAGGGGATAAGTTGAAACTCTCTAAGTTGATTCGTACCTTCTTTAACCACCATAAAGGTTGGCACGTACAGTACAACATTGTTTCCCGAGAAACCTTGCTGGCAGCTAAGAAGAACCCTGAGCAATATCGCGATCTTGTAGTACGCGTTGCGGGTTACTCTGCGTTCTTCACCGCGCTGTCGCCAGATGCACAGGACGACATCATCGCTCGTACTGAGCACGAATTGTGAGTTCTTAAAGCAATAAACTCACGTCAGACAAAAGGCACCGTTTGGTGGCCTTTTGTTTCAAATTTTTTCGAGGTTGCCAAGCGAAGAGTGTCTTCCTAAGACCAATACCTGCTTACATACCATAGCGAAAAGGCTTTCCTGCGTTCAACATATCTCGGTGAACAGGCTTCAGAGCATGAGCGTAAGCGGCCAATAAGCTCATCGTGTATATACTTCTTTCCTGCATGAACTCCCCAGCATCGGTCAACTCTGGATTAAGAGACGAGTCGATGTCGCGAAAGATCAAATGGTCAGGTAGAAAGCAAACATGATTGTTTTTGCTGCCTGTCATCCGAAGTTCACTGATCGGATACACGCCATTTACACTGGCCGAAACACTGACCGCCAGAGCTGGTTTGTGTGCCAGTTCGTCATCGGTAGTCAACAGGAGAAAGTTCTTCAGTATTGGGGTTGCCATACCGTGCCACTCAGGGGTAATAAAGACGAAGGCATCGGACGCTTTGAGGGTTGCTGCAATATCGTACCATGGTGCCCACTCTTCACTGCCATTCCATACCCCTTCATTCCATAACGGAAGGTTGAGTTCATGTAGATCAAGGATTTGGATCTGATCAAAATGTGGTGTTGCAATATGGCTGAGATACTTTGCAACATTGAGGCTTTGTGATTGAGAGCGTTGACTCCCAGCGATAATAGTCAGTTTCATGCGAATTCCTTTTTAGTATCAGTCAAAGTAGTTGTTTGAGATGAATTGGTTTTTGGTGCTGCCAGCAATATGGACAGTAGAATCGCGGCTGCGCCGAAAAGTTGTAACCAGGTAAGGGATTGATCGAGAATCACGTAGCCGAGTATCACCGCAGAAACACTGCTTAGGAAGCCCAGAAATGAGACCGTTGTGGTGGGCAGTTTTTCAATACCTCGGAACCAAAGTGAGTAGGCGATCATGGCACCTACAATGGTCAGGTATCCATAACCAAGGTAGTTTTTCATGCTAAGGTGAGCTGGAAAACCTTCCATCCATAACGCCACTGGTAACAGCATTAACCCACCGAAGAGCAATTGCCAGCCAGTGAAGCTCAATAGCGTCATATCCTTTGGACGTCCCCAGCGTTTAGTCATGACCACACCTGATGCCATGCTGACGGTACCAAGCAGCCCGATCAGAATGCCATTGGTGCTCAGTTCTGCCTGATTGTTGAGGACCAAAAAAGCAATGCCGCTCATTCCGAGCATACTGGCGACACCTTGCTTCAGACTTAACGTGTTATTAAGCAAAACATAACTTAACCCCATCACGAGAACAGGTTGAATCGCCATCACTAGCGCCGCCATCCCTCCGGGAAGGTACGTTGCCGCAAAAAAGAGGCAGTAAAAGAAAAAGCCGATGTTAAGAAAGCCGAGTACTGCCATGCGTGCCCACCATCTACCTTTAGGAAGAGTCTGGCTAAACAGTACCAGCACAATGCCTGCCGGAAGCGCTCTCAACATAGAGGCGATAAGAGGAGTGTTGGCTGGTAATAACTCGGTCGTAACAATATAGGTACTGCCCCATACAATAGGGGCGATTGCGGTCAGAGCTAGTGTAGTAAGGAGTTGAATCCGTTTCATCATAGTATTCCTGTGAATAATAGTGGCTCTATAAAAAGTATCTTTCTAAAAAGATACTTTTTATAAAGTAATGGAACTTTCACTTTTGATCAAGTATCTTTTTGAAAAGATATTTTTGAGGAAGGGATTTATGCAGGATTCGGTAGACCACATTCTTCGTCAGTGGGGCGAAGCCAGACCAGATCTGGACTGTTCTTCGATGGGTGTCATAGGACGTTTGCGCCGAGTAAACCAGAGTTGGCAAAAACAGCTTGAGACCGTGTTTGAAGACCATCAATTGAGCAGTATTGAGTTCGATATTTTAGCAACGCTAAGACGCAGCCAAAAACCGTTAACACCGACAGAGTTGTATCAAACTCTGATGCTGTCATCCGGCGCGATGAGTACCCGAATTGAAAAACTGGTTCAGCGTGGCCTGATAGAGCGTATTGCCAGCGAAAAAGATCGTCGTAGTTGTAAAGTACGCTTGTCTGAGCAAGGACAGCACGTTCTTGATGCTGCCCTAGAGGCGCACGTTGAGAATATGAACACCATGTTGAATATGCTCGAAGGTGATGAGAAGAGTCAGTTGGCCATGTTGTTAAAAAAAGTACTAGTCGCCAGCTTATAATCATCTGAACCGACACTGGCGTAGTTTAATATTTAAAAACGCCTTTTATTAAATGAAAGCGAGAGGATAGAAATATTTCAAATGAAACTTATGTGCGTTAATATATGAAAGTCGCAACGCAACGGAGATAACTGTGAACCCTAGACAAAATGAAATCCTACAACTCGTTAATGACCGAAAGCGAGTTCAGGTTACTGAGTTATCGGACGTCATTGGCGTTTCTGGGGTGACAATCCGACAAGATCTCAATTTCCTCGAAAAAGAAGGGTACTTAAAGCGGGTGCACGGCGCAGCAATGGCTCTGCAAAGTGATGATATCGATAACCGCTTGGAAGTACGTTTCGATATAAAACAAGCACTGGCGAAGAAAGCCGCAGATTTAGTGGCTGCCAATGAGACGGTGCTAATTGAAGGTGGGAGTGCGAATGCGCTGCTGGCAAGAACATTAGCGGAGCGAGGTGACGTTACCATCATTACGCCTTCTGCCTATATTGCTCACCTCATACGTAATACGTCCGCCAATATCATTTTGCTTGGTGGTGTTTATCAGCATCAAGGTGAGAGCTTAGTTGGGCCTCTAACCAAGCTATGCATTGAAAATATCCATTTTAGTACCGCGTTTTTAGGTATCGATGGATTCCAGCCAGACACAGGTTTCACCAGTCGCGATATGATGCGTGCTGAGATTGCAACCACCATCTTGGATAAAAAGCGCCGAAATATTGTGCTGACTGACTCAAGTAAATTTGGGCAGATTTTCCCCTCAACGATAGGGCGAGTTGAGCAAATCTCGATTGTCCTGACTGATAACTCTGCGCCGAAAGACGCGATTAATTACCTCAAAGACAATGGCATTACTGTCTACTTTGGTTAACTACGCGCCATATCTGGCTCACCGCAGTGGCTGAGGATCTCTGCTCGGGCTTTGTCGCGCAGTTCAAGCGCCGCATTCCAGTCACTGCCGTTCGGGTAGAGTGGCTCACTAATGGTCACACTGATGTCGCCTCTGCGCGGAAAAAGAGAATTACCTCTGAGTTTAGAGCGAGTGCCACGCAAGGTAACTGGGATGACTGGGACCTGTGAGTTTGCAGCAGCAACAAATGCGCCCATATGAAACGGATGAAGGCCCGACATCCGATATAGTGTCCCTTCAGGAAAGACAACCATTGGCTGACAAGCATGATCTTCAAACGCCAGCCTTTTAGCATCCACGACACTTTTTTCTACATCGAAACGTTCTACAAACTCTGTGCCGAGTTTACTTAAGAAAATTCGGGTAAACGGATTATTGAGTAACTCACTCTTTGCCACAAATCGGCATGGTAATTCTGTGGCGGCGACAATCACCAGCCCATCGAGATAACTGCTATGATTCGCGACCAAAATGCATGGGTCATTCGCTGCAGGTAAGTTTGCCTTTCCGTCTATTATGCATTTTGTTCCTGTGAGTTTAATCAGTGCCTTGGCACCAAACTCAGTGATTTTCCAGCACATGGCTTTGTTGGGTAAAACAGCAACAAATAACCAGACGATAGGCGCGAGTATTGCCAGTACGAGCCACGAATAGGCTGCGTAACCAACGTCTAAGATTGTTCGTATGTATTTTAGAAGCTGAGGCCTGATGCCAGCAACGGCTAGATGGATGGTTTGCAGCCACAAAGCACGGTGCTGCTTAGCAAAAGAACCATGCTCATGCAGTTCTTTACACGCACTGCGGCGAATTTTTCCGCTGGAGGTTTTAGGAATAGAGTGGGGAGGGCCGATAATGACATCGTCTACGGGGTTACCAAGCAGTTTTAGAGAGAGTTTGTTTATTTTCTTTTTTAGTTGTTTTATTTTGTCTTTACTGGTTTCGCGACTTTCTGCCAACACTACCAGTTTCTCCGTACCGGAATGAGCGTCATGGCTACCAAACGCGGCCACACAACCTTTGCGAATACCAGTAATGCTGCCCACTGCTTGTTCCAGCTCATGAGGATAGATATTTCGTCCGGCTTTAATAATGATGTCTTTGCTGCGTCCGGTAATAAAAAGTTCGCCCCCTAATGTAAACGCACGATCGCCCGTCACCAGCCAATCATCATGGTAAAGTGCTTTAGTTTTTTCAGGGTTGCGATAGTAACCTTGAGTGGCGGACGGGCCTTGAAACTCAAGTGCGCCTTCTTCTCCATCCGGTAACTCTTTACCCAGGTCATCAACGATGCGGATTTGATGTTCAGGAAGCGGATAGCCCAATCCAATAAACGGAATGGTATCGTGATCGTCTTTTTGGGCAAGTACAGCACGACCAAACTGGCTTAACGCCTCTCTTTGGAAGTATTCAATACGTGGCTCTCTGACGGAGACAGGAAAAGTCAACCCAACTGAGGATTCAGCCAACCCATACACCGGTGACATGGTTTCTGGTTTAAATCCATACTTGGCGTATTTTGCGGAGAAATTCTGGATCGATTGTGGGCTAACGGGTTCAGCACCATTCCATGACAGTCTCCAACTGCTTAAGTCTAGCCCTTCGAGATCACTTTCCTTCACTCGGGCAACACAAAGCTCATAAGCAAAATTAGGTGCGGGAGAAAGGGTGCCTTTATGACGATGAATCGCCCACAACCACCGCTGAGGCTTGGTCAAAAAGAGCAGTGGGGACATGATCACTAACGGTATTGCATGGTAAAGACTACCAAGCCATGCTCCGATGAGTCCCATATCGTGATAGACAGGCAGCCAACTGACAAATACGTCATCAGACCTCGCACCAATAACTTTACCCATGGCTCGGATGTTTGCGAGTAAGTTCGAATGAGTCAGGGTGACACCTTTGGGTACGCCAGTGCTGCCGGACGTATACTGAAGAAAGGCAATATCACTCGCTGCTGCATTGCCTATATCGGGGAAGGTGGTGTCTTTCTCCAAATCTTCTGCCGTGACGATCGCGTCGATAGAAGGCACTTGTAACTTAAGTAAATGAGCGACGGGCTTCGCTTCTTTGACCGTAATTAACAGTTTGGCTTGCGCGTTGTTGAGGATACTGGCATGGCGATTTAAGTGATCTTCCACATGTTCGATTCTGGCAGGTGGGTAAATGGGCACTGGCACGGCTCTGGCGTACAATATGCCAAAAAAACTATAGAAGTAGTCTGTACAGGTCGGCAGCATAATTGCCACACAATCGCCCGCTTCGACTCCTGCCTCTATCAGCCCTGCCGAGATCTTAAGTGCTTGTTGTTTTAGTTTGCGGTAGCTGACTTCCGCAACTTCATCAGCGTTCTGGTACACATAGAGATGGGGCCGTTCTGGATGAAGCGCCACATGCCAATCGAGCAGCGCTTGTAATGTGTCAACCTCGGTTGGTAATTGATTAACTGAATCGAGTTTGATCTCGTTACCAGACTCATTCAATAGGCTTACTTTACTCGATGGTGCTGCCTTTAGTACAGCGCTTATTATATCCTCTGGTGTGACGATGTTAGCGAGTGCGTGATCTGGAAGGGAAACGTTAAAGTGACTTTCTATACGTGTGAGCAGCTCGGCACGTGTCAGGCTATCTAAACAAAGATCTCGGTCAAGGTCACTTTTTAAGTGTACAGAAACCGACGACCCGCCTTCGGGGTCCAATTCAAGTGTAAGACCTCGAACGATCTCTAAAACAGCTTGTGCGATATTCTCAGAATCTCTACCTGTACTGTCATTATTGTCAGACATGCTGAAGCTTCCTGATAGAAGAAGAGTGCTGCTTGTTTACTCTGTTAAAACTTTTCCGTGTTTAAAGCGTAGACCACTAAGTACATGAGGTTACATATTCTGATAGCTCGGGCCGCCACCGCCTTCTGGTGTTTTCCAGGTAATGTTTTGCGAAGGATCTTTAATATCGCAGGTTTTACAATGCACGCAGTTTGATGCATTTATCTGGAATGTTGGCTTTCCTTCCACTTCAATCACTTCATAGACTCCGGCAGGGCAGTAACGTTGGCTGGGCTCACCGAATAGGGCAAGATTCACATCGATTGGTATATGTGGAAATGTCAGTACGAGATGGCACGGCTGATTTTCTTCATGTTGCGTGCCTGACAGAAACACTGACGAGGGCTTATCGAAACTTATTTCACCATCCGGTTTAGGGTATTCGATCGGATGAGATTCGCTGATTGGCTTGATTTGTTCATCATCATGCGAATTATCGGTAACTTTCCAGGGTAATGGTTTTTTAAACAGTGGACGCCATACATTGTGCTCAAAGGTAGAGAGTGCGCCTCCTAACAGGCTACCAAACCTATGGATATTTGCACCAAAGTTACGTGTTTCTATCAGCTCTTCATATAACCAGGACGCTTTAAAGAGAGATTGATAATCAGGTTCAGGTGTAGAGTTTTGCAGTGCCACGTTTATTGCTTCTGCAGCCAATAAACCAGATTTCATCGCGGTGTGACTGCCCTTGATTTTGGCCACGTTTAGCGTCCCCGCATCACAACCAATTAAAAGTCCACCGGGAAATTGTTGTTTAGGCAGTGAAGAAAACCCGCCTTTGGCGATGGCTCTGGCCCCATAGGCAACACGCTGTGCATTTTGGAGGTGCTTCTTGATGGCTGGGTGGTGTTTAAAGCGCTGGAACTCATCAAAGGGGCTTAAATAGGGGTTATCGTAATTAAGATCTATGATCAGACCAACGGCGAGTTGATTATCATCCATATGATACAGAAACCCGCCCCCGGTCGTGTCGGTTTCGCTCAATGGCCACCCCGCTGAGTGGATCACGTTACCGGCTAATTGCGCTGAATTATCTGGCGATTGCCAAATTTCCTTTATACCTAACGCGTAATGTTGTGGTTGTTTACCTGCATCCAAATCGAATCGACGGATAAGCTCTTTACCTAAGTGGCCACGGCACCCTTCAGAAAATACCGTGTATTTTGCTTTCAGCTCGATACCCGCTTCGAAATTCGGTTTTTTGTGCCCGTTTTTATCCAGCCCCATGTCACCCGTGGTGATCCCAGTGACCGCGCCGGATTGATCATAGTTAATGCTCGCTGCTGGAAAACCCGGAAAAATCTCAACCCCAAGCTCTTCAGCCTGTTTTTCCAGCCAACGGCACAGGTTAGCAAGGCTGATGACGTAGTTGCTTTCATCGTTATGCATTGGGTTTGGAGTGAGTGCGTGAGGAACCTGGACATGGTTAAGTGAGGTTGTCAGATAGAGAAAAGAATCGTTTGTCACGGAGCTGGATAGGGGAGCGCCCATGGTTTGCCACTCCGGAAACAGCTCTTCTAAGGCGCGAGTCTCAAATACGGCTCCAGAGAGAATATGTGCACCGACTTCGGAACCTTTCTCCACCACGCAGATGGATAGTGGCTCGTCCTGGCGCTGTTGATTGAGCTGAGCCAATCGACAAGCGGCACTTAAGCCTGCGGGACCAGCACCGACGATCACGACGTCAAACTCCATAATTTCTCGTTCCATTTCTCTGCTTCCTTTGTCTTTTGTTCACCTATCTTATTGTCATATATAGAACTATAGTTCAGTTAACGTAAACGTGAGTTGAACTTATTACCCCAAAACTAAATATTTTATTTTTATTGTGGGAGAGTAGTAAAGTCTCATACTAAAATGGCAGCGATCACATCGGTACGCTGCCATTTATAAAACGTTTTTGTCGGGTGGACGACACTTGTTACCAAGTGCCGTCTCCCTAAGAACCGTACGTGCAACTTTCACTGCATACGGCTCAAGCCTCCACAAAGGCATCGTATGATACCCAGCAACTTATAAAGCAGTTAGAGCAGGAACGTGCCAAGAGTTGCGAGCTTGCCTTTTGGACTTTCTCTTTGCCAAGTAATCTCGGTATTGAGGGTCAAATGGTGTTGCCGCACTTCGGATTTTCACGTGTCTCTCTATAGGCACTTTGGCTATTTGGAAGAGATTGAATTGGCAATCCATATCCATAATCTTCTGCCAACCGTGAAACTGCCACTGGCCTTTTCGGTTGATGAAGTATTTTAAGGCGATCCAAGTTTTAGACTTTGTTGGATGACGTCTTTTAGCCCAGTGCCATAATGTATGGAATAGCTTGTGACCTACGTATCCGAATACCTGTTTAGCCACGCAGTGTCGATAGTAATTCGACCATCCCCTGAGTTTTGGATTTATCAGTTTGATAAGATCATTCACAGGTAGGGTAACGTGCTTTTTGATGAGTTCACGCAGATTACTTAAGAACATTAACGTATTGGGTTTACTCGGTTTAATGAGCAATTTCCCTTTGTACTTCCTATGATTGAAACCTAGGAAATCAAAGCCTTCGTTGATGTGGGTAATATGCGTTTTCTCTTCGGATAGTGTTAAGCCTCTTTCTGCTAAGAACTCGGCAATCAACGGTTTGATATCGTTCTCCAGCACTTCCTTTGAAGCACAGGTGACGACGAAATCGTCGGCGTATCCAATAAAGTTGGCTCTTGCACCCTTTTTGAGTGCGGCAGACTTTATTTGCTGCTCAAGCCCTGCAAGAGTCACCAGCATCAAGGTTGGGGATATGACCCCGCCTTGAGGTGTCCCCTCGTCAGTGCGATAAAACAACCCTTTGTCCATAAAGCCAGATTTTAGCCATTGTTCTAACATACGTTTATCTACGGCAATGTTATTCATAAGCCATTGATGCCCGATCTTGTCGAAACAGGCTTTGATATCTCCCTCAAGTACCCACTGAGCTGACTTCTTTAGTGCCAGACACTTGAAGCACTGTGCGATTGCATCGGCAGTGCTGCGGTTTGGTCTGAATCCATAGCTGTTAGGGTCGGCAAGTGTTTCTGATACTGGCTCGAGTGCAAGGAGATGAAGCGCTTGCTGCGCTCTATCGACCATGCACGGGATACCCAGTGGTCTGAGTTTGCCGTTTTTCTTGGGGATGTAGATACGCTTGAGCGGTTTGGCTTGATAAGCTTTTCTGCTCAATTGATTGACAGCTTTCATACGGCGCGTATCTGTGTTCCAGATGACGCCGTCTATTCCAGGCGTTTTACTGCCTTTGTTTTGTGATACTCGCTTAACAGCAAGAAGTTTTGCCGAACGCGAGTGAGTCAGTATCCATTGCAACGCTTTCGCTTTGCTGTGTTTACCTTCTCTTGTTGCCTTTGCAATACGCATCTGAAGCTTTAATACACGCGCTTCCACAGTTTTCCAGTTTATGGATTGCCATTGAGCACTATCAGAAGATGCACTAATCTCGTTTGAAATCATCATTTGCTTTTCTTCTTTAATAAAGTTCTTCAAACTCTCTCGCAACGAGAGACCAGTTGGAAGTAGGCTCACTTTCGTGATCAGACATAGGTCTGTATCTGCATCATTACAATGCAACTTTCGCTTTTTCCAACATCCTCTACCTGCATCACTATCGGCCACATAGGCTTTCCCATAGGGAGTGATACAGGCTTACCATGTTCCGTATACAACGCAATGGTAGGTTAGGTGCCCGCTATGGTGCGAAGAGCGTACTGATCACGAAAGAACATGGGGCAATCTCTTTCCTACTCTTAGTGCCTTTTGGCTACAGCGTAAAAACCACTTCCGCTGTTTGCAAGGATAACGCACCTTATGCGGATTCACGTGTGTTCACCATACTACCTGCCTAGCACTCACCCGATTTATGTGGTTATCAGGAGGAGCGTTCTCTCACGATTTAGCTCCCGACAAGATAGATTCTCGTCTTTGTTACATTGTCAAAGCCGCTACTTTATTCAGGCTCCTAGGCTCACCTGGTGATACAGATGGTCCATTCTTTACGCGATGGACAGCGCTGCATACGACTTCATGTCGCACGCCCCAAGGCTTGTTAGAGCTGTTACTCGCAATATTTTACGTATATTAGATAAATTAATGTTCAACATGAAGAATGCATACATTCATAGTGTCTTCTTCAATCTTTGTGCAATCGTACCGAGAAATATAACGGGGTATGAACTCTCTGGAAAATGAATTTTTCTCGTAGCGAGTGGTAATAAAAGAGGTGACATCATGCAGAGTCTCAATATGAAATTCTTTAATGGGAAGTTCTGCTGAGGTTAGTAACACATTGCACCCAGCTCCTTGATAACAGTTGGCATATGTGGTTATTTTACCTTTAGAATCTACCCCTGATATAGCAGACATTTCCCAATCATCTGTAGACCAATCTAAATGAGCCTCTACTAATAATATTTCCTTCCTTTTTCTTATTGTCTTTTCTATACTCTCTATATTTTCTTTTGGGCTTATTTTCATTGACCATAATAGCTCCCAACCTTTATCTGTAGGTTCTGGGAATGCCCATATACCAGTAAAAGCTTTGTTTTCACCTGCGAAATTTTGTTCAAGGGTGTAGTTTATTAGACCTTTCTCCGTAAGAAGATCAATTGAGTCTTTTACATCAGGATCTTCGTATCGTACACCTCCTTTTTTTGAACTACCAATAAGATAATACATTTCATCAGCAGATAAGTTACCTTTGAATGAGGTGGTCGAATTTTCAAATGATATAATATTCCCATTTATATCTAAGCGAGTTATTTTACCTAAAATGGTACTAACATCATCCTTAAAGAATATTGTAAGGATGATTACACATATCAGAATTGAAAAATATTTCACCATGTTAATGATGATTGATTTTTTTAAATCCAAATCTTCCATAATCAACCTCTCACTACAATTTTATACTTCTAGTCTAGATCATGTGCAGTTTCACACATCTAAAGGGAATGCATTATTGATCCTGGTCAATAATGTATTCCCTTTGTATGTGAGTTACATGAGATGGGAAATAGAACTAATTTCTCAAACGGGGCTAAACATCAAACGGGGCTAAACTAAAACTCATTTTTGCCCCAAATTAAGTTTGCGCAATAAAACGATATCAACAAACAAAGTAGCTTTGCCTTAGAAATTTTAATGAAAGGAAAGCTCTCAGGAAGTAGTCATAGTTCATGTTGCTTAACTAGTTATTCGTTAAAGTATGAGAGATCAAAAGTGTCTAAAGTGGTAACTTTAAACACTTCCTAAAAACATGGTAGAAATCTTAGTAGACTTCTAGGCTGTGACTACCGACGACTTGATCTTTATAGTCTATCAGCATTTTATAAATAACTTTCGTGTCAGAATCATATTCAAACTCATCTGGGATTAGTTTTGTCGCTAATTTAGGGTTGTTTTCCCAAATACTAGAAAAGTTATTTTTATACCAAATGATTATGCTTTTACCAAGGGCGACAAAATTACCATTAAGTCCCGATAAATGATGTCTATCTTGACTTTGAAGACAGATATTTAGGAAAAATCTAGCAATCAGTATACCATCTCTATCATAGCCTTTAGTAAGCTGTCTTACCTTATAATATAGCTTTCTTTGAACGAGCCTTGATATTAAGTCGAAACTGTTTCTCACTTGGTTATTGTTAGGCGGTTGAAGCGTATCTAAAGTGATACAAGAGTGCTGTAAGTGAATAGCCCCCTCTTTTTTAGACTCTATGCTAAGTGCCACAAGTATATAATCATAGCAGACTTTTGACATAAAGTTGAATAGTTCATTGTTTTTTTCATTAAGTCGCTTAACGTCAATAATCCGTGGTTTTCTATCAAGTTGTGATAATGAGCATAATCCATTGACTAAATTAGCTGTAATTAGAAGGTGATTATAAAATTCACTTGATAAAATATCTTCAAAGGACTCTCCTTGTGACTTATTTGCTCTATTATATAGATGGTGCTTAATAGTGGTATGAGAATGAATAAGAAAAGATGGTATTTTAAAATCGAAGTCTTTATCGCTCTGTCTAGACAAAAACGAATATACAACTGATTCACAAAATTTTCTATACGACTCTACACTAAGATCTCTTCGAGTAAAAAGGTCTATATCAAAAGGACAGCTTCCTGCTAAGGTAAAACTCTCAATCATTTTATGATTACTGTACACCATAAAATGAACACTACTAGTATCTAACTCTATAGGTAGATAAATTGGGTGGTTTGAACTATGCAGGTGTGAATGGCTGTTCTCTATAAGAGCATTAGATAACTGCTTAAAAAATTTCGGTACGACATGTCTCTCATAAGTGTTTAAAGATGACAGAGCATTCATAATGTTATTTAATAAGGCGCTGCTTGACTCTGATAATAGTACGCTGCTTTCATTGTTGCTTAGTAGCCGAATTATTTCAAAAGAAGACTCTCTCTTTTCTTGATGCTTTTTAATGTACTTGTCCATTAAACTGTTGTTGATATTAAAAATTACATTGAAAGCTTTCCCCAAAAACCTTTTCATTCTAAGCGAATTAAGAGGTTTGAGCATTTTCTGTTGCCTTTTAAATGCTTTAGTTCGGATACTTTTATCATCAAGTATCACTCGACGATCAGTGGAGAGTATTATATCTTGGATAATATCTTCTAGTTCATTAATCGCAATGCTTTTTAAATTTACATCTCTTCCAGTGAGAATTGATTTATATTCTTTTAGAACTTTAATATGATTTCTTATTGTATAGGATGATTTTCCAATGAACGCTATCTTTACCCACCAAAAAACGATAGAAACAAAGTATAAGGATAGAGTCGCTTGCCAAAATTTATAACTTGGAAACCATTTAGGTACAGGTAAACTTGCACTTGCCCAAACTTCACCAATTAATAGCCCTAAGCCTACGAATATCATGGACAGATAGGCTATAAGCTGTAGGTTTACTTTGTATATATTTACTTTAATTTTGTATCTATAGTCTGTGATTGTATACATTACGAAAATTAGAGCTAATGCAGACATAAAATCTGAAAACCCAAAGAAAGGCTCTATATCTGAGTTAGCTGAAACCCAACAAATAGAGAGAAAATCAGAAGTACACTTCACTATCATTTCCTTTTAAATCATATTGTTACCAATCAAGATAGCGTCAGAACTAAACCGAAACAAGATATTTTCTTTTGTTTCTAGCCATAGTGTCGCTGAACGTATGAATTCAAGCGCCCATCAATACTCCGTTTAGTTGTAGTGGATAAGGGAATTTGGCTAGCCTCATGTGGGCTGGTCGTATGGTTGCAATACTAGAAGTAATTCGAAAAGCCAAAATGCTCTATGGGTTGTAACTCACAATTTGTCCAGAGACGTGTTTAAGCTGTGATGACAGCTGTAATGGTCAAAACAACCAGTATGATACGTTAATACTCAGTTGTAGCGCGATTCAGACTCGGTAGGAGCCATTGGTAGGAATCTTTATTTATGGTTTAGTATCATTTAGAACGGTGTGACCAGGGCTACTTGATCGTTTAGTATGAAATTTTATTCCTCTCTTACATTTATCGCTATGTATTTATCTGAAAATTAGATATTTCTCTGAAGATAAAAGTAAAAAGGCTTCAAGATTGAAGCCTTTTGGACACAAGTGTGCGAGTACCTGTTATTGGGTACTTGGTCTTTGTAAATGCTCCGCGAGCACTTTGGTAAACCTTGCTGCTTCGCCACCAGTACAAGCTCGGTGATCAAACGTGATCGATAATGGCATTGCTTTTACGGCGACTGCTTTGCCGTCTCTTATAACCACACGGTCTACAATGCGGCCAGCACCAACAATCGCGACTTGAGGCGGAGAAACAACTGGCGTCGCAAAGATGCCGCCTATTGCGCCAAAGTTAGACAACGTGATCGTTGCGTGTTGCAAATCTTCGCGATTTATTTTCCTATCGCGAATGCCTTCTACAGTTTGGTCTAGCCAGCGACGAAGGTCTTTTGATTCATACTCATCGGCATGGCGCAGTACCGGTACATAAAGCCCATGGCGACTGTCTACTGCGACACCAAGGTTGACAGTTGTATGCACACAACGTGTCATGGTTTCTTCGTCGAACCATGCATTTAGGGCGGGTTCTTCCTGACAAGCATGAACGATAGCCTGAACCAGTCGAATACTGATGTCTTCGTCCGGTTTCCAGTTTTCCAACAGTGCTTCTTCTGTGATGGTCACAGCCGCTACGTTTTTGTGTGACTCTGCCATCGCTGACACCATAGTTCGACGTGCCCCTTTTAGCACTTCGGTACCCGGGCGTTGTTTGCCTGCTTCATCGTAGATATCGGAGTCCATTATCAGACCATTTGGCCCGCTACCAGAAACCGCCTTCAAATCTACGCCAAGTTTTTTAGCTAACAAGCGAGCAGACGGAAGTGCAGTGATGAGCTTATCTTGTGAAGTGTTATGGCTGCCTCCAATCCAAAAATCATCTACATTAACATTGTGAGATTGATGAGATACGCTACCAACGACCGTGGCGGCGTCTGCTGTCTGTTTTTTATCCACGGATGCATTTTGCTCTGCACCTGTTTCGTCTATTTCTAGCAATAAAGCGCCAATGTTAATGATTTCGCCTTCTTCACCATGGCGGCTGACCACTCTACCGGAATATGGAGCAGGTACATCAACCGTTGCTTTGGCAGTTTCGACTGTTAGGATCACTTGATCCAATTCGACCATGTCGCCGACATTAACGTGCCATTTTACAATCTCCGACTCAGCGAGGCCTTCGCCGAGATCGGGTAAGTTAAACGTCTTCATTTCCAATCCTCCATGAGCCCGCGCGCTGCGTTCACAATGTCTTCTTCCTGAAGCATAAAATAGTCTTCGTTACGATAGTAAGGCATGATGGTATCCATTCCGGTCACTCGTTTCGGTGGCGCTTTTAATAAGCACATCGCGTGTTCAGCGGTACGAGCTAAAAGCTCAGAGCCGACACCGCACGTTTTACTCGCTTCGTGAACCACGAGCAGGCGTCCGGTTTTTTCTAACGAGCTGAAGATGGTCGCGATATCAATCGGTTTGATGCTGGCTAAATCCAGTACTTCTACTTCGATGCCCTGTTTTGACAAGGTTTGCGCCGCTTGTAATGACTCAACTACACAAGCGCCCCAGGTGACTAAGGTGATGTCTCGACCTTTGCGTAACGTAAAACAAGTGTCCAGAGGTAATGCTTCACCATTATCGACTACTTCAGATTTGACGGTACGGTAGATTCTTTTTGGTTCAAAGAACATAACCGGATCATTACTGCGAATCGCAGCAAGTAATAAGCCGTAGGCGCGTTGTGGGGATGATGGGACGACGACTTTTAGCCCTGGTGTATGGGCGAAAAGGGCTTCGACACTTTCTGAGTGATGTTCTGGCGCGTGGATACCGCCACCAAATGGGGCACGAAATACCGCCGGACAGGTGAGTCGACCACGAGTTCGGTTTCGCATGCGCGCGGCATGGCACATTAAATGTTCCATAGCCGGGAAAACAAATCCCTGGAATTGAAACTCTGCGACCGGGCGCAACCCTTGTGTTGCCATGCCGACTGCAACGCCACCAATCAAGGCTTCGGCTAATGGTGTGTCGATGACTCGCTTCAAACCGAATTTGTGTTTGAGATCGACCGTGGCTCGGAATACACCACCGTTTTCACCCACGTCCTCGCCAAGTACGACCACGTTTGGGTCTTGTTCCATTTCATGATGCAGCGCGAGGTTTACTGCTTCAACTAAAGTCAATTCAGCCATGTTTGCCTCCCTGCATTCGCATTGCTTTGTTGATCAGCTCATCTCTTTGTGTGTGGAGCTCTTGAGGAAGAGATTCATAAAGATAATCAAACCCAGATTCTGGTGCTTGATTAGGCATAGCAAGATAATGCTTAACGGCTAATTCGACTTGTTGTTTACACTCCTCGAGCCATTGTTGCTCCTGTTCATCATTCCAGGCCCCTTGATTGATCAAGAAGCTTTTGAGTCGACTGACTGGCTCAAATTGCCAGGCAGTCTGAACATCATCTTCATTGCGGTAGCGGGTGGCATCATCGGCGGTAGTGTGGTCACTCAAACGATAACTAACCGCTTCGATTAACGTCGCGCCTTTACCTTTACGTGCTCTTTCTAGTGCGGTTATAGTGGCGTCGAAGACTGCGACTACGTCATTACCATCGACCGTGATGCCCGGAATGCCAGCGCCTTTTGCTTTTTCAGATAAAAATTCAGCAGCACATTGTAGACTTCGGGGTACGGAAATCGCCCACTGGTTGTTGTTTACCACAAAGACCAACGGAATATTCCAGGCCCCCGCACAGTTAATCGATTCGAGGAAATCACCTTTGGAAGTACCACCATCGCCACACATAACTAATGCGGCCTCGTGGTTGCCTTGTATTTTCAATGCGGACGCAACACCAACCGCGTGGGTGCATTGTGTTGCGATCGGGACACAAAACGGTAGGTCCCGACTCGGTATTGGATTACCTTCTGGCGAGAAATCGCTACCGCGTTCATCACCGCCCCAATATTGCAGGTTCTTTTCCATACCAATGCCACGACACCACATCGCAGGCATGTCGCGATAGTAAGGTACAAACACATCGTCGGCTTTGAGCGCACGACCGACGGCAATCCCAATAGCTTCAGAGCCAAGATGAGAAGGGTAGGTTCCTAATTTCCCGGTGCGTTGCAATGCAACGGCTTTATTGTCATAAGTACGAGTTAATACCATATCGCGGTAAAACCCGACTAACGTTTCGATGTCAGCCCAGTTGGGTAGTTGGCCGACGAGGTTCCCATGATGGTCGATAAACCGATGCATGGGTAATGCCTGAACGTTCATCTCAAGCTCCTTTTGACGCTGCGGGTCTTTTGGACTGCAGCTGTTCATTATCAAACCAAAGTTTGTATGGGTACTCAAACTTTGATATCAGCGCAAAAGGCTATACCTCAGGTTGCATTTGTTAATGACCGTTATTGTCCTTTCAGTCATTGTTTTCCTTTAACAAAGCTGTGTTTGTATGAAACACCAAGCGTTATTCGTACTGCTATTGAACGCCTAACCCTTTGATTCAATCTTGGTATAACCAGACACAATAAGTGTAAACAAATTGTTAAAAAATGCTTTATTTTAACAATTATTCAACAGTAAAGTTTTGCTTACACCCCTGATATGCAGAGTAATGTGCTGGTTTTCTGGGCTACAGGTTTTATAAGTTGAATCTAATCACTAGTTATTAGGAACTATTTGCAACAAAATTAGGCTGTAAAATTTAACAAACTGAGCCATTATTATTGAATCTTATCGGTTGAGGTGATTGGCAAAGGAGAATCTCTTTCCAATGGAATGGAATCAAGGTAGTGTTGCAGCACATTGAAGTAGTTTCTATTCCAACCACTTACGTGAGTATGTGAAAGGATTACTTAGAGATTAGAGAACGGTATCTAAACTGATGGATAGAGTGAATTTTTGGAGAAGTTATGTATCGCGCCCACGTTTATTTTCCATTGCGACAGCAAGACAAAGCTCAAGCATTAAATGAGATCATTCGCCAAGAGCGACAGGATGTATTGCGAGTGTGTCCTTTGGTCGGACGATTACAAGGCCCTCATAAAATGCCGATGTTTGAGATACATCTGGAATCGCTAAGTGAAGAGTTTATCGCCTGGCTCGATGTTATTCGGGGGGATTTCTCGGTACTGATCCGTCCCGTAAGTGAGCGAGAATTACTCGATTATACGGAGAACGCGATTTGGCTTGGCCGAGAATTAGGTGTTTTTGAAGAAAAGTTGGACTAATAGTGGTCAAATAAAGCGGTTGTCCACGGTGAGTAAAAAATAATAACAGGGAAGTGCAGTTTACGACCCCAAAGCCATAAGCAGTGAAATCGACATAATGAAAGGGGGGGAGGGTATGCTGACAATACTCCTGGTCGCACTTGCACTGTATATTTTTTGGCTGCTATTTCGTAATGGCCCAGCGTTTGATGAGCCCGTACCTGCCAGAAAACGCAGTTGGGTTGGCCCGACAGACAACGACGAAGAGTGGCAAGGGTATCGAAACGACGTATTTCATCCATTCAGCTCCCAAACTTCCTTTTATGCTATTGCTTATTTCGCTAACTTTGTTGCAGCGGCCAACGCGATTTCGTGGTCAACGGTGTATGAGGGGGAATATCCCTTCATCATAAGCCGCTTTGGCAGCTACTTTGCAATCAGTACCTATGATTCCTTGCTGGTGGCTGGATTTGTTGCACTGGCCGTGTTTGTAATTAACTGGCAACTCGCGATGCATTGCGCTGGTATTCTCAGCCAATATTTGGTTCGTATTTTAATCATTAACCGAGTTCGCTTTGCCGCGGTGAGTTTGGTGTTCTGTAGCTACTTTTCTTATCTGCTCACCGTGGGTATTTTTTGGTTGTTTCACGATAGTTATACCATCTGGGATGGATTAAAGCTGACGCCGGTATTCTTACTTTTAGCTCTTATTGTCGTCGTCGCTTTGCCATCCAAGAAAACAGAACCTGAAGAAAAACAATAACACGCTGTACAGTAGCAATTCACTCTGTGTTGGGGTAGCATTGCCGACCTTTTTAGTCAGTGGGAGGATTTATGTTTATCGGCTTTGACTACGGCACTGCAAACTGTTCAGTTGCAAAAATGGAATCAGGCGAACCAGTATTGCTCAAGCTTGAAGAGAGTAACTACTTCATCCCTTCCACGCTTGCCGCTCCTACTCGAGAGTCGGTCTCTGAGCATCTATTTCGACATCGAGATATTAAACCGTTCGATCAGGTTGGAGAACAAGTACTCCGCCGCGCAATCAACTTAAATCGTGAAGAGAGCATTGATCTGGAACCGGAAGATATCGATTTTGGCCAAGCGGCACTGAATCGCTATTTAGAAGATCCTCGTGACATTTACTATGTTAAATCGCCAAAGTCATTCTTAGGTGCATCCGGTCTGCGTGACGTGCAACTTGCCTTCTTTGAAGATTTGGTTTGCGCCATGATGGATAACATTAAGTCACAGGCAGAAAATGACGCACAAGAATCCATTACCGATGCTGTTATCGGGCGTCCAATCAACTTCCACGGACGCGGCGGAGAAAAAGCCAATGTTCAGGCGGAAGGCATCCTATTAAAGGCTGCTAAGCGTGCTGGATTTAACAATGTGGAATTTCAGTTTGAGCCTGTCGCAGCTGGTTTAGAATACGAAGCCACACTTACCGAAGACAAGACGATCTTAGTTGTCGATATCGGTGGTGGTACCACTGACTGTTCACTGATTCAAATGGGGCCATCATGGTCAGGTAAAGCGGACAGAACCGCGAGTTTGCTTGCACACAGTGGTCAGCGTGTCGGCGGTAATGATTTGGATATTGCGATTGCGTTTAAGCAACTGATGTTCCCGTTTGGCATGGAAAGTAAAATGGAATCGGGTATCGTGATGCCAACAACCCAGTTCTGGAATCCAATCGCGATTAACAACGTGGAAGCGCAGAATGACTTCTATTCACGTGAAAATCTCGGCTCGTTAAAACTGCTCCATAAACAGGCTCAGGAACCCGAAAAGCTCAAGAGACTACTTGAGGTGTACCATGAATCTTTAGGCTATAACATTGTTCGTCGTGCCGAAGAGGCTAAAGTGGCGCTCTCTGATGCGGCTTCTTACCGTGCAGGCATTAACTTGTTATCTGAGCTTATTGAAGTGGATGTGAAGCGTGATGAAATGATCGAATCTATTCAATCCCCTAAAAACAAGATGACGGCGTTAGTCACAGAAGCGGTCGAGCAAGCAGGGGTGAAACCAGACGCGATCTTTATGACGGGTGGTTCAGCGCGTTCACCTATTTTACGCGACGCGGTGCAGTCAGTACTGCCTAATATTCCGGTTGTGAGTGGTAATTACTTTGGTTCGGTCACCGCTGGCTTGGCTCGTTGGGCTGACGTGTGCTTTAAGTAGTTGGTAAACGATTTAAAAAAGCCCGACCTATTGGTCAGTGCCAATCGCTTAATAATCTTATCCGAGTCATTCCAGCGAGCACTAGCGAGACTAGGAATCTAATAGCAGCGCGCTGAGCAGCTAGTGAATTAACGTTGGCCATAAAGTGCTCGGAAATTAGATCCTGAATCACGCTCCTTCGTCGCTGTTCAGGAAGACGGGAGACTTAAACATGCCATTCGCTGTTAAACGAATGGCATGAGGCTTATTGGTCGGGCTTTTTGTATTTAAAACCAGTTAGCGATTAATGGCTCATATGCTTTTCCATATGACTTTTACTTTCAACGGCTACCTCTACGTCCACTTTTCCTGCATGTTTAAACGTCAGTGTTACCGGAAAACGATCGCCTTCCTTCAGGACCTTAGTCGGGTTAAATATCATCAGGTGAAAACTTCCTGGCTCCAGTGACACACTCCCGTTTGCTGGTACGCTAATCTCACTAACCTTCACCATCTTCATGACACTATCTTGCATAATGTGATTATGCAGTTCAACGCGTCCTGCGATAGGAGTCTCTGCCGCAATCAATGAATCCTCAGTATCACCGTGGTTGTTGAGTTGTAAGAAGCCGCCAATCACAGGTGCATTTGGTGGTGCTTCACGGCTCCATGGGTGATCAATATGGATCTTACCCGCTTCATATTCATGAGCAAGGCTGATTGGGCTAGCCACCAAAGCGACAAGTGTAATAGCAAGGGTTTTAATTTGTTTAAGCATTTGTATTTTCCTTTTGATGGTAATGTCTTCCCCTTACCAAACATTGGCTAGGGAATTGTTGTTTTTACCTGATTGCTTGTTAAAGGCTCAGGCAGGAAAAATACAAGGTGGAGAATGCTTCGGTGCGACATGCTTGTAAACCAGCCTTCCGCACTGTGTAAATCGATATAGAGTCAGCGCGCGTCTTGCACGTCGTAACCAATCAATAGTGGTGAGATAGAGTCCAATCGCGCACAGCACGAAAAACTGCACAGCTTGAAGCAAAGGGCACTCAAAGTGAAAACCTTCATGCAAGTTGAGGTTGTGGAGGAAGGGAGAAGCAGCGTCGCTGTTCGCTGCAATCAGCGAGTTGATATTAACCCATTTAAAGCCGTCCGCAGTACACAGCAGCACCTTTTCGTTTTGAAATTCGCTTAGCCAGTTTTTGTTGTGAACTTGAGTTGGGTTCAGTACCGCAGTGGAAGCAAGATACAGCTGAAACAGAACGGCTAAGATAACCGCCAAAGCGGCTACGCGTTGCGTTTTCTGCGATCTCTGAGTCATTTCCATACGGTTTTTCAATTGTTGTCATTCGCGCAGGATACTAACAAATAACCCTGAAAATGTAACGATAAGATTGATAAAAGGTGATTTAACTGTGCGTTATTTGTGTCTTACTGGTGAGGTGCGTATGTTGATGGAGGTGATTAGTTACCAAAACCAGCCTTCAACCCGCAGTAAGGGCTCGGGTTGTCAAAATTGGCTGGTGGATTTGCGTGCTAGATTTGCAGGATATCAATGCAAAGTGAGCATCTATTCTGCACTTGTTTGCCATTAACGCAAATATGACAGTAATTTAATAAAGGATACGGTATTCTCTCCGACCTTTATACATGCCTGAGCGTGTGTTAGTTAATTATTGGCCGCGCAATCTTAAGAAATTTCTCCAATGAAATACGAACAACAGATCGAGTTTCGATACCCTAAAGGCCGGTTTGCCATGGTGAGTGTTTATGCATTTACCGGTGCGGCTATCTTGGCATCGACCATTTTTTCTCTTTTGCTGTTTTTGTCTATTGACGAAAACCCGATGATGCAGACCTTGTTTGGTGGTCTGGCAATCATTTTCGAAGCCGGTAAATTCTATGCCTGGTACGAGTATGGCGAGCGCCGAGCCCACAGAAACTATCCCGGTGCAATTACAGCCTTAGTTTTCTACTCAGTGCTTGCTGCGATCTCTATTGGCGGAAGTATTGGCGGGATAAATAGCGCTACCAATAGCGCACAAAGCCATATATCAGTTGAACAAGCAAAAGTAGACGCTTTCAACCGCCAGATTGAAGCTATCGACAAACAGATCGAGCTTAACAATATTGCTGCTCAGAAATATATCGAGATGGAACGTATTGCCACAGGTGTAACGAGAATCCAGGAGCAAAACAAAACACTGCGTGAAGAACAGCAGAAGTTGGCGATGGAGCGTGACAGCTTACCGCCAGTGACTCAAGGTTCAGTTATCGGGTTAATCGATAGTTTAGCGAAAGCGTTTGGTACCAGCTCTCAGCATGCACAACTTGGTTTGGTGGTGTTCTTATCTATTCTGCTCGACTTTTTTGCTGCGTTCTTTGTAGGCTTAATTGGTGAAGAACAACGTTTTCGTTACTTCTACCGTCGTTACGATGGGATTAGGCTAGAACGAATTCGAGATATCGCCCCCCAGCCTGCAGGTTATCTTCCTCATATTCAAGAAGAGCAAGAGCCAGTGGTGCAAGAAGAAAAATTTGAAGAACAAAAAGTACCAGAGGAGCCTAAACCTTTGATAGAGCAGGTGAGTGATGCGCTCCGATCGCATCAAATTACTTGTACTAAAAAAGCGGTGGCTAAGGAATTTAGGCTTTCTGCTGAAGAAGTAGACAAGGTATTTGAAACACTGGCAGAACAGGGGCTAGTAGGTAAGAAAGCGAATCACCATTACCATTGGATTGGTGAAAAAGAAGCGGCATAGCTCGTAACCTGAACTTGTAAAACAAAAGAGCGTCAACTGGCGCTCTTTTGCTATCTGCAGCTAAGCGATCTAATCCTTAGTTAGCTTTTTAGTACGTCTTTTACTGTTGTTTTTTTCACTGGTGTCAGCGCATCCACTGCTTTTCCTGCAATACTTCATCCAGGAGTTTATCAGCGGCTGTATCTTTCAATACTTCCTTAGGTGTACAGCGATGACCCCTTTGCTTCTAACATACAGTGAAACAAGTAAAAACCAGAATTTGAAGTAGACTGAATAGAGCGCAATATAAACTCAAGGAGTGGCTATGCTTTCATATTTGGTCAGCAGAAATATTGAAATCGAAAAGTCTCAAAAAGAAATTATTGACTACCTCAAGGATTTTAAGAACTGGCCTGAATGGTCACCTTGGGTCATTCTCGAGCCGAGCTGTGAACTTAATTTCCGTGGCGAGCAAGGACATGTCGGGGCGGCCTACGAATGGAATGGTCAGCGCATCGGTTCTGGCTCGATTGTGCTAGAGAGCACCCAGGAGCACCGTTTAGATATGGAATTGCACTTTTTCCGACCGATGCAAAGTCACGGCAAAGTAACACTTATAGTGACGCCGTCACAAGATGCTTGCTTGGTGGAGTGGGAGTTACATTCATCTACTCGGTGGAACCGATTTTTTCTCAAAAGTTTATTTAAATCGATGCTTGAGAAGGATTTCGATCGTGGCCTAAAAATGCTCAAAAGCCAATTAGAAACCGGGCAAGTACTGTCAGAACTCATCGAGATAGCCAACCGAAAACAGCCAACCATTTATTATGTTGGTATACCGGGTTCCGGAACGATCGCCGAGTTGGGAGCCACAATGAGCGAGCATAGTCACCGATTAAAAGAAATGACAACAGCTGAAAAGATACCTGTGAATGGTGCGATGTTTTGTTACTACCTCTCAATGGATATGAAACAAGGTCAGTTTGAATTTATCACCTGTCTGCCGGTCGATAATCCCATTACTGTGCCAGAAGGGTTTGTCGCCGGGACAATACCTGAATGTGAGACATTTGTAGTGGAACATCGAGGAGAATATCAATTACTTGGTAATGCCTGGGCAATGGCAATGAATTTAACCCGTCATAGTGGGATTAAGGTGAAGAGTAAACCGCTTGGAATCGAGCGTTATTTAAATAGCTCAACAGAGACGGAGCAAGCGGGCTTAAGAACAGAAGTGATTCTTTTCACAAGGTGAGTTTGTCTAGGGAATGGTTACCTATTAGTAGTTTCAATTTAACTCATTGAAAGGCTGTATGAAAAATCAACTTATTCAAATTTTAGATTAAGATTGCTAAGTGAAAATTCATAGATCTAAATCACAAAATTAATTTCATTATCAAAGATGACAACTTACTGTCATAAAAACTTAATCTATGTATGGGTTGTAAAAAAACTTTAACTTAGACATAGTGTTATTAAGCCGTTGATAAAAGGCTTAATACAGCAAACAGGAGATTGCCTATGCACAATGAAATGATTCAACCTTCACACTTCGGCATTATTGGCCGTACTTGCATCGCCTCAATAATCATGATGGCGGGAATTTTCACTCTTATCTAATAGAGTTGTAGAACAACCAGTTTCTACATAGAAAATGCTTCAAACTTCAGGGAATTACCTTAAATGTTAAATAAGGTATTCCCCTGAACCTCAAGTCAAGTAAACCTTGTTAGCTGAAAAGTAACGCACTCACCGCAATAACGCCCGTCATTAACACAAAGTAAGTGGATAGATTGCCACGATACTGCTGCAAAGACTTAACCTTATACACTGCGATCATCGGCATAATGAATAAGATCATAGCGATCACTGGACCTGAAAGCGCTTCCATCATACCCAGAATACTCGGGTTCATGATTGCTGCAATCCAGATCGAGATAAACAGCACGACAACACTCACTTTATCCGCACTGCGATAGGTAAGGCTTGAATTTTTCGTGATCAGTCCATTCAGGCTTTCTCTTGCGCCCAAAAAATGACCTAGGAAAGAGGAAGTGATGGCAACAAACGCGACTAAAGGTCCCAGCGTCGCGATAAATGGGTTATCAGTAGCATTGGCCAAATAAGACAACACGGATACGTTTTGTGCTTTGGCCTCAGCCAGTTGCTCTGGTGAGAGCGCTAACACGCACGAAAAGACAAACAGTAGTACGAATGCGATCAGCATGACACTGGTGCGACGCAAAATTGCTTCGGCTTTGAAATCCGCATTTTCACTGTAATGACGGCGTTGTACATTGGCGAAGCTTGATATGGCTGCTGCGTGGCTAAAAGAGAAAATGACCACAGGTACGGCTAACCACATGGTGTTTGCAAACGACCCCATTTCTGGCGCGTTTAACACTGGCATCGTCCAGTTGGGCATCAAATAGAATGATAGGAAAGCAAGGATAGCGACTAACGGGTAAACCATAACCGCAAATGCACGCAACATTACTTTCTCTCCAGCCATCATAATCGCAATCAAGCCAAATACGAGAACGCCTGAAAGCATAGGGCGAGGTAGCGATTCCATGCCTGCCTGGTTTAGCATAAAGCTATCAACGGTATTGGTAATGCCTACGCCATAGATCAGTAGAATTGGAAAAATAGACAGAAAATACAGCAATGAAATCGCACGTCCCGCTTTCGCGCCAAAGTGCTCTTCAACCACGTCTGTAAAGTCGGCGTTTTTAATCTTTGAAGATAAGACAAATCGCGCTAATCCTCGGTGTGCTATAAAAGTCATAGGAAAGGCGAGGATAGCCATACTTACTAGCGGCCAAAAGCCACCAATACCTAAGTTGATTGGAAGGAATAAAATACCAGCACCTACTGCAGTGCCAAAGAGGCTAAGCACCCAATGTGTATCATGTTTTGACCAAGTTGTTGTGTTTAACTCACTATAACCTAAGGTTTTTTGAGACTCTTTCACTGAGGAATTGCCTTCGTATAAATAATAATGTGGCAGATGGTACATTTTTTAGTGATTGTTATCACATTGGCGAGGTGGTGAATCATACTGTGAGAATGGCAGTATTATAAATTATCAAACCATGAATATTTTAAAAAAGCAGTTTTATGTATAGGTATTACGTTTTAATATTGGTTATAAATTCCGTTTTTGTTAATTTTTATGGCATTTGATTTTGTGATTTAATTTTGAACATCAAGGAATGATCTGTGGTAATGCCTCCGCTTAGAGGATGAACGTGACGGCTAACTTACAGCAGCAAATTCGGCTAAAGCCCGAGAAGAGGATGGGGTTATGAGCGCATGAGTAATTCTGCACGATAATGAATGCCATTTGCACTCTATCAGTGCGTAGTAATTTAAAGGATACTTATAAGAAAATGTTCAACGTGTTGTTATTTAAGGTTTTTAAAAGTTGGCACTTAGATTGCAATACTATAAATGTTCATCGTTAACTCGATGCGCCGCTCTCCTTAGCAGGCGGAGTAGCGGGATAGGGTATTACTTTTGTTAAATGTACTAACAGCGTTTAAGGCAGTGCAGCCTCTCTCGGTTCGGGAGAGGTTTTTTTTTGATTGTCGCATTGTTCGGTATCATTGCTGACATTGTTATCCGCATCTAATTTGTGAGTGAAACAATCATACATTTGGCGAACTTGCTGAATGAGCTCGAAAGGTCAACAAACCCTAAGGAATCCGTCTAGCATTGATTGAAATAGGAAACGTGGTACAACTACGTTTATTCTTTTGATAGAAATTAAAAGCCGATAATAAGAGGGAATATGAGCAGTATTTTGGAATGTATCCGCACGGTAGGACGCGGAGAGCGAGGCAGAAAACCTCTGAACTTTGATCAGGCCTTCCAAGTAATGGATGAATACTTAAATGGTGAGTTTGATGATGACCAGATGGCGATGCTTTTAATGCTCATTCGAGTGCAAAACGAAACTCAGCAAGAAATCGCAGGCTTTGTGAAAGCATTTCAGTCTCGTATGCCTGCAATAGGCGCAGATATTGATTGGCCTTGCTACGCAGGCAAACGTCAAGCAGCAGGGCAGCCATGGCATCTTCTATCAGCAAAAATCCTTTCACATAACGGCTATAAAGTTTTGCTGCATGGCTATCATGATCGCCAGTCTGGGCGTCGTCATGCAGAAGATTACCTAAACCAGCTTAACATTCAACAAGCCCAATCAGCGGAAGAGGCGAAACGAATCCTAGAGACAGAAAATATTGTCTACCTTCCTTTAAGCGCCTTCGCGCATCAAGCTGAAAAGATGATTGGCTGGAAAAATCGCTATGGATTGAGAACACCAATTAACACGGTTGTTCGGGCTCTGAACCCTGGGCAGGCGACCATAGGAATTCGCGGTAGTTTCCATCCAGGATTTCAGCAGCTTCATGCAGAAGTCGAGCATGAAATTGGCCAAACGCGTCACGCTGTCGTGTCATTCAAAGGTCAATCCGGTGAGTCAGAATATAATCCAAAAGTGAGTCAAACGATTTGGTTGAGCCAAACCAGTGGGGTCACTTCGCACTACTGGACTGAGCAAATGATTTCTGAAGTGCCTCTGCCTTCCTCTTGCCTGTTTGAGACACCAGAACAAGATTTAACACAAATGGCCAATACGGTAATTGCAACAATGGCAGTTGTACTGTTTGCTGAAATGCAAGACCGAGAAAAAGCTTATGAACGCGCGTTTTCGATGTGGGAGAGTTATCTTCAACAAGCGTAACGAATAACGTTTTGCGTGAGAGATTAATTTGATGGGAAGATGCGCTATTTTCATAGCACATCTTCGTTATTTATTTACTGGCTTACAGCAAACCTACCATCAGGCAATCTTAGTCAACCAGTTATGAGTGTCTGGCGCTTTACCCCATTGGATATCGTTGAGCGCTTGACGCAGTTTTTGCGCTGCTGGGCCAGCTTCGCCAGTGCCAACTTTAAAATCTTGACCATTGTGAATAAGCGTACCGACCGAAGTTAATACGGCTGCAGTGCCTGAAAGCATCGCTTCTACACCAGGTTTAGCGGCGCGCTCAAGTAACTCTTCAACAGAGACTTCACGTTCTGTAACGGTCATGCCAAGATCTTTTGCAATTGTTAGGATGCTAGAGCGTGTTACACCGTGTAAGAAGCTTGAGTCCAGGGCTTTAGTAATGATCTCGTTACCATCAACCAAAAGGAAGTTTGCAGCACCTGTTTCTGTAATGTAACCATTTGGACAGAATAGTACTTGGTCTGCTTGGTATTTTGATTTTGCTTCTAAAGTTGGCGCTAACGCGCTTGCGTAGTTACCACCGCTTTTGATCATCCCCATGTGCGGCGCACAACGTTGGCCAGTTTCATCTAGTAGTAGACGTAAGGCATGAGCACCACCTGAGAAATAGTCACCTACTGGAGAAAGTAGGATATACAACATAGATGTAACTGATGGGGCTGCTGCTTTGCCTACAGCTGCCTCTGTACCGATGTGAGTTGGACGAATGTACATTGAGCCTGGAGGCAACGGCACATCAGATGCGAACTCAGCCACAATATCAACAATCATTTTTGATACTTGTTCTTTATCAATCTCAGGTAGAGAGAGTAGTTGACTACTTTGAGCAAAACGCTCGACGTTTTGATCCATTCGAAAAATGTGTACGCTGCCATCTTCGTGACGGAATGCTTTCAGACCTTCAAAGCAAGTGCTTGAGTAATGCAATACGTGAGCGCCGGGATGAAGTGAAATACTGTCTGATGTAACGATCTGTGTGTCAGACCATTGATTATTTTCAAATGTTGCTAATGCCATCCTAGGCATAAACTCAGTACCAAAAGCCGCCATTATGACTCCTTTCTTATTCAAATTATCAAGCAGATAGCTCTGCCTTGTTCAATATGCGTGTTTGCATTTTATGTTTTTCAACTTTGTGCGTTAACAAACAAGTAACGATTGTATGCGTTCTGGAGTGCAAAGACTTAGAGCAGAGTGGCATAAATTAGCATAAAGATAGTTTCAATCAGAATGTTATCTGAATCGCACAAAGTTAGTTTGTAAAAGCATGATGAATGGAAAATGTGAGAACAGCAAGCAGAATGTCGCATGCGATACGGTCAGATATATGAATTAACACGATCTCGCGGTACTCAAAGCCAATTTGCTCGGAGATTAAATGTCTTGTGTTCGTTCTTTCTCAATCGTTCTGGTGATTTTTTAGTGATTGACTGGCTCGTCGCAAGGGAAATATTGATACAGAACTATAGTTAAGTCGGTTCCCCTATAAAAAGTAAGGAGAAGGCTTATGGGATCATTTCTGATTTTTAACTTCGACGGCACAGGCAATGAACCAGAAGATGCTCAACAAGAGGTAAAATATAAAGCAAAACAAGAAGACGACAACATTAGCAATGTTCTTAAGCTGCATTTGATGATGGGAGGTAATCTATTCCTGAATGGAGAGAAATATGGACAATCGGACCACAATACGGTTGACCACTGTTTTTACTACCAAGGTGTTGGCACAAATGGTAGTTGGGTAAAACGCGCGATAAATCAGGGTTTAGCCTTAGAGAGCTGCGATGTTGCTTCAATACTCAACAAAGCCAAAGCCGATTTTAATAAACACTATAAACAAGGCGATATTGTCTTAGCGACTGGTTTTTCTCGTGGGGCGGCATTAGCTCGACGTTTCGTTGGACTTATTGCCAAAGAGCACCCGAAAGTGACCTCGAATAGCAAACCATTCGTTTTTCTGTGCGTATTTGACACGGTTGCAAGTATTGGGCTACCGAACTTAAGCACTGCAAGTCGGCCTGACTATGATGTCGTATTTGAATATGGATGCACGCTCTCGCACATTGTCAAAAAAGCGATCCATATGGTTAGCCTCGACGATAAGCGTCGGGCATTCCAGCCGACTTTAATGAACTATGATCAGCAGAGGATCCATGAGATTTGGTTTGCTGGTGCGCATTCGGACGTTGGTGGCGGCTATTACCGCGACGGTCTGTCGGACATTACGCTCAGTCATGCGATGAAATGGCTTGAGTATATGACCCGCTATCATGCTCTACCTGCTATACAGTTTAAATTTCCTACTCAAACCGATATCGATAATGCCTGTCCAACGCGATTAAAAGGAATGATTGGTCTTGATGATTTACAACGTAATCCAAATTCATTGGGCAAAAACCATCAGCAGGATAGGTGGCCCATTGTTGATTGGGTTACGTTAGATGATCGACGTTGTTGTGTCATTGAGGAAGACAAAATCAATGAGGATTTGTTGCCTGTCATTCATTACGCTGTGGCGGAACGCTTACATCGGGATGATGACTACCGTCCTAAGTCTTTAATGAATAAGCGCCATTACCTTTGGTATGACTTCATTAATCCTCCTGTGGACTGTCCGAGCTACACTCAGCATATTCATTATGCTGCGGTAAATTGGGAAGAATTGGACGTTGCTCAATCGGTTGAGAGAATGATTGATGCTGACCGATTCTATAACTTTACTGGCATAGTCGTTAAGCAAGGAGAGGAGTACGAAATTTCAGTTCGAGAAGGAGATAGCTGGCATGATGGAAAAGAGATCAGTTGTGACGGAGATGGTTGGAACCTAAACCATGTACAACTAGGATTAGCTGAGCTGCCTATTCGAGCGATGAAAGGTTTACGCAGAGTGCCGAGTTCTGACTGGTTTACGCTCTGTGCTGTCGTTGATAGCGATGATGACAATGCTAGAGCGGTTGGGCAAAATGGGGTTTATCGAGTGACAAAAACTGGTGAGCTTCAGTTCTTTGCCAATGATTTGAAGTTTAAGTACGGTAACAACAGTGGCAGTCTACGAGTGAGGATAGAGCGAGTTAAATAAAATACACTCTTTACCACACAAAAGCGGGATTTAGGGCTTTGCTATGTATGTTTTATGGTAGTAGGCGAGCCCTATTTCTGAGTTGTAAGTTCAATGCGAGTGTGTGTTGAGCTAGGAATTAATTCACTTGTAGTTCGGTGTAGCCAGTGTTCTCATCCATTTCACGGCTGAAGGTGAGGTTTGGGTAGCTATGGATAATGAGCTCGGCAGTGGTATCAATAATAGTACCTTCCATTAAGTGCCCACCCCAAACGTGCCCTTGTTTGTCGGAAAGCGATATATGTACATGTTGATGCTCAGGAGTCAGCGTACCCATGACCGATACAAGCTCTAAAGGCTCTTGTTTAAGTAACGTATTTTGCGCCCCTGCGAGACGGATCTGGAGTTGAGAGACACACCCGACGCAAGAAGCGATTGAGCCCGCTTTGATGTTATGCTCTGTAACGATCTTCGCGAGACTTCGTTTAAGATCCATACCTTTGGTTAGTCTAACTACAATGACGTTCATTGACATATCATTTCCTTATCAAAGTCAGTAAACACGACAATGCAGTGTCTAAATCTTCATAACGCTTGGCTTTACCGAGCACCCGTATGCCTTGCATATTGTTGAGAATAAAACAGGCTAATTCTGCGGGTTTGAGGGTCTTAGGAATTAATGTTTCCCTTTGCGCGTTTTCTATTGCGTCACTCATGATCTCGATAAGGTGATCAAACAAAAAATGCCCCATACGTAACACATCTTTATCTTCACCAGCATGTTCAACCAACGCGTTTTGAACAAAACATCCGCAACTACTTTTTCGCTGAAGTGCGGAAAAGGAGGTCAAAAAGGTTTCAATTTCGCCTAGAGAAGCTTCTTTTTTGCGCAAATCAACCAGAGACGGTAACGATACTTTCTTAAGGTATGCGTCCAGTGCCTCATAGTAAAGCTGTTGTTTATCACCATAAGTATTGTAAAGGCTAAACCGATTGATGTTCAGCTCGGCTGTGAGATCGGAGATAGAGGTATTTGAAAAACCTTTGCGCCAGAACAGATTCATGGCGACCAAGAGCTTCTCATCTCGGTCGAAGTTAGCTTTTCTTGCCATATAGGTACCTGCTTAAAACTCGTTGCCCGAATAGATTTTCCAATCTTATCAAGAGACGAGTAATTATATTCTTGACTGATCGTTTATAAATTGGCTACAGTATAACCTAACCGAACAGTTAGATAAAGGAGTAGGGTGGTACATGAAGTTATATGAAACCGCAATGACGCCAAGTTGTAAGCGAGTTAACATTTTTCTTAAAGAAATTGGCGGCGATGTTGAGCGAGTCGCATTAAACGTACGTGATGGAGACAACCTTGCTGATACGTTCAAACAAAAAAGTGTGAATGGTAAAGTCCCGGTTTTAGAGTTGGATGACGGCACCACAATTTGCGAAAGCGTTGCGATTTGCCGCTATTTTGATGAGGAGTTTACTAACGACCTCCACTTATTTGGTAGCAACCAGCGTGAGCGTGCTCAAGTTGAAATGTGGCATCGTGTTGTTGAATTTCAGGGGCTTTATGCTGCTTTTCAGGCCTTCCGTAACATCAGTGCTATCTATGAGGATCGTGAAAACTGCGTAAAAGAGTGGGGCGAGGAATCAAAATCTCGCGTACTGATGTTTTTACCTGTTCTGGATAAACGATTAGGGGAGAGTGAGTTTATCGCTTCGGACCGATACACCATAGTGGATATCACAGGTTATATATTCGTTGGATTTGCAATTAATGCACTTCAGATTGATGTGTTTGCGACGTCTCCAAATATCGCTCGTTGGTTTGAGAAAGTCTCAGCTAGAGAAGCCTTGCAAAGTTAAAGTGCGTTAATTTTCACCTGACATTAAAGAGCGGCTAGGACGCATATTTCTTGCTGCTTTTTACTTCTGACTTTTGGTTGCTAACGTATCAAACATATTCAAATAACTGAGTATTTCTCTTTTTTTGTCGCCACTCACCTATAATTAAAGTTGTTAATGTTAAATCAGCTTCTGGATGTATAGAATCGCTTGTTCTGAGGCTTTGAGCATGGGTTTTAATAAGGAAGTGCAATAGAGACAAGGAGAGGTTTATGCGTATTCAATCTAAAACCATCAATCACGTCCTGATTGCAATGTTGATGGTGTCCATCTGCGGCTTGATTGCAATGTATCAAAGCAATACCCAACAGAGTACGGAAATCAAACAGTTGCGAGGCCAACTGATTGAAAAAGAAAATCAGATCGTTGTCTCCAACGAAGCTTTATCTTATACGCGTTACCAGCATCAGTTATTAGCAGAAGATTACAATCGCTTTAGAGATGAACAATCAATGAGTAATGTGCTAAGTCAGTAACCAGAGCTGCGGATAAAGGGGGAGGGAATTTGTTTTATCCAGGGCTCCTAAAGCACATATGTTAATTGATTGGTATAGACTCGGTGATGGAGACGATAAAACTCTCAAAACCAAGTAAAGCGTGATTGCTCTACCTGGCTCCTAGCTTGCTGACGAATTGTTATTATTTTGATTCGGTTGTGTTGGTTGGAGTAAGCAACGCTTCCAACTCTTCTTGCGTAAGTAGATCATCAGTTCTTAATATGCCGTTCTCATCATCCAATGACATTTTTGTTCGGCTAATAAGGTATCTTTTTTGAGTTGACGTTAAATCTTTGAGCGAATCAATGAGGTCTCTAAAGTTGCTGTTGTTCATTGCCATCTATCCCCCCGTTTTAAGCCTATAATGGTTTGCTATTTAAATTGTCTAAATAAGCAAAAATTTGCTGATTAATCGTTAATAGCTCCCTATTAACGATAGTGATATCTGACACATCTGGTGCAATATTTTTACGTGTATCTTCGTCGATCTCTTGCAACGCTATGACGGCGGTATCTTCGCCAAAACTTTCTAATACTCCTTTTAAACTGTGCGCTAACAATTGTAGTTCTGGCCAATCTTCTTTGGCATACAACTCATTAATACGCTCCAAACTGTCAACGTGTTCCTCCAAGTAGGTTGAAAGCACGGTGATAATGATGTCTACATCGTTATCCATATATCGATTTAATACGTCAAAATTGATCATTTATTCCTCCCTGAGAAAATTCCCATAATTCAAAGCTTCAGGCGATTGACTTGTGTAAAAGCCAGCAAGATAGTCTTTCAAACAGAGAGACCAATTAGGAGGTAATAGGTATTGTAATAAATGACTGATTTTATGATTGTTTGCAGTAAGGGTGTTATCAATCCCCATCAGTGAGGGTGTCTTAGCATCAACAGATTGAAATATCATGCGATGAAACGTCGTAAACAAAGTCAAGCTAAAGAAATTGGAGAAAGCCGAACTGCCTCGAGCTTTCTTTGCACAAGTTGTATCTGAAGCCTTAACAACTAAGGCTTTGAGTTGGCGCTTCACCATCATCGAAAGCGTCGCACATTCGTCAACAGCTAAGCTATTCATGCAACCAAGTATGACTTTACCCTCAGTCAATGTACGTCTTCCTTGCAGCGTATTACTTTTAAATTAGTAACCTGAATGCATAATATCAAGTTGAGAACGGTAAAAAGTGAAGAATCAGGTGATTTTATGGGGGGAGGGGTTTAGGAAACGAGAAACAACAACTGCGAAATTTATAATTCGCCAAGCGCAATAAAATAAAAGAATTACCTTTGAGCGTATTCCTGAGGTGTGCAACCAAACAGTTTTTTAAACGACGATATAAAGCTGCTCACACTGCTATACCCCAGCTGGTGTGCAACTAATGTTGTGTTTTGACCCTGAGCAATTTTCTCTAGTGAATTCATCAAACGAAAGCGACTACGCCATTGGCGGAATGTTAGCCCCGTCTCTGCTTTAAACAACCTTTCAATAGTACGAACACTTGCCCCTACCTGAGTTGCGAGCTCTTCAAGCAATAATGATTGCTCTGGGTGATTAACAATAATACTGATCAATCGTTGCAGGCGAGGATCATTGCCGGATGGAATAAAGAGCTCCAGTGCTTCCAACGACTCAAGTTCATCAAGAGCAACCAAGCCTAAGTGATGAACTCTTGCTTTGGTGAGAGGCTCCGGGCTTTCTGTGAGTTTGAGTATGATCTCACGCATTAACGAACTCATTTTCAACATGATGACTTTATCGGAGTTCTGGCGAACACAGAACGAAGGATCGATATATAGGTTTCTGGTTTGAGTGGCAGTTTCATTGCTCACCTGATGATAATGTCCCCCAGGAATCCAAACCGCATGCGTAGATGGGACAACCCAAACCCCTTTTTCACTGGTCACTCGCAATATGCCTTTGGCAGCCCAAAGAAGTTGCCCTCTAGGATGGGCATGCGGCTTAATCGATGACTCAGCAACCATACTGCGACTGTGGGTAAGAACTGGCTGAGTGGCGTCCAAAATGAAAGCGACATCACTGGGGGAAAACATTGTCGTGTTGGAAATATGTTTTGACATCTAGTCTTACTCACGCGCCATAAAAAAGAGTATTTTAAGAACAAATCAACAATATAGCTAGGGGCTGTTGACCTCAACTATAAATATAAGCCAAGGAGAAACATAAATGGTCAGCCGGCTAAATATAAAATCCGTCGTAATAATAATCGCGCTCACATTTGCACTTTTTATTAGTAACTATTCTTTTTCAGGTCAGTCTGAGCTATTTTCTCAAAGCGCCGCCGTTGTATTGGTAACGCTTGTTTTTTGGAGTTCAGGCTGTGTCCCTCCTTTTCTTGCTGGTTTGATCTTCTTTGCTTTGGTAACAACATTAGGATTGATTTCACCATCCATAGTATTTGCGGGTTTTGGTTCTACCGCTGTATGGTTAATCATTTCGGGATTTATCATTGGAGCGGCAATTTCCAAATCAGGATTAGGACAAAAGCTTGCAATACTCATTTCCCCTTATTTAACGGTCAGTTATTCTCGCCTTATCGCTGGCTTGGTATTGAGTGCCATGTTACTGGGTTTTATCATGCCTTCTTCTGTAGGTAGAGCTGTTGTATTAATACCTATCGGTATGGCATTGGCGGACACGGTAGGACTTAAGAAAGGCAGTAATGGCCGAATTGGCATTGCAACCGCTCTTGCCATCTCATGCAATATGCCCAGTTTTGCAATTTTGCCCGCTAATATTCCAAACATGATCTTAGCTGGTTCCAGCGAAACTCTTTTCAACCTTACCTTCGGCTACACTGAATACCTGCTTCTCCATTTCCCTGTGTTAGGAATCCTTAAATCACTAGTGGTCATTTGGTTGGTTCTGCGTATTTTTCCAGACGAAATTGCTGTGCCAGCTGAGAATGAAGAGACCAACAGCGAAAGCTTCGCTTCTAGCCAAAAGGATCAGAAGAAAGTCGGAATTTTGCTCGCATTCACACTGTTATTCTGGATAACAGATACGATTCACGGCATAAACCCAGCTTGGGTAGGTTTAGTCACCGCGATTATTCTTCTTTTACCTAAATGGGGCGTGGTCGAGCCAAAAGCGTTTAATAGTTCCGTTGATTTTGCCACCGTGATTTTTGTTGCCGGTGCATTGGGACTGGGAGCGTTGGTAAATGAGTCAGGAATTGCTTCAGCCATGGGTGAATTGTTCAGTCATCTGCTGCCAGCCGATCAAAGTAACGCATTCCTAAGCTTCATGGCACTGTCTGTTATTTCTACCCTGACAGGACTGGTTGCAACAATCCCAGGCGTTCCAACTGTATTGACACCGATGGCAGAAGGTTTCGCCCAAGTAACCGGCTTTTCTCTACCTGCAGTTTTAATGACTCAGGTTATCGGTTTTTCAACCGTGCTTTTCCCTTATCAGGTGGGGCCACTAGTCGTTGCTATGCAATTATCCAACGAACCTTTGTCTAAATTGTTAAAAATAACCCTGCCTTTAACCGCGATTACGGTTTTCTTTCTGATGCCTTTAGATTTTCTATGGTGGCAACTGCTAGGCTGGATCAACTAGTCAGACAGGTATAGATACAAATAGAGCCTGTCTACGTTGGCGTATTTACAGAAAAGGCGAACCAAACGGTTCGCCTTTTGTTACTCAAGTCAGTTTCCAACTTGGTTATCTGTGATCATCAATACGAAATTAGTCTTCGTAGTTATCAATGCTTGGGCACGAGCAGATTAGGTTACGGTCGCCGTAAACGTTATCTACACGGTTCACAGTTGGCCAGTATTTCCAAGACTTAGTCGCTTTCGATGGGAAGCAGCCTAGCTCACGAGAGTAAGGGCGATCCCATTCTGCCGCTGCAAGATCCACTTGAGTATGCGGTGCGTTAACCAGAGGATTGTTCTCTAGTGGCCATTCACCGTTTTTCACTTTTGTCATCTCTTCACGGATTGCGATCATTGCCTCACAGAAGCGGTCTAGCTCTTCCAAATCTTCTGATTCAGTTGGTTCAACCATCAGTGTACCAGCAACTGGGAATGACATTGTTGGCGCGTGGAAACCGTAGTCCATTAGACGCTTCGCGATGTCTTCTTCGCTGATGCCTGTTTCTTCTTTAAGCGGACGAATATCAACGATACATTCGTGCGCCACACGGCCATTTTTACCACGGTAAAGAATTGGGTAGTGTGGACGCAGACGCTCCATCACGTAGTTGGCGTTCAGAATCGCAACTTTAGTCGCTTCTTGTAGGCCAGCTTCACCCATCATTGCGATGTAAGCCCAAGAAATAGGTAGAATAGATGCGCTACCCATATCTGCTGCAGAAACCGCTAACTCTTTACCTTCTACACCATTTTCGATGTGACCTGGTAGGAAAGTCGCCAGGTGAGATTTAACACCGATAGGACCCATACCTGGACCGCCACCACCATGTGGGATACAGAAGGTTTTATGTAGGTTCAGGTGAGAAACGTCAGAGCCGATGAAACCTGGAGACGTTAGAGCAACCTGCGCGTTCATGTTTGCGCCGTCCAGGTAAACCTGACCACCTGCTGAATGAACCATTTCACATACTTCTTTCACGTGCTCTTCGTATACGCCGTGCGTAGAAGGGTAAGTGATCATGATGCTTGATAGGTTGTCTTTGTGTTTCTCGATTTTCGCTGCTAGGTCTGTCATGTCGATGTTGCCATCTTCATCACATTTAACCACAACCACTTTCATTGATACCATTGACGCTGTCGCTGGGTTAGTGCCGTGCGCAGAGCTTGGGATCAAACATACGTTACGGTGACCTTCGCCACGGCTGTCGTGGTAGCGTTGAATCGCGATAAGGCCTGCGTATTCACCAGACGCACCAGAGTTTGGCTGTAGAGAGAAATCATCGTAACCAGTGATTTCGCATAGCTTCTCTTTCAGATCTTTCGCTAGCGCAGAGTAACCTGCCGCTTGCTCTAGAGGAGCGAATGGGTGGATAGAACCAAACTCAGGCCAAGTAACAGGGATCATCTCTGCTGCTGCGTTCAGTTTCATTGTACAGCTGCCCAGTGGGATCATACCGTGAGTCAGAGAGAAGTCTTTGTTCTCTAGCTGTTTCAGGTAACGCATCATTTGCGTTTCGCTGTGGTGCGTGTTGAATACTGGGTGAGTCAGGAACTTAGACGTGCGGCGTAGCGCTTCAGGAATAGCAGCAAACTCGTTGCCAGAGATTTCAGAAGACAGAGCGTTAACATCTTGTTGTACACCAAACACCTCAAATAGAGCGTTGATGTCGTCAGTGGTTGTTGTTTCGTCTAAGCTGATACCTAGTTTGCCGCCTTGACCTTCACCTTGAAGGAGGCGTAGGTTGATGTCTGCCGCTTGTGCTTTCGCGTAAAGCTCTTCAGTTTTGCCATCAGTATTGAGTGTGATGGTATCGAAGAAGCTATTGTGAGCAAGCTCGTAGCCAGACTTAGTCAGACCAGCAGCCAGAATCGCAGTCATGTGGTGAGTGCGACGAGCGATCGTGCGTAGACCTTCTGCGCCGTGGAATACCGCGTAGAAAGATGCCATGTTCGCCAGTAGTGCTTGCGCAGTACAGATGTTTGATGTCGCTTTTTCACGGCGGATGTGCTGTTCACGTGTCTGCATTGCCATGCGCAGTGCCTGGTTGCCGTTTACATCGATAGAAACACCGATTACACGACCTGGCATTGTACGCTTATGCTTGTCACGAGTTGCCATGAATGCTGCGTGTGGACCGCCGTAACCCATTGGTACACCGAAACGCTGAGCAGAACCGATAACCACGTCTGCCCCCATTTCGCCTGCTGGTTTCAGCAGAGTAGAAGCAAGTAGGTCAGTAGCAACCGTTACCAACGTTTTGTTAGCTTGTGCTTTCGCGATGATGTCGGTTAGATCACGTACTTCACCCGTTGTGCCTGGGTATTGAACAAGTGCGCCAAATACGTCTTGTTCTGGTAGTGATTCAAGTGAATCAACGAGTACTTCAAAGCCAATATATTTCGCACGAGTTTTTACAACTTCTAGAGTTTGTGGGTGAACATCGTCAGCCACGAAGAATACGTTACTTTTGCTCTTACCCGCACGCTTACATAGCGTCATCGCTTCAGCTGCTGCCGTTGCTTCATCAAGAAGAGAAGCGTTCGCGATTTCCATACCAGTTAGATCCATGACCATTTGTTGGTAGTTCAGAAGTGCTTCCAGACGACCTTGAGATATCTCTGGTTGGTAAGGAGTGTAAGCTGTGTACCAGCCTGGGTTTTCTAGTACGTTACGTAGAATGACATTTGGCGTGAAGGTGTTGTAGTAACCTTGGCCGATGAACGTACGTTTAATTTGGTTTTGATCAGCGAATTTGCGCATCGCAACCAGCATGTCTGCTTCGCTTTTCGCCTCTGCTAGTGCTAGTGGCTTTTCTAGGCGAATTTGTGCTGGAACCGTTTCTTCGATAAGTGCGTCAAGGTTAGCAACATTGATCGCATCCAACATTTTTTGTTGGTCGGATTTGTTTGGGCCGTTGTGGCGAGCAACGAACTCATTTTGTGTGCTGAGGCTTTGAAGTAATTCAGTCATTGTCCTTTACCTACTCCATCGTTCGGGTAACGTATCGGGTCGTTACTAATAAGGTCCGAACATTGAAAAAAAAGCTGCCTTCCGGGCGGGGGCAGCTTTGCAAATCTTCCTAATTACTCTTCTTCGATAGAGTTTAGGTATTCTTCTGCGTCTTTTAGGTTGTCTAGTTCTGATGGGTCAGACATCTTAACTTTAACAATCCAGCCGCCTTCATATGGTTCTTCGTTGATTAGCTCTGGGCTATCTTCAAGCTCTTCGTTGATTTCTACAACTTCACCGCTGATAGGCGCGTAGATATCTGAAGCTGCTTTTACAGACTCAACAAGAGAGAAGCTTTCGCCAGCTTCAATTTCGTCTTCCACGTCTGGTAGGTCAACGAATACTACGTCGCCCAACATTTCTTGTGCGTGCTCAGAAATACCGATAGTTACTGTGCCATCGCCATTATCACGTACCCACTCGTGGCTATCTGCAAACTTCAATGTGTTGTCCATTGCTTAATCTCCAAAAAATAACTGCGTTTAAATTGTTTATTGGTAAAGAGGGAATCGGCCGCACAGTGCTTTCACTTCTTTGCGAACGCGCTGTTCTACTTCTGCGTTACCTTCAGGGCTTTCGACTAACCCATCCAATACATCGCCAATCCAATTACCGATGAGCTTGAATTCTTCTGCGCCAAAGCCGCGGCTTGTGCCAGCTGGTGTACCCAAACGGATACCCGATGTAATCATAGGCTTCTCTGAGTCAAATGGGATGCCATTTTTATTACATGTGATTCCCGCACGCTCGAGAGCTTCTTCTGCTTTGTTACCTTTCAAACCCTTAGGGCGAAGGTCAACCAGCATCAGGTGAGTATCGGTTCCGCCAGTCACAATGTCGCAACCGCGAGTCTGCAATACTTCAGCTAATACTTTTGCGTTATTGATCACTGAATTGATATAAGTTTTGAACTCAGGGCCAAGTGCTTCACCAAATGCGACGGCTTTTGCAGCAATAACGTGCATTAGTGGGCCTCCTTGAAGGCCAGGGAATACCGCTGAGTTGATTTTCTTAATGATGTCTTCGTGATTCGTTAAGATCATGCCTCCACGTGGACCACGTAATGTTTTGTGCGTTGTTGTTGTTACAACGTGTGCGTGTGGTAGTGGGCTTGGGTGAGCACCAGTCGCGATAAGACCTGCGATGTGCGCCATATCAACCATTAGAATGGCTTCAACTTCGTCTGCAATTTCGCGGAACTTAGCGAAGTCGATAGTACGTGGAATAGCGCTACCACCAGCAATGATCATTTTTGGTTTGTGCTCAAGAGCAAGAGCACGAACATCTTCGTAATTAATTTCTAGTGTTTCGCGGTCAACACCGTACTGAACGGCATTGAACCATTTACCTGATAGAGCAGGGCGTGCGCCGTGAGTAAGGTGGCCACCTGCGTCTAATGACATACCTAAAATGGTGTCGCCTGGCTGAAGAAGAGCCAGTTTTACTGCTCCGTTTGCCTGAGCGCCTGAGTGAGGTTGAACGTTTGCGTATTCACAACTAAAAAGCTTTTTCGCGCGTTCGATAGCGATTGCCTCAACCGTATCAACGTGTTCACAACCGCCGTAGTAACGACGACCAGGGTAACCTTCAGCGTATTTGTTTGTTAAGCAAGTGCCTTGAGCTTGCATTACCGCTTTAGAAACAATGTTCTCAGAAGCGATAAGTTCGATTTGTTCGTTTTGGCGAGCGAATTCCGCCTGAATTCCAGCAAAGACAGCATCATCTGTCGCAGAAAGGTTGGTAGAGAAAAAGTTTTCCAAGCTGTGGTTAGGGTAACTCTTGTTCATGGTAGTTGACCTTCCAAATCTGAAAATGAACCCGCATAGATTGAATTATTGGTTTGCGGTTAGGTTCATTTGTCCTCAAAACAGCTGAACTGCGTAGCAGAACAGAGCGAACATCCAGCCCTAAAAATGGGCAAAAATCCGTCGAATCGTGCGTGACTAATCCAATCTCTCACGCCTAATCGTTTACGGAAAAGTGCATCTCTACATCTAACAAGGCTGTAACATAACGCTTGGGGCGAGAACAATCAACAAAAAATTTCCTATAGGAAACACGCTTGCGATTTTTGTTAACGAGAGCACACTTTAATTAACCTGGTGGACTTTTATCCATTATACGGTTCATGCACAATGCATGTAGGGAGAGAGATAAGAACAATTACAGAGGGAATTATGGCAGGAAGTATTTATGATGAGTACCCATCGATGACGCTTGCGAAAGATAATCATGATGAGAGTATTGAGCCTTTAAAGCTTGGGCAGCGTATTAAAGATATTCGCTCAAAGCTGGGTATTACACTTGAAGAGGCGAGCCAAAGAACCGGCCTGGCGCGTTCTACACTAAGTAAAATAGAGAACGAGCAGATTTCTCCTACCTTTCAGGCGATGCAAAAATTGGCGCTGGGTTTGCAAATTGACATGCCTCAACTCTTTGAACCACCAAGAAAAAAAGTCGCAACTGGGCGTAGGGATGTTACTCGAAAGAATGAAGGTAAACCTCACCCGACTCAAACCTATGAGCACGAGCTACTTGCTACTCAACTTTCCAATAAGAAAATGATGCCCTTTAAGAGCCAGATCCGCGCCCGACACTTTGATGAGTACAAAGACTGGGTTCGTCATGACGGTGAAGAGTTCTTACTTATCTTATCTGGCGAAGTAAAGTTCTACTCTGAGTTCTATGAACCTGTGGTTCTGTGTGAAGGCGACAGTGTTTACTATGATGCGAACATGGGACACATGTTGACCAGTGTCAGTGAAGAAGATGCACAGATTCTTTGGGTCACAGCCAAGTAGTGATAAAAAGTTGTAAATTTCCTATAGTGAAAGCAAACGATTGCTATCAGTTGTGAATTCGTTAAAATGGCGCTCAGTTGATGATCTATCACTCAATTGAGCGCTTTTTTTAGCCTTTTGTTGTGATTAAAATGTTAAAAGTCACACTTTTGAAAGCCAACAGTCGTCTTGTTCGTGCAAAATTAGATCAAGCGTGTTTATTATTGGAAACATAGAAAGCGAATGCTGACAGCATTCTCGGGTCTATCTAAATGGAGACGAAAATGACTCAAGAACTTCTGAAAACACCACTGCATGCACTTCATATTGAAGTTGGCGCAAAAATGGTCCCGTTCGCGGGTTACGATATGCCTGTCCAGTACCCACTAGGCGTTAAGAAGGAACACTTACACACTCGTGATGCAGCGGGTCTGTTTGATGTTTCTCACATGGGTCAACTTCGTTTGATTGGTGAGGGTGCAGCAGCATTTCTGGAGACATTGGTTCCTGTAGACATTATTGACTTGCCGCAAGGTAACCAGCGCTATGCTTTCTTTACCAATGAGCAAGGCGGAATCATGGATGACCTAATGGTCGCAAACCAGGGTGATCATCTGTTCGTTGTGGTTAACGCTGCTTGTAAAGAGCAAGATATTGCTCACCTTAAAGCTCACCTTCCTGCTGACGTCGAACTTGAAATCATCGAAGATCGCGCTCTACTAGCACTTCAAGGTCCAAAAGCGGCTGAAGTACTTAAACGCTTTAATGCTGAAGTAGCGGATATGCTGTTTATGGACGTGAAGAAACTAGAAATCCTTGGCGCTGAATGTATCGTAAGCCGCAGTGGCTACACGGGTGAAGACGGCTATGAAATCTCAGTGCCAAATTCTCACGCTGAAGAGCTAGCTCGTAAACTTACAGCGGAAGCTGAAGTTGAGTGGATTGGTCTTGGCGCTCGCGATTCATTGCGTTTGGAATGTGGACTTTGTCTATATGGTCACGATCTAGATACAACGACAACGCCAGTTGAAGCAAGCTTACTTTGGGGCATTCAAAAAGTTCGTCGCACAGGTGGTGAACGTGAAGGCGGTTTCCCTGGAACAGACATCATTCTTAAGCAAATTGAGACCAAAGATGTCGTGCGTAAGCGCGTTGGCCTAGTTGGTCAAACTAAAGCGCCAGTTCGTGAAGGTGCGGAGCTGTTTGATGCTGACGGAAATCAAATCGGTGTAGTAACCAGCGGTACTGCTGGCCCTAACGCAGGTAAGCCAGTTTCAATGGGTTATGTGCGTGCAGATTTAGCTGCTATTGGTACGGAGTTGTTCGCTGAAGTACGCGGTAAAATGCTACCGATGACAGTAGAAAAAATGCCTTTCGTACCTCAACGCTACTACCGTGGCTAATTAGATTAGATGAAAAATGCCGGGCTATTTAGCCCGGCATTTTTATTTTTGTCTGGTCTATTAAAGTTCTTCGCCAACGGCTTCATCAATCGCACAGCTCACATTAATCACGAGATCTTCTAGCTTAGCAGGATGGATAACATCTTCTTTCGCAATGTTGAATTGAGTTGCAACAATTGTGTTGAACAGTTCCCAGTGTCTTAACAGCATTTTCTCTCTATCATCAGCAATATCTGGCCATGTTTGCTGCATCATTGGTGCTAGCGTGACCGCCCCATGAGCAAACAGAACCATTTGCCACTTGGATTCCCAATGATCAATTTGAGCATTGGGATATTCACGGTTGTATTCTTCAAAGATGCCAGAAAAAATCGCGGCAAATTCTTCTTTCGTTTTCAAGAAGTAATCAAATAGCGCGTTATCATCTTGACGTATAGAATCTGCAATCATTTGTATAGGGTGTGGGCAGACTAACGTAAATGCCAGCATACGCACCGTAAATAGATAAATCTTTTTGTTGGATGGGGTGTCTTCTGGCATTTGGTTGATCAACTCAGCCATGTAGTCTTGCATGTACACATCCATTGCATCGCTGACGGCTTGCCAAATCTTTTCTTTACTTCCGAAGTGATGCCTGATCAAACTATGTGAAACACCTGCTTTCTCGCTGATATTTCTTAGTGAGACACGCTCGAAACCAAGCTCACAAAACATATCTGCAGCAACCTTGAGGATGACACATTTTGTGTGTTCAGCTGCTTCAGCGCTACGTCTGCCTTGCTTTCTCTCATTCATAGTTCGACATTTCCCGAGTAATAATCAACGCGTTACTTTTACCAGAAACTTGCCTATTTGACTAATTTATTTATTACACAAATGGAAAATATGTTGATCTATATCTAAATGGGAATATACTGCACGACTGTGTAATAAATTTGAATTTGGAGAGAGCGGGTGCGTAAACAATATCTAAAACGCATTTTGGTTGGCGCAGTAATGACAGTAAGTCTTACTGGACTGCTGACTGGATGCAATAAAGCCATATCAGAGCCGTCAGAACCTTTGATTAAACCTGTGAAGTTGCTGGCGGTTAAGGATTTGTCTGTGGCTGATTCCGATGCTTTTCTCGCTCAAATAGATGCAACACATCGTGCACAGTTGTCGTTTCAGGTCGGTGGTGAAGTTGAACAGTTGCTTGTCAGAATGGGTCACGATGTCAAAAAAGGCGATGTGTTAGCAACGTTGGATCCGAAAGACCTTCAATTAGCGCTGAATTCCGCCCAAGCACAATTCTCACTTGCACAAACGCAGTGGCAAAGAGCTAAGAGTCTATACAAGAAAAAGCTGATCAGTACTGACGAGTACGACCAAAAAGAAACGCAATATAAAGCGGCTTTAGCGAACTTCGAACAGGCAAAAACAGATTTAAGCTACACAAAGATCCATGCACCGTTTGATGGTGTTGTCTCTTATACGTATGTAAAACCTTTTCAGGTTGTAGGTGAGAAACAGGAAATTCTAAACCTGATTGACAACAGCACCCTGGATGTCTCTTTTACATTACCAGTAACTTACGCAGAGTCTGTATCGCTTGCTTCTTTAAAGGAAGCACACATGTGGGTGACGATGGATAGCGAACCGAACAAACGCATTCCGGGTAAGTTCAAAGAAATTTCAACGCAACCTAATTCCGATACTAATAGCTATGAAGCGATTGTGACCATCACTCGTCCTTCTGAGCGCAACTTACTTACAGGTATGACAGGCCAAGTTCATATCGCGAAACAGAATGTCTCCGACTCAGTGATATTGCCTCAGTCAGCTTGGGTGAGTAAGGAAACCAACCGTGGTGAAGTATGGGTAATGGATGGTGAAACACAACAAGTAAGAAAGGTGACATTGTCACTTGGCGACAGTGGTAGCGTTGAATCCGGACTAAAAAGTGATGATTACGTTGTTATTGCTGGTGTTGAACACTTAGTCGAAGGTCAGGTAGTTAAAGCTTGGGTTCGAGAGGGAGGTATTTAATGAAAGGTAAGTTGTTTACGGTTTCTGCTATCGCGCTTGCGGTCCTAACTGGTTGCCAAGGCGATACCCAAATGGCTTCTGAACATTCACTGTATGTTTCATCCGTATCAGTCGGTGCGCCGGTGAAAAGCCAGTTCAGAGCTTTTAAAGGGATTGTGGTTCCGGCTGAGCAGACTCCAATCGCGTTCCGGCTCGCGGGTGAAATTCAGCATGTTCTCGTAAAAGCGGGTGATGTGGTTAAACAAGGCCAAATGCTCGCCAAGCTTGATGACAGTAAAGAAAAGCAAGCAATCAACGATGCAGAAGCTCAATACACGTTGGCCATTCGCCAATTGAAGCGTGGTACAGATTTATATGATCGCCAAATGATTTCAAAAGCGGAACTGGACGAACTGACCGCGAATAAAGAGTTAGCAGAAGCGAATTTCTATAGTGCGACCAACCAGTTGAACTACACGCGTCTTTTTGCGCCGTTTTCGGGCAAGGTATCTGACGTATATAAAGAACGTTTCGAGCAAGTTGGTGCGGGAGAAACGGTACTTAATCTTTATCAAAACAACATGGTGTATGTACGCATAGAACTCTCAGACAACGTTCTGGCGCTCGTAAATCCGAAAACTGAAAATGTAAACTATCAACCTAGTGCGACATTCTCTGGCGATACGAAATCTTACTTGTTGGATTACCTGGAGTACACGAGTGAGCCGAACACCAATACTCAGACTTATGAAATGTATCTCACGATGCCCCAACCTGAAAAAGAAATCTTACCAGGTACAAGCGTTAGCGTACTGGTTGATATGGTCGAAGCGGGTATCACGTCGATTGATGGTTACAGTATTCCCGTTACGGCGCTGCAAGCAGGCAGTCACAGCAATGAGTTTTTTGTATGGAAAATGAAGGATGGCAACGTCACTAAAGTGCCTGTCGCTGTTTCACAAGTAAACGGTGAAGGCGCCATTGTCTCATCTGGCGTCAGCAGAGGCGATGTATTAGTGAACTCAAACTTACGTAAATTACGTGAAGGCAAACAGGTGGAAGTGGTGGAGAAGGGACAATAATGAACATTGCTGAGTATTCCATAAAAAATAAAGTCATCAGTTGGCTGTTCATTGTTATTCTCGCCATTGGTGGTATCACTTCATTCCTTGAGCTGGGCCGGCTGGAAGATCCAGCGTTCACCATCAAAGAAGCGATGATCATCTCTACTTATCCAGGGGCAACATCTAAGGAAGTGGAAGAAGAACTCACTTATCCGCTGGAAAAAGAGATTCGTAAACTCCCATATATTGACTTTATTACCTCAACGTCGTCGGATGGCATGTCACAAATCATGGTCAGCATGAAGATGGACTATGGTCCAGACGAGCTGCCACAAATTTGGGACGAAATGCGCCGTAAGATTAATGACCTGCAACCAAATTTACCGCAAGGTGTGCAATCTCTTCAGATCATTGATGATTTCGGTGACGTGTACGGTGTGATGCTGATGTTAACGGGTGACGACTATGACTATGTCGAACTCAAACGCTATGCTGACCATCTAACCCGTGAATTAGAATTGATCGAAGGGGTCGGTAAAGTTGATATTAGTGGCGACCAACAGGAGATGTTGTTTGTCGAGATCTCATTAGATCGCCTTGCGTCTTTAAACATTGACATGAACGTGGTCGCGAGCTTGCTAAACCAACAAAACAGTGTGGTGTCAGCAGGTGAAGTGATGGTCAATGGCGAAAGTCTCATTATTCGTCCTAGCGGTACGCTCAATACTGTAGAAGAGCTAGGAAACCTGATCATTCACGGACGGGATACTGGGAACCTGATCCGCTTGAAGGATGTTGCGACGATTTCACGTGGCATTCAGGAAAAACCAAGCAACGTGATCTTGTTTAACGGCAAAAAAGCGATCAACATTGCGATCTCTTTTGCGTCCGGTGTCAATGTGGTCGAAGTCGGTGAACGTATTGATGCTGAGCTAAGTAATCTTGAGTCCATTAAGCCGGCTGGTCTTGATATGAACTACTTCTACAACCAGGCACAAGAGGTGGATCAGTCCGTAAAGGCTTTCGTCATTAGTCTGGCTGAAGCGGTTGCGATCGTAATCATCGTTCTGCTGTTTACCATGGGGTTACGTAGTGGTGTCATCATCGGTGCCGTACTTCTATTGACGGTGTTTGGTACGTTTATCCTAATGAATTACTACAACATCGAGCTTCATCGGATTTCTCTCGGTGCTTTGATCATTGCTTTAGGTATGCTGGTGGATAATGCAATTGTTGTTGTTGAAGGTATCCTCGTTGGTCTAAAGAAAGGGCGCTCAAAGGTTCAGTCCGCCGTAGATATTGTAAAGCAGACTCAGTGGCCGCTGCTAGGGGCGACCGTAATCGCCATTACGGCATTCGCACCAATCGGGCTTTCGCAAGATGCGACGGGTGAGTTCATGGGCTCGTTGTTTTGGGTGCTTTGCTTCTCGTTGTTCCTGAGCTGGGTAACGGCTATTACGCTGACTCCGTTTTTAGCCAACCTTTTGTTAAAAGAAGAAGATAAAGAAGTTGGTGATGAAGACCAAGACCCTTACAAAGGTTGGCTGTTTGTCGCATTCGGAGCGTTACTCAAGGTTGCTCTGCGTTTTAGATGGTTGACCGTAGCCGCTATGGTGGCATTACTCGTGGGTGCAGTTGTGGCGTTTGGCAATGTTAAACAGCAATTCTTCCCGCCATCTAACACGCCGATGTTTTACGTGGATATGTGGATGCCTGAAGGCACTGATATTCGCGAAACAACGAAAAAAGCAGAAATAGTTGAAAGTTTCATTAGAGAACAAGACGATATAGATTTTGTGTCGGTATCAATCGGTCAAGGTATGCAGCGTTTTGTTCTGACTTACCAGCCCGAGAGAAGCTACGAAGCTTATGCTCAGTTCCAGGTTAGGGCAACGGATCGCGAGAATATGTTCACGCTTCTGGATACGTTGGATGCCAACTTAGCCAAGAAATTTAACGAGCCGACATTTCAGTTTAAGTTGATGGAGTTTGGTCCGTCCCCAGCGTCTAAAATTGAGGCGAGAATTACTGGTCCAGATCCACAGGTACTTAGAGATTTGGCGGTAAAAGTAGAAGACATTTTACATACCGACTCTGGTGCGAGAAATATTCGTCATGACTGGCGTGAGCGCACTAAAGAGCTCGTTCCGGCATTTAATGAGTCGAAGGCGCGTCGATTAGGGATTTCGAAAGAAGATCTGTCAAGCACATTACAGATGGCATTTGGTGGTCGCGCATTAGGTTATTTACGCGACGGAACACACACTCTGCCTATTCTGACCCGACTTCCGGAAGAAGAGCGTGTGGATTTTGAATCTCTGCAAAATGTGAATATCTGGAGCCCATCGCTACAAACTTACATCCCTGTTGATCAAATCATCGATGGTGTGAAGTTAGATTGGAATGAGCCACTGATTCAACGTCGTGACCGTAAGCGTACTTTGACGGTATTGGCTGACCACGATGTGCTGAGTGAAGATACCGCGGCAAGTTTGTTTGCTCGTGTACAACCTAAAGTGATGGCATTACATCTGCCTGATGGTTACGAAATTACATGGGGTGGGGAATACGAGTCATCGAAAGATGCACAAGATGCCTTGTTCGGCTCATTGCCGATGGGTTATTTGCTGATGTTCATCATCACCATCTTACTGTTTAACTCGGTCAAAAAACCGTTAGTTATTTGGTTTACCGTGCCGTTGTCCATTATTGGTGTGTCGTTCGGTTTGTTGACGACAAACATGCCTTTCAGCTTCACCGCATTCTTAGGCTTATTGAGCTTGAGCGGAATGATACTGAAAAACGGTATTGTGTTACTCGATCAAATTAACCTTGAATTGGCATCAGGAAAAGATCCTTATCTCGCTATTGTAGATAGTGCGATAAGCCGTGTTCGCCCAGTAAGTATGGCGGCTGTGACGACCATTTTAGGTATGATTCCCCTCGTTTTTGACGCCTTTTTTGGCTCAATGGCGATAACGATTATGGCAGGACTTGGTTTTGCTACAGTACTGACACTGATAGTAGTGCCAGTGATGTTTGCGATTCTGTTTAGGATAAGTCCCAATCGTAGTAAATAAATGGTCATTCTAGCTTGTTAAAATACTCGATAACGGCGTTGGATTTTTCGTTTATAAAGAAAGTTGATTGTAGAATAACTACTTATCGAAAATTTCCGCCTTGTTCTCAAGCATTTTTCCTGCGCTATCTTTAACCACTTATCTACTGTGATTGGAATACGACCACTGCATAAGGACTCCTGACTTGTATTGAGTCAGATTCCTGCCTAGCCCTGAGAGATTTTCTCAGGGCTTTTTTCGTATTGAGCGCTGAATAAAAAAACGCCTCTCTCAACCGGAATATGAGAGAGGCGTAATATGCCAGGGGGCTTTAAAAGAATATTAAGCAGTAACTTCTTGCTTTGCTTCTGCTTTGTTTTTAAGGAATGCGTAAGTGAAACCTGTTACCGCAGTACCTGCAGCAATTGCTACCAAGTACATCAATACTGGCGTGATTGCGTTAGGGATAAGTAGTACAAACAGACCACCGTGTGGTGCCATAAGTTTTGCACCGAACAGCATAGAAAGTGCACCTGTTAACGCACCACCTGCCATACAAGATGGGATAACGCGCATTGGATCTTTCGCTGCGAACGGGATTGCACCTTCAGAGATGAAGCATAAGCCCAGCACAAATGATGCTTTACCCGCTTCACGCTCACTTTCTTCAAATTTCTTCTTCGCAAGGAATGTAGCCAGACCCATACCCAGAGCCGGAACCATACCAGCAGCCATAATTGCCGCCATTGGTGCGTAAGTTTGAGAAGCCAGTAGACCAACACCGAACGCATAAGCTGCTTTGTTTACCGGACCACCCAAGTCGAAACACATCATTGCGCCAAGGATAATACCCAGTAGCACTGCACGGTCTGAGCCCATGTTGTTTAGGAATTCAGTCAGACCATTCATGATACCTGCAACCGGACCACCAACAATGTAGATCATCACTAAACCGGTAAACAGGGTCGCAACGAAAGGAATAATCAGAATCGGTTTGAGTGCTTCCATAGATTGTGGCAGTGATACTTTATCTGCCAAGAACTTCGCCGCGTAACCCGCAATAAAACCTGCAGCAATGCCACCTAAGAAACCAGATCCGATAGAGCTAGCCAACATACCGCCAACCAAACCCGGAGCAAGACCCGGACGGTCAGCAATCGAGAAGGCAATGAAACCTGCAAGAACCGGAATCATCAGCGCGAACGCAGAACCACCACCGATATTCATCAGTGCAGCGGCCATAGTACCTTCTTCTTTAAAGGCTTCGATACCGAACACGAAGGATAGGGCGATGATCAAACCACCAGCAACGACCACTGGAAGCATGTGCGATACACCCGTCATCAGGTGTTTGTACACACCTTTCTTCTCTTCTGTTGCGCCTTCACTTGATGCAGCGCCAGAGTGCTGGTAAACGGTAGCCTGCTCAAAGGCTTTATCCATCTCTTCCGCTGTTTTCTTAAGCGCAGGACCTGTTTTGGTGCGGTACATTTTCTTACCGTTAAAGCGGTCAAGTGGCACTTCGATATCTGCAGCGATGATAACTAAGTCCGCGTCTGCGATTTCTTGCTCAGTCAGTTGGTTTTTCGCACCGACAGAGCCGCGAGTTTCCACTTTGATTTGGTGGCCTCGACGTTTACCTTCTTCATCCAGCGCTTCCGCTGCCATAAAGGTATGTGCTACGCCCGTAGGACACGCTGTAATTGCGACAATTTTCTTAACTGAAGAGCTAGAAGAAGCTTCTGCAGGTGCTGTAGTTACTGTTGCTTGCTCAAGTAAAGTCGCACTCTCTACAGCTGTTTGCAGAAATGCCTCTGCATCTTTTGCTACAGCGCTGATATCTGATTGATAGACTTTTTTGCCAACGAAACGAGAGGTATCAACTGGAGTATTCGCAGCAATAACGATCGCTTCAGCTTGTTCAATGTCAGCGTCTGTAAGCAAATTAGGTTCAATGATGCTCGATTGACATTCAATCTTCGCATTCCAACCTAGTTTAGTTACCGCTTGATCGAGTAGTCCTGCTGCCAGGATGCTGTTTGCAACACCACTTGGACAGGCTGTAATAATGGCAATATTCATACTGATAACCTTCTGTTCCTTAGTTATTGTCTAAGTTTGTATTAGAGTTAAGCTCGCTCACTTGAGTTTGTAGCTTAATGTTCTCCAGTTCTTCCTGACTGGTAAGTCCAACGCCGACCTGACTGACTGCTAACGCAGAAAGTGCAGTGGCGAAGCGTAATAATTCGTTTTTTGG